>CAYZLB010000055.1:0-16339 GCA_964479235.1 uncultured Desulfohalobiaceae bacterium
CCCTGCAGCCAAGGCCCCCAGGGTTCCGACCGTCCCTGTGGAATGAAAGCCCCGTCTATAATGTTCCGGCAGCATCCACTCCGAAGCAGGTATATGTACTTGAGAAAGATGTTGTTAACTGAAGCAACCTCAGGCCCCCCATGGGGGCCTGCCCTGGGAAGCAGAGCAGGTCTACACCTTAGATTTACCGAACTTCTGTCTCACCCTGGGATAAGTTTACTATGAGCTCATAGCCTGCGGCCAGGACCCTTTTTGCCATGGGCAGACCCATTTTTCCCAGACCGACAAAACCGACCTTCATTTTTTCTCTCCTCTGTAAGCTCCGAGACTCCTGCTCTGTACCCTCATCCTTTATCGCCCTCTGGGTCTGTTCCGGCAGGAATCTGGGATTCACATGGGACTCCGACCTGGCATAATCCACACCCATAGCCGTCGAATCCGTACTTTTCCTTGACGAACTCCTTCCCCTTCAGTAGGTGCTGGCGGCACTTGACCTTGTCATGGCCGGCCTCAGTAATGGCCCTCGCTGGACAACGGTCGATGCATTTGCCGCAGGTGCCCTGACTGAAAAACAGACAGTAGGCTTGATGTGTCGAATACGGTCTGGGAGTTGGCGGAATAGCTATCTTGGACACCACCGAGCCCACCCTCATGGCCTTGCCCCTTGGGGTGATCAGTCCATCGCTGAGCCCGAATGTGCCCAGTCCGCAGGCATGGGCTGCGTGTCTTTCCGACCAGGAGGATGCGTAAGAGAAACGCTGGGAAACAACCCTGGTCCAGCTGGGAGACAGCATTGGGGAAATGGCCGAATATCCGGCGTGCTGCAGGCAGTCAGTTATATGCTGGCGCAAGGCCTCGTTGAACTTTTCCCCATACACCCTGTTCCTGGCCCATTCAGGGGATGGATACCTCTTGGACTTTCTATTGGCCTTGCGCACAGAGGCCCTCTGAGGTAAGATCCAGGAGATGACGGTCAGCTCCTCCGGCCGGGTTGGTTCTCCGGGATGGTGCTGGGTAAAGACCTCCCATGGGGTCCAATGGAAGGCTCCGACATATTCTTTGTATTGAATCCACAATGGGTCATCCCCGGAAGCAAAGCCGACCAGAGCCTCTTCCCAGGCCGGGCCCATGACTTCATCTTCCAGTGTGTTTAAGGGCGAGGTAGAAATGAAGTCCTGTACCAAGTCCCTTACCCACCCCGCACGATCGCTAGTGTCTGTATTCATGGAGAGCTCCTGTTACTCAGCGAATTGAACAGTCTATCCATACCTAGTTCATCTTTGAGGGAGCTGACAAGTGAGACGTTTTTCTCTCTTTGCCCTGCTGAATAATAGGCTGCTGTCAATTCATTGAACTTGTTTATAAGTTCATCCCAGCTCAAGGGATTATCTGGATCGCCCTTAGGAGTATCGACCCATGTTTGGTACTGTTCATTGTCCCTAGTTCTGATTGCAACGGACGCCGGCCATTTTCTGGGAAACTCGGCTTCCAAGGCCTTATCCCGGACGCAGAGCACTTTCTTCATGACCTGCTTGATCTCCTCGTTTTGAAGATTTTCTTCTGTGTATTCCGACAGGGAGGCCCGGCCCTTAACAATAGCGACCGCCGCTCCAAAGGGCATGCTGAATTGGGCGTCAACGATGCTTTTCGGATTCTGTTTTGCTTCTATCGGGTCGGCAATAAGGGAAAAACCTGCCTCCAGGACCCCGATCTGTATTTCCTCGATATCTTGAGCAGAAAGACTATGTTTATTGCGAAGATATAAAAGTCCGTCTATTGCCGACTGCTTGTATCGACAACAGGCATGCGGTTTAATGCTTGTATTCAGGACTTCAAACCGCGATCCCCAGTCATCCAATATGTACTGGGGGGCAGCATTGGTCGTATAGGAGTGCAAGAAGCCCAGTCTGCCTTCAAGAATCGTATCCGGGCCGGTGAAGCCCTGTTTGGCCAGCAGGGCGGCGGTCAGTCCGCTCATTGCCGCCCACCCGGCATGCAGCCTTTTGGTATAGGCTCCATTGGTCAAAAATTCCATGGAACCGGAAGCCTGGCTGCCAGCGATCCCAAGAGCATTACAAATGCCTTCAGTGTCCAAGTCCATAAGTTTGGCTGCAGCCACAGCCGCCCCAAAAGTGCCGCAGGTCCCGGTCGGATGAAAGCCTTGACTGTAGTGGGCTTTGGGATCCACAGCCTTGCCCAGGCGGATCATAACCTCGTATCCGGCCACAACCGCTGCTGTCAGCTCCTGTCCATTCTTTCCAGACATCCAGGCCGCGCTCAGGGCGGCGGGGAAAACGGCCACCCCGGGATGCAGGGAGGCCTCATTGACCACATCGTCGAGCTCGATGGAATGAGCTGCTGTCCCAATGGCTAGGGCGGCAGCCAATGGGTTTAACTGCATATCCGTGCCCACAACCGGCATATCTTTTGGGCCAGGATCATAGGCCTCGAGCATGGCTCGCTGCACACAACGGGCGGACTCGGTTGCCGCCCCTCTGATTGCGACACCAAAAAAGTCTACGCAGAGATAGGCGACCCGATCGATGACCTCATGGCTCAAGCCGTTGAAATCGATCTCGGTGCACAATTGGGCAAGCTTGCGTGTCGTTCCCATATACCCCTCCTTCAGAAAGCGGCCTCTAAAAGGGCACAGTCTTGGTTAACTGCTCAAGCTGCGGGCCAATGCCGATGCATCCTTGATCTGGTCTAGGCCACGCACCTGTTCAATCAGCCTTTGGGCTCGCTTCTCGCTCAGATGCGGGGCTGCCGTGCTGTTGAACTTGTCCTCGATTTCTTCAAAGCTCAAAGGGTTATCCGGGCTGCCTTTGGGATGCTCCCGGCTCTTCTCGATCTTTTGTCCGTCTGCGAGATGCACTTCCACCAGTGCCCCGAACTTCCGCTCTCGAACCAGATGCGCATCCACCTTGGACAAAAGCTTTTGCAGAGCAGGATCCTGTACCTTCTGATCCGTAAACTTATCTAGAGACACCTTGCCTTCAGCAAGGGCCAAGGCAGCCAAAAACCAGAGGCTGAACTTCCCCTCAACCCCGAGCTCAGGCTTTCGTATCCCTGCCGAGCTAAATGCAACTGGCCCTGTCTCGATATAGATCTTGGTGACCTGATCAAGATTCGGGGTTCTTTCTGCATGGATCTCCTCCAGGAGACCTATCGCCGAATGGGTTCAGGCGCAGGTTGGATAAGGCTTGAAGCTTATCTGATCGATATACCACAAGGATCCGAGACCACGCAGGACTTCATGCTCATGGGCGTGCTCGGTAAACACCGTGAGCATGCCCAGCTCTCCCTCAATGATGTGCCTCGAGCTGGTAAATCCGTCCTCAGCCAGAAAAACGGAAAGCACTCCATCCATAGCCGCCTTGCCAACATTTAACGGCTTGGACATTGTTCCGAAAACTTGGCGCACGCCTCCAGCCTGAGTACCGCATATGCCCAAGGCGTTGACAACTTTTTTTTCGCTGAGCTTGATCAGATTGCATATCCCGGTCACAGCACCGAATCTTCCAGCAGTGGATGTCGAGTGCCAGCCCAGCTCATAGTGGTAGCTGCCAAAGGCCTTCCCCAGGCGAACGGCAACATCAATGCCCACAACCAGAGCGGCGAGCAGATCGTTTCCGCTTAATCGTCTCTGCTCGGCCACAGCTAAAAGTGCCGGCAGGCAGACCGAGGTGGCATGAATAACCGTTTCCTCGTGATAATCGTCAAAATCCAGGGCATGGGCGATGACTCCGTTAGCCAGAGCCGCGCTGGCCGGATCAGCGGCATACGCCGCACCCCAGATTGAAGACGAGCTCTTTCCGCCGTACTTGCGGACATAGTTGATGATATGCTTGCTCGCCGGATCGTTGATGCCTCCCAAGGCGCTTCCCAGGCAGTCTAAAATGCATATCTTGGCCTTTTCCATATGCTCAGCCGGAATATCCTCGGCCCGGGTCCCAGCAATAAACTGGCCGATGTTTTTGGTGAGCTCAGTCATGTTCTATCCTTTCTTCGAGTTTTTGTCCTGGTCAAAGCGCCCCTGCTTGCCCAGGGCCAGGAAATGGGCCACATCTATCTCTTTGGGGCAGACATGGGAACAGGCCCGTGAAGTGTGGCATCTATACAGCCCACGGTCGCTGTACAGCAGCTTGAGCCGTTCGTCTCGGGCCGTCTCCCGCGGATCCATGAGCCGCACTACACTGGCCATGGACCCATTGGGGCCGATGAAGCTGTGATGGCTGCTCAGGCAGGCCTGGGCGCAGCAAAAACAGTTTATGCACCGGGTGGCGTCAAAAAAGGCCTCCTGGCTCCGTGGGAAGAGCGTGCTGTAGGACTCGTCTTCGCGCAACGGCGCCGGCTTGATAAGATACGGCTTGGCCTCATGCACTCGAGAGTAGGCTTGCTCAATATCTATAACTAAATCCCGAATGACCGGGGCAATTGACAAGGGCTCCACATGGAAATGAGTGGTCTCGAACCTTTCGATGGCCCGCTGGACAAGGAGCTCGCAGCCCAGAACCGGAGACTTGTTGACCAAAACTGAGCAGGTCCCGCATTGCCCGTGCTCACAGGAGGAGTTCCAGGCCAATGATGAATCAAGTTCTGTATTAATGGTTCTTAATACATCCACAAACCGCATTATCTCGCCGACTGTGACAGCGTACTCTTGCCACCAGGTCCGATCGTTATCCGGATCATAGCGGCGTATGTTCAAAGTTATATCCACGAGCCCCATTTTACGTCTCCTCGATATTCCATTTTTTAGTATTTTCGGGCAATAAAGCCGAACTTCTCCGCATATTCTCCGCCGGATTCGTATATATCCATATTGATCGATCGCTTGGACAGCTCAACCGCGCCGGGAGCGGAGATCCGGGCCAAGGTATGATAGTTGAATGCATCATCCCTTTCCGGGTAATCCTCCCGGGTATGCGCGCCTCTGGATTCTCTCCGTTCTAGAGCAGACTTGGTTATGACCAAGGATACCGACAGCAGATTATCAAGCTCCCAACGTTGGACAAGCTCCTGATTGTAGATCAAGGATGTGCATTCCATATGGATCGTTCGAGCAGCCTCCTGAAGCTCTTGCAGGGTATCCAGCGCACTGGAAAGATCCTTTTCATTACGAAACACCCCGACTTTATCGCTCATTATATTGCGCATATCGGATTTCAACTTGTCCACATTATGCGACCCCTTGGCACTTAGGTAGCTCGAAAACTTGGTAAAGGTATGCTCTCCGGCTTCGGCAGACGGTTCCGACGCCCGGGTCGCTTCTTTCAGGTTTTCTAAGACCTTGTTACCTACGATCCTGCCCATGGTAATGAGCTCCAGGATCGAGTTGGTTGCCAGGCGGTTAAACCCGTGAAAGCTTGCACAGGCGCATTCGCCGATCGCGTAGAGCCCGGGAATGGTATTGAGTGCCCAATCCTGTACCTCACCGTGCAGAGTAGTGGGGATACCCCCCATGTGGTAGTGATTGCTTGGCCGGACTGGCGCCAGCTGTGTTTTGGGATCTATGTTGACGAACTTCTTGAAAAACGTGGAGATCTCCCTCAGCTTGACATCGTGGACGTAATCAGAGAGGTGGCGCAGATCGATCCACACATGCTCGATGTTGTGATCAGGATTCAAGATGCCGCGTCCCTCGCGTATTTCTATCTCATTGGCCCGGGAGACCACATCCCGCGGAGCCAAGTCCTTCATTTTGGGCGCATACCTCTCCATATATGGTTCCAGGTCCTTGTTCCGCAGAATCCCCCCTTCCCCGCGCAAGGCTTCACTGGCCAGTATTCCCGGCCCTACAATTCCAGTGGGATGAAACTGGACCGCCTCCGGATCCATGACCGGAAGCCCATGCTGCAAAACGACCCCGAGCCCGTCACCCGTATTGTGCCGGCAGTTTGTGGTCACCCGAAACACCTGCCCGCTCCCGCCGGTGGACAAAACCGTTGCCTTTGCACCTACATACAAAAAACGTCCTTCTTTTTGATTAAAGAGAACAGCCCCAGTGCAAATCCCCTTGTCAAACACCAGCTCGGCCAGCAGATGCTGGTTATAAAACTTCACACCTTGCTTTACAGCCTCTCCCCACATGGTGTCCAAAATCCCTTTTCCTGTCCGGTCCGATTCAAACACCGCCCGGAAAGCGGAGCTCTCGCCAAAACGGATGGTATGCCCGCCAAAAGTCCTCTTGGCCAGCTTGCCTTCTTCATTTCTGGTATAAAACATCCCCCGCCGCTCAAGCCACAAGATTTCATCCCAGGCTGACGCAACAATCTGCTTGACCACGTTTTGGTCAGCGGTACAGTCCGAACCTTTCCAGGTATCAAACATGTGATACAGCGGAGAATCTACGGGATCATTCGGGTCAACCGCAGCCAGGCCGCCCTGAGCGGTTCCTGTATGTGACTTTTGTGGATGAGACACCTTGGTGACTACCAATATGTTGGTTTCAGGCTTGTGCTCCAGAATCTCCGCCACACAGCGCAGACCAGCACCGCCGGCCCCAGCAACGAGAACGTCGCATGAAATACGATCTTGAAAAGCAAATTTTCTGGGCATATTCAATCCTTCATCCAGCGGTACACGCTATGTTTATTCCCCAGAGCGCCATAACGCCCATGAGTAAAATGATGACTACAGACAAGCCTCTTGAGTACAAACTCTTGTTCTCCAAATAGTCTTTACTTATTGATATAAGGCCATATGCAGCATGATAGGCAATTGCCACTACAAGGGTGATGTCCACAAACTTGATAAAGCCCATACTCATTCGTTGAGTTACCACGGCTGCATCATGGGCCATGGAAATATTCAGATGTGTGAAGAGCATATGGGCAGGGATGAGGATGAGCAAATAGGCTGCGGTTATTCGTTGTACAATCCAGAACAAGGAATGTCTTGTAGATCTTAGGGTATTCCATAATTGAAAAGTAACCACGGCCCCGATCAAGAATGATAATCCCCAAAAGAATAGAGGAGTTACATCTTGATTCCCAAAAATCATCATGGTTCCAAGAAACAATGAATATAATAAAACACAAGTAACGCATAACCGCATGAGTAGACCGTCATTTCGTATCCCAAAGCTTTCATACAGCATAAGACGAGCGCCGTTGATAGCATGAAACATAAGTGGCAGGGATAAAGCCCAAACCAGAAAAAGAAAAAAAGGTGTGGTGAAGAGTTCCATTTTTTCTGTGTACTTTGCTGGGGCTTCCAGAGAAGAGAGGGTCACGATGTGAAAGAGAAAGTAGACAGAAAGGACTACTCCAAAGACTCGGTGCAGCCAAGCTAAGACATATGCCCACCCGAAGCGGTTGGCCAGCTCAGGTACAGCCAAAAGACCGCTTTGAACAGTTGAAGCAACCTTATTTTTGTCTGCAAGATATGACGAAAACGAATTACGCATTGTGCACTCCACGACCGTTTATGTTTCCTCACCCTGAGCTTCCAAGTAACTCAAAAAATTACTTAAAGCCACTTCTATATGATCACGTACGAGATGTTCAATTTCTTTGATGTCGGCCTCAGGATCCGTAAGCTTTTGAAAAATGTTCCAATGGATCTTATAGGCCCTTTCCAAGTCTTCCTGATAGTACTTATAAGAAAATTGATACCACAAGCTGTGCATGCGCAAGTTGTGGAGGGTATCAATTAAGACTTGGTTTTCTGAGGCTTCGATAAATATATTATGAAAGATTGAATGATGATGCCAAAAAGATTTAGGCTCAATTTTTTCTGCAGCATCTTTCATTCTATCTACTTCAAATTTCAGGTCATCAAGTGTTTTCTCATTCATTTTGGAGTGAGCCTCACTTGCGGCTAGTCCCTCCAAGCAAGCACGAACCGGAAAGTTGTCTTCAATATCCTTGCGGGTGATTGTCTTAACAAATGTGCCCTTGCGAGGGACGATTCGGACCAAGCCCCTTTTTTCCAGAATTCGAAACGCTTCTCGGAGAGGGGAGCGGCTTACGTCGAAGATTTTCTGCAAGTCTTGTTCAATTAACTGTTGCCCGCTGCTAAACTTGCCTTCCAGTATTGCCTCGGTGAGTACATCGGTTATCTTTTCACCCAAAGCGGCATTTTGAAATTTGATGTTGCCGATATCTAACTGCATACGAAAGTATACCTGCACTGTAGTAATTTAGTTACGTAAAACCATCTTTCATGCATAGAGTTTTACTATCTCAATCGCATCCTGCCCGCATTCCTCCAGACATCTCTCGCACAATGTGCATTCATCTTCGTTTTCTTCTGTTATGGCTACTGCATCGTTGTCGGCCTTGAATATGTGGATGCACAGCTTCCCATGAAATCCCAGCTGCCTAGAACGTCGTGCATCGGCTTCCAAAGCCTCAATATTCTTGATGTCCAGCATAAAGGGCGAGTCTATGGGCGGAGATACCCTTGCCGCGCAGCAGCACGCTACCGCAATCCTGGACCGCGGCTAAATCTGCTCCTCGGCTGTAAAAGTCATCTCAATGCCCATATCCAGGGTAAAATCCGCCGCGCCAAAGGCAACAGTGAACAATCTCTGGTTATCGATTCTTTCTGTGACGATTCGATAAATATTTGGGACTGCAGGGCCTTATCGATTCGGTCTTCTCTATTGCCGGGAACGAACAGTATGCTTCGAACGGGTTCCAGGGCGGTCATGACTCCTCCTTGGTACACAGTTCATGTTCCAGTTGTTGTACAAAGCGTTCCATATAATTGATCCTGGACTGCCCATACTTTTCCGCTTCGCGAGTATGAAATGAAGGGCTGACTTTGTTCAGCAACTCGCGCAGGTACTGAGCAAAGTCCGCGGCCCTCCCGCTGAAGGACCCGTCGTTGAGGCCACGAACAACAGCCCGAACAATCCCCACTGCCCCGATGTATTCTAGCGCGTCAGCATCCTGGGCGATCTTAGCCTCCTGCGTTTCCGGCTCCGGACCTCCATAGCGGCTGTGCGCTTCCATAACGTGTAGGGCAGGTTCAATCTTTTCTTCTTCCAGCCCGCCCTGGACCAGGATCTGCCGGGCCAGCTCCAGGCCGGCGTTATAGTGTGTCTTTCTGTCCACAGTCACTCCGACATCGTGAACCAGGGCCCCAGCCGTCAGGGCCTCTATATCCACATCCTGACTTTGAGCCAGATTTTGGCACCAGGTTGTCATCCGTTCTACGTGATCCGGACTGGCCACCTGTTCATCAGCCAACAGCTCACTGACTGCGGACCAGATCTTCTTTTGGACCGCATGAAGTTCCATGCTTACACCCCTTTGATCTGTTCTTTAAGAATTTTGGGTAGGTCCGAAAACAAGTCCGCAACATACTCAGACAGCTTCTCTTCAACCACCCCACCAGGCTCACTGAAAACCACGACTGCCTGAGTATCCGGATCCTCTTCAAAAAGCTTGATCAAATCTATAAAGTTCGATCCAACAACTGCGTCCCCGCCAACCCCAACGCACGTGCTCTGACCTATGCCATTGGTGGTCAGAAGGTTAGCCACCTCTGTAGTCATTCCTCCGCTTCGCGAGGCTATCCCCACTGATCCGGGCATATAGGCCTTCTTGACATCCACGGCAGGACCTCCGGCCATTCCTAAGCGGACCACCTCCGGAGATATAAAGCCCAAGGTGCCCGTAACGCCCTGCACAACGACCCGAGTATTTTTCAGGATCAGCTTGTTCAGCTCCTTGACCCCAACGCGTTACGCTGTTCAATTATCTCATCCGTATTTTGTCGACAATCTACAATAAGCTTTTTTCTTTTGTCAATGACTTTTTAAAATTTTTTGTCAAAATTTCTGAAAGTCCGTACACTATAGCCAGAGTTAGGTCACCCAAATTCCCTCTTGACCTGCTTTCGTCGGGTGCATATTGTTCCCTGCACTCACGTAGGGAAACCAACCCCTTGTAAGTTCTAAATGATACATAACGAGACTTCCATGGCCCAAAAATTTACTCTCGCCTTGGCCGGCAATCCAAACTCCGGCAAAACAACCTTGTTTAATACCCTGACCGGGTCCAGACAGCAGGTAGGCAATTACCCCGGGATTACCGTGGACAAGCGGGAAGGCATCATCCGTCACAAGGAACATGGACTGCACATTGTCGATCTGCCCGGCACCTATTCCCTGACCACCTATTCCCAGGAAGAACTTGTAGCCCGTAACTTTCTGGTTGAAGACAAACCTCAAGCGGTCATAGACGTCCTGGATGCCTCCAACCTGGAACGGAACCTGTACCTTACAGTGCAGTTCATGGAACTGGGAATTCCTGTCTTGGTCGTTTTGAATATGATGGACGAGGTGACCAAGCGGGGCATAACCATAAATACAGACAAACTCTCAAAACTCTTGGGCAACCCGGTGGTAGAAACTATTGCCCGCACAGGCAAAGGCAAGGAACACCTGCTGGATGAAGCGGTCAGCTTGGCTCTGCAGCGCCGGGACATGTCCTGGCAGCCCCTGAATATCTCCTATGGTCCTGACCTGGATCCGGTCCTGGAAAACATGGCTGCCGAGATTGAAGAAAAGAAATTTTTGACCCACAGGTATCCTGCCCGCTGGATCGCCTTGAAATACCTGGAAGAGGATGAGGAGATCAGGCGGCTGGGCCGTGAGGAAGACCAGGCCGTAGCCTCAGAACTGGAAGCCATGTTTGAGACCGTCAACAATCATTGCCAAAAAACCCTGGACACACATCCCGAGGCCCTCATTGCAGATTACCGCTATGGATTCATCACTTCTTTGCTCAAACAAGGAGTCGTTGAGCGCAAAGGGAACTTAAGCCGGATATCTTTTTCAGACAAAGTGGACAAGATCTTGACCCAAAGGGTTTTGGGACCAGGGATCATGCTTGTGGTTCTCTACCTCTTGTTTTATCTCACCTTCGGCCTGGGAGAAGCCCCTCTGGGATGGTTGGAGTCCTTCTTTTCCTGGCTGGGAGATACAGTCCAGGGCTTCATCCCGCCCGGACTGCTGCAGTCCCTTATTGTCTCCGGACTCATTGACGGGGTAGGTGGTGTGCTCAGCTTTGTGCCCCTGATTCTGATCATGTTCTTTTTCCTCTCTTTTTTGGAAGACTCCGGATACATGGCTCGTATGGCCTATATGCTGGACCGGGTCATGCGGGTCTTTGGCCTGCACGGCTGCTCGGTCATGCCATTTATCATTTCCGGAGGAATTCCAGGAGGCTGCGCAGTCCCTGGCCTGATGGCCGCCCGCACCCTGCGTAGTCCCAAAGAGAAGCTGGCCACAGTCCTCACCGCTCCTTTCTTAAGCTGCGGGGCCAAGGTCCCTGTGTTCTTGCTCATCAGCGGGGCTTTTTTCCCACAACATGCGGCCCAGGTCCTGTTCTGGACCACCCTAGCCGGCTGGGTTGTGGCTTTGCTGGTGGCCCGAATTCTCCGTTCCACCCTGATCAAGGGCGAACCCACCCCGTTCGTGATGGAACTGCCGCCCTACCGCATGCCCACGTTCAAAGGTCTTTTGATCCACACCTGGGAAAGGGGATGGCAGTATATCAAAAAGGCAGGAACAGTTATTCTAGCCATATCTATACTCATTTGGGCGGCCATGACCTTTCCCGGTCTACCGGAGGAAAAAGCTGAAAATCACACCAGCCGGATTCACACCTTGGAGCAGATACTGGAAGCCGCTGATGCCCCTGAGCGCTCTGCGATCAAGGACCAGATTCAAGAGGTCCGAACCCGAAAAAATGTCGAACAATTGCAATCCACTGTCGCCGGTCGGATTGGTACCTGGCTGGAACCGGTATCCACATGGGCTGGTTTTGACTGGAAGACCAATATTGCTCTGGTCGGAGGGGTCGCGGCCAAGGAAGTTATTGTCTCCGCTCTGGGCACGGCCTATTCTTTAGGTGAACAGGATGGAGATGCGGAAAGCTCTTCTCTCTCAGATCGCCTGGCCAAAGATCCCAGTTGGAATCAGATCAAAGGGATAAGCCTGATGGTTTTTGTCCTTCTCTACGCACCCTGTTTTGTCACCCTGGTGACCATGGCCAGGGAAACATCAAAAAAATGGGCTTTGTTCAGCCTTATTTTCAACACCGGGCTAGCCTTTGCCCTTGCTGTCGCAGTCTATCAGGCGGGGATGGTTTTCTGGGGATAAAAAGACAGGGCCGAAACGGTGCTGTTTCTTTACACATAGGTATCGAACTCAGCCAGGGCCTCTTCAAGCCTCTCCAGGGCCGGCAGGGCTTCGTCCTTTTTCTTTAGGGCCACCCCCCCGATCAGGGCATTGAGCAGACTCAGCGTAGCGGTGTATGATTCCAGAAACAACGGCAAACGTGTGGGCACAAGGAGGAAAATATCTGAGAGTTGGGCTATGGGTGAAAGTTCACTGTCTGTTATGCTGATCACGGTTTTCACCCTGGACTTAATGGCCTTGGTCATTTCCACGGTCTCCCGGGTATACCGCTTGAAGCTGATGGCCAAAACCACATCGTCCTTTTGTGCGGTCAACATCTTTTCAGGCACATCCCCGGTCCCTGACCACAACAAAGACACATTGGACAGAAAAAAACGCAGGCAAAAATAAAAGTGGTAGGAGAGGCCGAAACAGGAACGCAGCCCCAGGGCATGAATCGTGTTGGCAGAACACAGGGCTTCTACTGCCTGATCAAACTTGGCCTCTGAAACCAAAGCAGACATTTGTCGCAGGTTGTCCGTATCGTGTTCCGCTATCCGCTCCAACACATGCTGCCCGGCCTCCACCTGATTTGAAAGGGCCATGAGCCGATTACTGGTGGAATAATTTTCCATGGCCTGCCTGGCCAGTTCATCCCTGAAAGCCATGTAGCTGGAAAAACCAAGTTTGCGGACAAACCTGGAAATTGTGGCCTCAGAAACATTGGCCCGGAGCGCCAAATCTTTTGATTTGAGCAAAAAGGCCTGGCTGTGATGGGTCCGGATGAAATCCGACAACCTTTTTTCCTTTTTGGTCAGTTTGTCGGCAAAACCATTGAGTACTTGCAGTATCGGTTCCATTGTACAGCTATTCCTGGTTTTGAGATTATGTCTTTGGGCAAAAGCATTCCGGACAGTTTTTGAACACTCCGTTCCATCCTGGGCTGCATATACCAGAAATCGAGATTTTGGCCAGGAAAAAAGAAAAAATCAAGACCTGGTTTGCTGCCCAGGACCAAGGCCACCCCAACAGGACAAAATAATAGTATACAATCGCCTTCCAACATTTCCCACCACGCCGGCCCCTTGACCGCAAACCGTACATCATGCTTATATATCCGGCAAACAAACACCCAAGGAGAAGTCATGTCAAATCGTATTTCCGCCAAGCCATTGGATGAATTGTCTCAAAGCGAACTGGTTCAGTGGGTCATGGAGGGCTTTCGCCGCACTCTGGTTCATTACGGGCTATGGCTCAGCCAGGTCGACTACCAGTTGGGAACAAAGAATATGGTCGATGTCGAGGCCGAAGCAGGGGACACATCCCTGGCTATTATGCTCAAGCGCTTGTCCAAAGTCCTGGGTTTTGAGCTGGAAGATGGGGTGCCTGTGGCCTTAAAGAATAAAAGCCGAGAAGAACTGTTGACCATCCTTGACTCTGTGTCTGTAAATTGGCTGGCCAATGACGGGGTCTGGTTTCAGGCTGTGGAGAACAGCTTTGGGATGAATGATGCCAAACGATGCAACGACACCTGCTGGACCAGATTTTCTCCATATGAAGCCATGCGAATAAAAAAACTGGTGGGCATGCCCGAACATCCGGGGCTGGAAGGTTTGAAGACCGCTTTGCAGCTGCGCATGTATTCCCGGGTCAACGTCCAATCCATTGAAGAAGTCGATGAATCAACCATAATTTTTCGGATGAACGAATGCCGGGTTCAGGCAGCCAGAAAAAGAAAGGGACTTCCGGATTATCCGTGCAAAACAGCCGGGCTGGTCGAATATCCTTATTTTGCCACGGCCATTGACAGCCGGATTGTCACCGAATGCATCGGCTGTCCCCCGGATGAACACCCGGAGGACTGGTGGTGCGCCTGGAAATTCACTCTACATACATAACTGACAAATCCTCTTTTTTTGCCCGCTTTGGGGCAAAAAAAAGAGGATTTCACGGTAACAAAGCTGAACACCGAACATATCTCAAGGGGTCGTTATGGGTACATCCTCCATTCGCAAGGATCTCGGACAGCTGGGAATTGGGGAAAAAATCCAGCACATGCGCTCCAACAAGGGGCTCAGCCTACAACAACTGGCGGAAAAGACAGGGCTGTCAAAACCTCTTATCTCCCAGATCGAAAAGGAGCAAATCTCTCCGCCCATATCCACCCTGCTCAAGATCGCCAACAGCCTGGATACAGACATCAGCTTTTTCTTTCAGGATCAGGTCCAGGAGGTCAAAACTGCAGTCGTGCGAAGTGATGAGCGGATCATTTCTCCAAGACGTCACGTGCAGGGCAAGGCCCGGTTGGGTTATACCTACGAAGCCCTGGCTGCTCCCAAACCGTTCAAAAAGATGGAACCCTTTGTGGTCACTTTTGAGGTCAAAGACCAGGAGGAAGTGATCCAGTTCAGCCATGACGGAGAAGAGTTTGCCTTTGTTCTGGAGGGGCAGCTGGAATTCTCAACCCAAGAGCAGACCATTGTCCTAAACCCTGGAGACAGTTTGTATTTTGACTCCGACCAGCTCCATGGTTTCCGGGCGGTTAGTGACTCCCCGGCCAAGGCCTTGGTCACTGTCTCCCAATAAATATTTCAGTTCTGCGTGACGCAGAGCTGAAATATTTATTGTTTTGTGGCAAAACATTTTTGGGGCTCTTTGGCCCAAATCATATGTCAGATTTGCCGGAGGTAAAGCTGACGTCGAACGAGGCACACCATGCTGGAAATCCGCATTCATGGCCGTGGGGGGCAGGGAGCGGTCATTGCCTCCCAGATTCTGGCCTACGCCTTTTTTATCCAAAAAAAGTACGCCCAGTCCTTTCCCACTTTTGGGGCTGAACGGCGGGGGGCCCCTGTTGCAGCCTTTGTTCGGGTATCTGATCATCCAATCACCCTGCGCAGCCAAGTGGTCTCTCCAGACCATGTCCTGGTTTTATCCTCCAAACTGGCCGAAACCGTAGATGTGACCTCAGGTATCGATCCCCAGGGGATATTGCTCATCAACAGCGACAAACCCCCTTCCCATTATCCGAGCCTGCAGGAATCCTGCCGGGTGATCACGATCAATGTCAGTGCCATTGCCTTGGAGTTCAATCTCGGTTCCAGGACCATGCCTTTGGTCAACGCCCCTATCCTTGGGGCCTTTGCCCGGGTCAGCAAACTGATCCAGGTTGAAAGCCTGCTCCAGGCCCTGCCCCGCTTCATACCCAGCAACCTGGAGGGCAACAGGCAGGCCCTGCAAAGGGCTTACGAACAGGCTCAAGAGCCGTAACAGATATCCCTCTATTTAGGGGTCTATGCGGTAAGGAGGCAACGTGTTTTCGACCACCAAGACAATTAAATAAATTTTTGTCCGAGGACAAAAATTTATGGAGGCATCGATGGAAGCCATTAACCAGGAAAGTGTGGTTGCCCCCGGAGATATTCGAGAAGCCCCGATTTCCTTGACCACGACAGACACCAACCTGACCGGAAGCTGGAAATTTTTTCGCCCGGTCCTCCAGGACCGTCTGCCTCCCTGCCGGAATGCCTGCCCGCTTGGAAACGACATTCCCGGCCTGATGCAGGCAGTCCTTGATCAGGACCTGGACCGGGCATTACATCTTCTTCGCCGGCATAACCCGCTGCCAGCTGTCACCGGCCGGGTCTGTCCCAATTTCTGCCAGCAGGAGTGCAGACGAAGCGGACACGACCAGGAAGTCCTCATCGGCTGCGTGGAGCGTTTTGTCGGGGATTATGGCCTTGACCGGCCTTTTCCCCGGCCCCCAAAAAAGCGTCCGGAGAAAACGGCCATAATCGGCAGCGGTCCTGCGGGGTTGTCTGCGGCATCTTTTTTGGCCTCCGCTGGAATTCAGGTCACAATCCTTGAACGTGAACCAGAGCCGGGAGGCCTTCTCAGGTATGGGATTCCAGCCTACCGCCTGCCCCGGGAGATCCTGCAAAAGGAGATCGAAAGCCTTATTCACTCACTCAACATAACCCTGCGTCTTGACCATCCGGTCCACGAAAATGACCTGCCTGTCCTGGGCCGGGAGTTTGACACAATCTTCTGCGCCCCTGGCTTATGGTCCTCGGTTCGTCCTCCGGAGCTTCCCCAATCCCCCATGATCCTGGATGGACTGGACCTCTTGCAGCGGATCAACAAGGAAGAAGGTATCGATGCAGACAGTTTTGCCGTCATCGGCGGAGGCAATGTTGCCGT
>CAYZLB010000056.1:0-15780 GCA_964479235.1 uncultured Desulfohalobiaceae bacterium
GGTGGAAGTTGAGGCCGATCTGGTGGTCCTGGCTGTGGGCGCGGAGAGTTCGGTCGGTGCCGGCCAGTTGGCCGAGACGTTACGCATCTCCTACGACGCGTATGGTTTTTATATGGAAAGCCATCCAAAGCTGAAGCCGGTGGAGACCAATACGGCCGGAGTTTATTTAGCCGGATGCTGCCAAGGACCCAAAGACATACCATCTTCAGTAGGCCAGGGCTCTGCCGCTGCATCCAAAATCCTGGCCCTGTTCTCCAGGGATCAATTGGAATCCGATCCCCAGGTAGCCCAGGTCAATCAGGCCCGATGCGTGGGTTGCGGCAAGTGCATCCAGACTTGTCCGTTCGGAGCGATTCAGGAAATCCAGGACCGGGGTGGCAACCCCAAGGCCGAAGTCATTGAGACCATCTGCCAGGGATGCGGGCTATGTTCTGTGACCTGCCCCCAAAAAGCCATTCAGCTGCAGCACTTTACCGATAATCAGATTCTTGCGGAGGTCAACGCTCTATGTCAGCCCATGATGGAAGAGAGCTTCGAATAATTGGATTTTTGTGCAATTGGTGCTCCTATGGAGGAGCGGATACCGCCGGGGTGGCCCGGCTCAGCCAACCAACGGATCTTCGCATTGTCCGTTTGCCCTGCACCGGCCGGATGGATCCTTTGTTTATGTTCAAGGCTATTTTATCCGGTGTTGACGGGGTCCTTGTCTCCGGCTGTCATCCACGGGACTGCCACTATTCCGAAGGCAATTTTTACGCCCGACGGCGTCTGGAGCTGGCCAAACGGCTGTTGCCGCTTTTGGGATTTGATGGTCGCAGGTTTGAGTATACCTGGGTCTCGGCTTCGGAAGGGCAGCGCTGGCAGACCGTGGTCAGCAAATTTACAGAGCAAATTCATGAACTGGGTCCTGCCCCCAAGGTGTCGCAGACTACGGACGTCAAGAAGCTGATGGCAGAGGCCGGGTAGGAATCGACATTTTTTGGGTCCAAGGGCCCAAAAAATTGTTTTACAGGGCTTATCAAGGATGAAACTGTGGGGCGGGTAGGGCAAAAAAACTTTGGAGGACAGAAGACAGAAATACTTACGATGTGCCAAAGGCACATCGTAAAGATTTCTAGGAGGCATAGATTGTGAGTCTGCTTGAAGATGTGAAAGCCAAAATAAAAGAAGAGCTTCCCAACCTGGATTGCGTTATCGGCTGGAAACAGGGATTTGATCCCTTGCACGCCACCCCGCATTTCATGCGCACAGAAAAGGACGTGGATCAGCTGATTTACGATCCATTGTGCGCCCAGAACCTGGCCTCGTATTTGCCCGGGATGAAGGACAAAAAGGTTGGGATTCTGGTCAAGGGTTGCGACAGCCGTTCGGTTGTGGAATTGATACAGGAAAAGCTGATCAAACGGGAAAACCTGGTCATATTTGGTCTGCCTTGCTCCGGGGCTGTTGATTTGACCAGGGTCAATGATGAGTTTGGTTTTGTGGGGCGGATTACCGGGGTGAATTTTAGTGACGGGAAAATGGAGATCACAACTCCTGATGGATCGTCGGTTTTGGAAATAAAGGATCTTCTCCTGTCCAAGTGCCAAACCAATCCCTATGCGTCACCGGTTTTGTGTGACCACGATTTCAGCCCATCCGGCGGACCTGCAATTTGCGGCCAGGGGGAATCGGACGCATTGCAGGCCTTGGAGGGCATGAGCCTTGAGCAGCGCTTTGCCTATTGGCAATACCACATGGATCGCTGCATCCGCTGCTATGCCTGCCGCAATGCCTGTCCTATGTGTGTATGCCGCGATCACTGTATCGCCGACACCAGGGAGCCGCATTGGTTAAGTCAGGAAACAGATGTTCAACAGAAATGGATGTTTCAGCTCGTCCATGCCATGCATTTGGCTGGCCGGTGCACCGAATGCGGAGAATGTGAGCGAGCCTGTCCAATGAATATTCCCATTTTGAGCCTGCGCCAGAAGTTGAACCGGGAAATCAAGGAACTCTTTGACTATGAAGCGGGTGTGGATCCGGAAGCAGTACCTCCCCTGCTCACATTCAAGGTTGAAGAGGCCAATATCAACGAGAGAGGATGGTAATGGCGGCTAAGACCTATCTGACCCATGAGGATATCAGCAAGTGGCTGGAGGACATGAGCTCCCAAGCCACAGTCCTGGTGCCGGCCTCGGTAGACAGGGCTGTCAAGTTTGTGCCGTATGATGCTCAAACACAAATTGTTTTGGAGCATCAGGCTACCGCCCCGCCCAAAGAAGCTGTTTTCCCCCAGACGGAGACGCTGCTCAAGTATCGGTACAAAAAGGATACAGAGCATCCTGAAACCCAGCCCTTGGAAGTCAAAGAAGATGTTCCTGAGGACAAGGTGGTGGTTTTTGGGGCCCGTCCCTGTGGAACACGAGGATTTGTGATTTATGACCGGGTCTTTACCAGCGATACAATCACAGATCCCTACTACAAAGCAAGGCGGGCAAATACGGCTTTTATAACCATCGCCTGCGATCAAGTCGAAAATACCTGTTTCTGTCATTGGGTGGGCAGCCATCCAGCAGACAGTGAAGGTTCGGATATCATGCTCTTCCCTGTACAGGGCGGATACCTGGCTCAATCGGTAACTGACAAAGGTGATCAGCTGATCAAACAGGCCGGGGGCACAAAGGCCTCTGGTGAACAGCAAAAAGAGGCGGATACAATTCAGGCCCGGGTTCGGGAAGAATTGGGAGAAGCCCCGGACATCTCCGATGTCCCAGCCAGCCTGCTGCAGATATTCGACAATCTGGATTTCTGGAACGACGTGTCGGCCAAATGCATCAGTTGCGGTGCCTGCACCTATCTCTGTCCGACCTGCTATTGTTTTAATATCACTGATGAGGCCTATGGGTTGACCGGAAAACGGATACGGACCTGGGACAATTGCATGTCCTATCTCTTTACCCTTGAAGGGAGCGGACACAACCCCCGGATGACCAAGGCACACCGCTTGCGGAACAGAGTTGGACATAAATTTAGCTACTATCCGGAACTGCATGAGGGCGTCTTCGCCTGTTGCGGCTGCGGTCGGTGTATCAAACACTGCCCCATGGCAGTTGATATCCGGGAAATCGCCCTGCGTGCCAAGGAGACAGCTGATGATGAACAATCCGTATCTGCCTGATATAGCAACTATCAAGGAGATCATTCAGGAGACGCCGAACATCAAGACGTTTCGGGTGGTCTTAAACGATGAAAAGCGAATGCAGGAATTTGATTTCAAGCCCGGCCAGGTGGGCCAGTTGTCAGTCTTTGGCGTTGGCGAATCCACCTTTGTCATCAATTCGCCGCCTACACGCAAGGAGTATCTGCAATTCAGCGTCATGCAGGTCGGCGAGGTGACCAATCGTCTGCATTCCTTGCAAGAGGGAGATCAGATCGGGGTCCGGGCTCCTCTGGGCAACTCCTTTCCCCTGGAGTCGATGAAGGGCAAAGAGATTCTCTTTGTCGGCGGTGGGATCGGCATGGCTCCCTTGCGGACCCTGCTCTTGACCATGCTGGACAAAAGAGATGAGTTCGGGGATATCACCGTCATTTACGGAGCCAGATCGCCCCAGGATTTGTGTTATACCTATGAGTTCGACATGTGGCAGTCCCTAGGGGCCAATCTGGTGCTCACTGTGGATCGTGAGTTCCCGGATTGGGACGGCCGGGTGGGGTTCGTCCCCACGGTCTTGACCGAGGAGGCGCCGAAGCCGGCCAATAAAGTGGCCATCACCTGCGGCCCGCCGATCATGATCAAATTTGTGCTTAAGGGGCTCAAAGACCTGCAATTTGCAGACGACCAGATCATCACCACCCTGGAAAAACGCATGAAATGCGGAGTGGGCTTGTGCGGTCGCTGCAATATCGGTACCCACTATGTGTGTGTTGACGGCCCGGTCTTTACCTATGCTCAGCTCAAGGCTTTGCCGTCGGAACTGTAAGATTTTTCAGCCAGGCCTTAAGGCCTGGCTGAAAAATCTTGTGCTGCAAGAAGTTGCATGAGGGAGAAATTATGGCGGGTATATTTAAGGCCAACGATATAGTCCGAGCCGCTGTGGAGGCGGAAAAAAAAGGAAAAGAATTCTACGAATGTCTGGCCGGGCGGGTCAGCGATGAGAAGATTAAAGCCCTGTTTACAGATCTGGCCGCAGAAGAAGTAAAGCATAAAGAAATATTTCAGTCCTTGCTTGATCGCCTGGAACCTGTTGAAATCCCGGCCTATTCAGATCAAGACGAGTATGACCAATACTTTGACGCCCTGATCAATTCGCACATGCTTTTTTCCTGCGGGTGGGGCGAATTTATGCTCAACCAGGTGCAAACAGAGCAGGAAGCATTGAAGCTGGCCATGAACTTTGAACGGGATTCCATCCTATTTTTTAAAGAAATGGAAGACTTTGTTCCTGAAGGGGAAAAAAAGTTCGTGGATCAGTGCATTCAGGAAGAGCGAAAACACTTGATCAGACTAAAGCAAATGATGCCGGCCTGAATGATTTGCAGTACAGTCTTATGACCGGGAGAGTTCTGAACCCAGGGGGGTTGGAGCCCTCCTGGTCGTCATCTACCCGGAGGGATGGAGAGCAGTTGACGAAATTATTGACACACACTACGAGGTGGCCATTACTTGCCTTGTCCGTTTGGTCTTTTGGTAGAATGTCTTCCCAACACGGGCAATATGCTCCAATAGATTGTCATGAGTGATCTGTTCGTAAACCGAAAGATCGACAGTATATGGCAGAAAGAGATCGTCAATTTCTTGATTGATGGTCTGCAGTAAAGCGAAGGACAGATTACATCCAACAAGGACGAGATCAATATCTGAGCTTGGTTTGTGGGTTCCCAAGGCCCTGGATCCATAAATGATCACTTCCCGGATTTCATCATGTCGGGCAAAAACAGCCTGCAGTTTCGTTTTTGTTTTTTGGTCAAGCCCGAATCTCATATCGTACCAGTTTCTTTTGCTTTCAGAGCGTTTAGAGTTTGCTTGAGCTGAACAAACTGAGGATAATATTCTCGAAAGATCGCTGCGGATATTTCTTGAGCCGTGTCTTCATTGTATGTGTGCGAGGTCAGGGCCCGGCTTTGTATCATCCGCATCCACACATCGCCATGTGCAATGAGATCTCGTCGAAATGCCAAGCGGATAGCATCCCTGCTACCTTGGATACCTGTCTCTCCCTGGTGCTCATAGAAGTCTTTTATCGTATTCCAGGCTAATTCATATGTATATTCAAAAGCCTGAATCAAACCTTGTTCTTCCAGTTCGGAGAGTTGTCCCTTGTTGATAAATTTGGACAATTGATGCAACGCCCTACTGAAATTTTCAAATCGCTGCACCCATCGAATGTCTTGGTGAGACATGCACGCCCTCCATTCAGCAATCTTTCAGATTTCCCTGAGCGTCAAACTGCATATCCTTGGCTTGACTCTGCACTGAACAATGTGCCGGCAGCTCGGCGAGCAGGGCTGGGGAGGCCTGGATCCGGGACAGGTGCAGGGTATCACGGATTCGAATCACCCGGACAGTATCCGGCGTCCAATGCCCCAGAGAATCAAGAGCAGTTTGAATTGTTTCCCGATCGGAATCAAAATACATGGGAATGGCCGCTTTTTCCGGGCTGAGCCCGGTCATGGCATTGGTGTAGGTCTTTTTCCTGTCCATGGCTTGAACTGCCCGGGTAGTGCAGAAATCGGCAAAGCCCAGGCCCAAAGCATTTCCCTCTGTGCCTGAGGACAAATCCCGGATCACAATGCGTTTGATCTTCGGCGTGGTGCAAAAATCTCCCAAGATATCCCGGTTGCGGCCGGTGACGTTGGTGTCCATCCCTGTCCCGCTGATATCCTTGCCAATTTGATCCACAATAAGCAAATCTACCTCGGGCCAAGGAATTTTGGCTGAGAGCCTTTTCGCTTGAAATAAAAGGTCCTTTTCCCGGGTCTCCAAGGTCTTTGGAAGCATCCCCTGAATACGGGCACAGCGGCCAAAGGCATTTTCCACAATACCCAAGCCCATGAGGATTGGAGATTGCTCCAGAATATATCTGGCGGTGTAGATTATAATTCGGTCCAAGCCATGGATCTGGGCCAAGGCGTGCAGTTGGCTGGCTCCGGTATGCTTGCCCAAGCCGATGGCCAGCATTTTCATCAGTCCGCTTTCGATTTCGGCCTTGAATTTGGTGTGAGCTTTGATCCGGTTGACTGGAAGGATATGATCGGTTTGGGCGGCCAAACGATCCATATATACCGGCGTGCCCAAGTCGGTATGTCCCAGGCACATTGTATCCATGGATGCCGCAATGGGAGCGCCCATTCGTTGTTCTGTAATGCCATACGATGCCAGAATCTGGACTTGACCCTCTGCGGTCGCGCCGCCATGGCTGCCCATGGCCGGAACGATAAACGGCTTCAGGTCCAAAGACTTCAGGTTTTCGATGAGTGATCCCAATATACGGTCGAGAGCATGGATTCCCCTGCTCCCGGCAGTCACTGCTACGCTCTGACCAGGATGAAAACGGCCGGCAAGTTCCAGGGCCCTTATTTGGTCGCTGACTTCACGCTCAATATCTGCAATATGATACGGGTCAAATTGCTGCTCAATCCAGGCCAGTTGGGGGAAAAATGATGTGGGCATAAAATTATTTCAGTGTTTGGGAGTCATGAAAGAAAGAGTGGCTGTGATATAATGAAAATGTTCCTCAACCAAATCTGTCCTACGGGGCCGGAGCAAGATATTTGTCGTGCCGGTGTTTGAGCAACAGCTGAATCATGGAGGCAGCAACAAAGATTGCCAGTCCCAAACCGTGCAGGGCCAGAGTAGGCCAAAGCATGAGCACTGCTGTACAGAGCATGACCAGACGCATGATCCAGGTCAAGTCATGCAGGTGGAAACCTTCAAAAAATGCTGCTGCGCAGTACAGCCCAAGGGTACCCAGGACTGCGGTTTCCAAGACAATCCAGACCGGCCCCTCAAAAAGCAGAGGGCTGTACACAAAGAGCAAGGGAATTATGTACAGCCCCTTGGCCAGCTTCCAGGATTCAAAGCCCGTGGCCAGGGGTTTGCTGCCGGCTATACCGGATGCGGCATATGCCGCCAGGCAGACTGGTGGAGTAACGTTTGCATCCTGGGAAAACCAGAAAATGAGCATATGGGCAGCCAGAACAGAAGTGCCCAGCATGGACATGGAGGGTGCGGCCAGGACAGCCAGGACAATATACGAGGCGGTGACCGGCAGACCCATGCCTAAAATGAGAGAAGCCAGAGCGACCAAGACAATGGTAAAAAACAGACTGCCCCCGGCAATGCTGGTTATGAGCATAGAGAATTTCATTCCAGCCCCAACCATAAGCACAATGCCCACCACGATGCCTGAACAAAGGAGGATGACTCCGGTGGTGACCATGTTCCCGGCCCCTTTGGCTAAGGCGTCCAGGATATCGCGGAAGCTCATCCGGGTGTACGGATTGATCCAACTGGAGACTACAATGGCCAGGATACCGGCACAGGCTGCATAGGTTGGGGTATAGCCCTTAAGAAGCAAGGCTATGAGCACGCCGATGGGAATAAAGAAGTTCCAGCCTTCTTTGAATACTTGTTTTAAAGGCGGCATTTCATCCCGGCTGAGGACATCCAGGCGACTTTTCTTTGCCCTTAAGTGAATGAAAAAGGCGATGGTTAAAAAATACATGATCGCTGGTATTGTGGCGACCCCGACAATGGTTAGATACGGAATCTGGGTCCATTGACTCATAATAAAGGCTCCGGCCCCCATGATCGGGGGCAGGAGCTGTCCGCCGGTAGAAGCCGCAGCTTCCACTCCGCCGGCAAAACGGGGTTTGAGGCCGACCTTTTTCATCAAGGGAATGGTGATGGATCCAGTGCCCACGGTGTTGGCCACAGCGCTTCCGGAGATCGAGCCCATGAGCCCGCTGGCAAAAACGGCCATTTTGGCCGGTCCGCCGGTCATACGGCCCATAAGGGCCAGGGAAAGGCGGATTATAAAGTTGCCGGCCCCGGACTGGAGAAGAAAAGCGGCAAAGAGGACAAAAAGAAAGACAAAAGTAGATGAAATAGTGGCAATATTCCCAAAAATGCCGTCCGGTGCAAAGTACATGCGGTAGAGCATTCGCTGGAGAGAGACCCCGGGGAATTGCCATAGTCCGCTCAGGTAACTGCCCAGGCCCAGGGCGTAGCCCAAAAAGGCCAAGGCCAGGATTGGAATGACGTATCCGGCGACCCGGCGGGTAATTTCAATCATCAGCACGAGGGCCAGCCCGGCAAAGATCAGATCGGACAGTATGGGCACCTCATTTCTGGCATGCAGGGCGTCTTCAAAAAAAATGAGATACAGCCCGGCAGAGAAGCTGAGAATGGCGAGAACATAGTCCAGCTTCAGGGTCTTGTCAGCCAGGCGTCTGCATGCAGGGTACATGAGATAGCCCATGAAGCAGATAAAGGCGAAATGCATGGCATTGCGTTGGATATTGGGCATGATGCCGATTGTATTCACCCACAGGTGATACAGGGACATGATGACGCCCATCCAATAAACGACACCATGATTCCATCCAGTCAACGTCCGACGGACGGTCATCACTTCGCCCTGGTTCTGCTGGGTCTTGCTTGGCTGTTCGTTTTGCTGTGTGCTCATAATCTGTAATGGCCTTGTTGCGGGAAAATTTCAGCCCCCTGCCCGGGTTTGAGCAGGGGGCTGGGCAGAAGGGTTTTATTCCTTGCCGTTTCCATCCAGCAGGGAAGCAGGTATTTTCATTCCCATTTCCCGGTAAAACTTGACTGCTCCCGGGTGGAGGGGAACAGGGAGTCCGCTGGTAGCCCGCTTTAAAGACATGGCTTTGGTTGCCTTGTGGATGTTGTGCAGAAAGGGCAGGTTTTGGTAAATGGTCTTGGTGATCATATACACTGTCTGTTCAGAGACATCCGGATGAACGGCCAAGAAATTGGGTTGGGATATGGTTTTGATATCATTTTTTTGTCCGGGGTAGGTGTCGGCCTTGACCACATAGCGATTCCAGATCGGGTATTCATCCTGAATGGTTTCCAGTTGATCATCCGTAAAATCCAAAACCTTTACATTTTTGTGTCCAAGCTGCGCAAAAAGCTGGGTTACCGCCGCTACAGGAGGTCCGGCAGGGGTATTCATTGCTGCAATACGCCCATCCATCATGGCTTGTGCCGAAGGATTGTATCCCAAGTATTCCAGGTTCAGACTTTCCGGATCAATGCCCAAAGCCTGCAGGATGGTCCGACCTGAACCTTCTGTCCCGCTTCCCCGTTTGCCGATGGAAAATCTTTCTTCCAGCCCCTGTAGATCCATGATTGTGCCGGTTTTGACATATTTTGAGAGCAGGCTGAAGTGTTCCACGTTTTCCCAGAGCATGGTGATGGACCGAAAATTTTTCACTGCCCTGCCTTCATATGGCCCTTTGCCTTGATAGGCATTTAGCCCGAAAAGGGATTGCAGAATGGCCATCTGGGCTTCATTGTTTTTAAGCATCTGAACATTTTCGCCGGATCCGGCCGAATTGATGGCTGTGGCCGTGATCCCGTGATCCTTGGCCAGTTTAATACTGATTAAGGTGCCAAGGGCCACGCCCACAGGATAATATGTTCCACCGGTTGTAGCGGTGGCAATGATCAGGCTTTCACCTGCTTCTGCCTTGTGCGCCTGTAACGAAAAAACAAGACACACACCAACGATGATACTGAGAAGTTTTTTGTACATAACCCTCTCCTTATTTGAGGTTACAAAAAGAATAAAAGGCCACCAAGGATATTGTAGGTTGTTTGAAGGCAATAGGAGCAAACTGCCAGAGTGCAACCGATCCCTGCGCTTTGAAGCAGTGCTCTCCTATCCTGTCATAAGCTTTGTTCAACCGTTATTTTCTTCTGATCTCAAGATGGAGAATCCCAACCGATCAGCAGCCATCCGGATATGATTGAGCATAGCTTTTCTGGCTCCTTCCGGATCCATTGCGGCAATGGCTTGATAAATAGCTCCATGTTCTTCCTCGACTGCTTCGGGAAGGCCGGGCTGTAGACTGGAGTGGCTTCTGGCCTGATGGATGATTTCCTTGATTTTGAGATTCAAAAAATCCATCAGTTCGATGAAGTACCTATTATGTGTAGCTGAGGTTACCAGATGATGAAAGATAAAGTCCGGACCAGTTCCGTCCACATTGTCCCGAATGGTTTGCTGGAGATCATTTAAACAGGTTTGCATGTCCAGGATATGTTTTTCAGTTCGTCTGGTGGCGGCCAGAAATGCTGCATCCCCTTCCAAAACAGCCCTGAGCTCGAAGATGTGACTGGCTTGGTTGGGAGATGCCTGATGAAATTCTCCCAAGCGGAAGGAGCGACGGTCTGAGGCAGCGCAGACCTTTACTCCATGTCCCTGCCTGGACTCCAATACGCCATCGTATTTTAACCGAGCCAGGGCCTCTCGAATGACTGTGCGGCTGACCCCAAAATCCTGAGCCAGTTTGATTTCGGAAGGGAGCTTGTCGCCGGGTTGAAACCTGTGTTGCTCTATGGTCTTTAAAATATGGGAGGCGACTTGATCTGAAAGGTGTTCCGTTCTGATGACCCGGGACGTGGACAGTGGTGGATCTTTACCATTTGTCATATATGATTTTCTTGCCAGACATTTAGAAGTGTGTCAAGATGAAATTCAGGTTCTCATCTTGTCAT
Source organism: uncultured Desulfohalobiaceae bacterium (assembly GCA_964479235.1). GTDB lineage: Bacteria > Desulfobacterota > Desulfovibrionia > Desulfovibrionales > Desulfothermaceae > Desulfovermiculus. The sequence goes on from CAYZLB010000056.1 coordinate 10,727, forward strand.
ACAATCTGACAGATTGAAATAACGAAAAAAGGTACATCTGTATGTCCATTGTGCAAGCGCTTACCCCTCATTTTCATCCTGATCAGGTCCTATGTGCTGAAGAAGATCTGCTCTGTTATGCCTACGATGCGACCGGAAAGAGTTTCATGCCCAAAGCTGTGGTTTTTCCCCGCAACCCGGAAGACATCTCCAAAGTCATGCAGGTAGCCAATGAACACCGGGTTTGTGTTGTTCCTCGAGGAGCGGGCAGCGGCATGACCGGAGGAAGCCTGCCCGAGTCCGGAGGAATTGTTCTGGTTATGACCCGGTTTGATCACATTGTGGAGATCGATACAGAGAATTTGGTCGCCGTAGTTGAACCGGGGGTGGTCACCTCGCAGCTGCACAAAGCGGTGGAGGCCCAAGGGCTCTTTTATCCCCCGGATCCGGCCAGCATGAATTTTTCGACCATTGGCGGAAATATTGCCGAAAATTCCGGAGGAATGAGGGCGGTCAAGTATGGAACGACCAAGGACTATGTCTTGGGTCTGGAGGTTGTTTTGCCCAATGGGGAAATCATTCATACCGGATCCAAGTGTCTGAAGGATGTGGTCGGATACAACTTGACTCAGCTTTTGGTCGGTTCTGAAGGCACACTGGGGATCATCACCAAAGCCATTCTCAAGCTTTTGCCCCTGCCGGAGGCCAAAAAGACTTTGACCGCGACGTTTCCCTCCATTCTGGACGCCGGCAAAACGGTTTCAGAAATCACACGGCGCAAGATCATACCCACCACCATGGAGTTCCTGGACCGGCATGCAGTATGGTGCGTTGATCAGTATCTGCAAATAGGCTTGGCGTCTGGAGCCGGGGCTTTTATGCTTATTGAAGTCGACGGCGACTTGGATCAAGTGGAAAAGAATATCGAAAAAGTACATGCTGTGTGTGCGGATAATAATGCGCTGGATATTCAAGTTGCGGAAACACCTGAAGGACAAAACGAGTTGTGGCGCATGCGTAGATCTGTTTCCGCCTCTTTGGCCCATCTCAAGCCGGTGGTCAAGATAAATGAAGACATCGTGGTCCCCAGGGCCAGCATTCCAACCATTATTAAACATATTGAAGACGTTGGAGAAAAATACCGAGTTCAAATAGTCAATTTTGGCCACGCCGGAGACGGCAATATTCACCTCAATGTCCTGCCCCAGGCAGAACAGGTGGATGCGGCCCATCAGGCAGTAGAAGAAGTTTTCGATTGGGTCATTGAACTCGGCGGCCGTATTTCAGGAGAACATGGGATTGGGACCAGCAAGCGGGAGTATATCCACAAAAACCTGGATACCGGGGCTATTGCCGCTATGCAGGCGATTAAAAAGGCGTGGGATCCGAACAATATCCTGAATCCTGGAAAGATATTCCCTGAAGTTTTGCCCTGGGAGTATACATCGTCAACATTGGACCAAAGAGTGAACATCTCTGTGGCAGGAATATGTCTATGACTGACAAGGATACCGCGTTGTTTCTGGAACAGGTCGGCGATGAACTCAAAAAATGCGTCAAGTGCGGGGCATGCCAGAGTGTGTGCCCCATCTATCTGGAAACAAAACAGGAAAAGTACGTGGCCAGAGGCAAAATCGCCTTATCTCAGGCAGCGAGCGAAGGGCGTTTGCCGTATACCGACGAGTTTGACAGCGCCCTGCACAACTGCCTGCTCTGCCTCTCCTGTGTTGAGGTGTGCAGCAGCAATGTCCGGGTGGACAAGATCATTACGGCAGCCCGGTCGTCTCTGGTCCGGGAAAAAGGCTTGCCCTGGCCCAAACGGATGGCCTTTCAGGCCCTGCGCTCCGGCCGCTGGGCCCAAAATATGTTTTTTCGGAGCGGATCGATAGCCCAGACCATGCTGTTTCATCGTCTGCCCAAGACCAGCGGTTTGCGCCGGAGGTTTCCAGTTCCCGGGGTAGACAAGGACCAAGTTGTGCCCCGATTGGCCACAAGATCCTTTCGCAGTCGGCATGGTTCGTATTATCCAGCCGGTGACACCACACAGACTGTGATTTTTTTCACTGGATGCAGTGCCAATTATGTATTTCCCAGGATAGCCGAAGCTACCCTGTGGACTTTGGGACATGTGGGCCGCAGCGTGCATATACCCGCTGCCCAAATGTGCTGCGGTGCGCCGGCCGAGTGTCATGGAGATCAGGACACAGTGCATGAACTGGCCAGAAAAAACCTTTACGCCCTGGCCGAGAAATATCCACAGGCCCCGGTTATCGTTGTATGTTCCTCCGGTGGATACATGTTCAAGCGCATGTATCCGGGGCTCGTCCATCCAGGGGAGGAGAACCGTATGGCTGCTGATCTGGCGGCCCGGACGTATGATATCTCTGAATATCTGGTCCACAAGGTCGGCCTCGACCTGCTGGGAGCGCAAATAATCAATCCGGTGCAGATTCCAACTACATATCACGATCCCTGCCATTTGAACCGGGGGCAGGGGGTGCATGTGGAACCGCGAAAACTTTTGGACTTGGCCTGCCCGGGCTGCTCTGTACCTTTACCGGACGCAGACCGCTGTTGTGGATTGGGGGGAACCTACGGCCTAAACCATCGGGATATGTCCAAGGCCATTTTGGAACACAAGACCCAGGCCATAAAAGAGAGTGGAGCAGGGCAGATAGCCACTGGCTGCCCTGCCTGCATGATTCAACTCCGGGATGGAATCAGCCGGACCGGGCTAAAGGTTGAAGTCAAGCATACCGTGGAGGTGGTGGCCGAAGCCATGGGCTGGAAAGAAACAAATTTGTAGCAGTGACACACAATAAAAAAGGTAGCCGGCGGAAATATCCATGCCCCCACGAGCCGCAAATCATGAAACTGGGGCAATTTGTCCGGGCCGAGCCGATTTCGGAGAAGCGCAAAGAGATGCTCAGCGCTTATTACGGGGTCATTCCCAGGTTGATGACTGTACCCGCCGGCCTTTTTCCGACGGGCGGTTCTGAAAAGCGATCCCTATTCGGTCCGGGGCTATTATGGCATGTGCACCAATATTATGGAATCGGCCATGGTATGATCCTGGCCAGGCCTGGGATCGTTGACTCGCCAGATGGGTGCTGGCCGGACATGAAGATCATGAAGGTGATCCGAAAACACAATATGATTGGCACACATCAAACCTGAATATGCTGACCTCCATCCAGGCCTTGGGCAAGGAGTTCGGAACCCCAAACCTGAAAAATATCCCGTGCAGGATATCCAAGGCAGAATAACCATGAAATACAGTACGTTGATATCTTGACCACCAAGCACTGATACACGCTCGACACTGATCCGCAGAATTATGAATATTTTTTTTGGTGAACACGGCTCACGAGCCTTTGAACCGTGGTGGAGCATTGGACGGTATATCCTGCTCATGGGAGTACTTATCTGGCTGGCCGGCCGGGGTGCAGAAAATCTGGGCTATAACTGGCAGTGGTACCGAGTCAGCGATATTATCGTCTCCATCAAGAACGGACATGTGCAAGCCGGACCACTGCTGCAAGGTTTGGGCATGACCTTGAAGATATCTGGAGCCGGTCTGCTCTTGTCCTTTTGTATCGGCCTGGGAACCGCCTTGCTCCGCCTTTTGCCATCGGCTGTGGGCCGCTTGCTGGCCAGGATCTATTTGGAACTGGTTCGAAATATTCCCTTGCTAATCCTTATCTTTTTCATCTATTTTGTGATTGGACCCCTTTTCGGCCTGGGGCGGTTTACCTCTGCGGTTTTAGCCCTGAGTCTTTTTGAGGGGGCGTATGCTTCTGAAATTTTCCGGGGCGGCCTTGTTTCCATTCACCGGGGACAATGGGAGGCGTCCTACAGCTTGGGCCTGTCAACATGGGATTCATACAGGTACGTTGTCTTACCGCAAGCCCTGCGCCGGATACTGCCGCCTTTGACCGGACAAGCGGTTTCCCTGGTCAAGGATTCGGCTCTAGTCAGTACCATTGCCATTTATGATCTGACCATGCAGGGCCAGGCCATGGTGGCTGAAACCTTTCTGGCCTTTGAAGTCTGGTTTACAGTGGCCGGGATGTATCTGCTGCTCACTGTTTCCCTGTCCATAGCAGCCTGGATTCTGGAACGGAAACTGGCTTTGAACAATGCGTGATATATTTTTGACTTCAACCATTCCAAGCGTGCTGACACAGACATCTGAAAATAGAAATCAAAAGGACAGCCAAGAGCAGGAGATCATCCAGGCCAAAGGGATATGTAAGCGTTTTCCAAATGGGATAGTGGCCCTGGATCATGTGGATCTTTGCATTGCCAAGCGGGAAGTAGCCGTGATCATTGGACCGTCTGGTTCGGGCAAATCCACCCTGCTTCGCTGCCTGAACGGATTGGAGGAAATCGATGCCGGTCATATTGTGATTGACGGTATTCCCCTAAACCGGAATGCAAAAAACAGGTTGTTGATTCGCACCGAAGTGGGCATGGTTTTTCAATCCTTTAACCTCTTTCCGCACATGACCGTAGCTGAAAATATCATTCTTGCCCCGCAGCGGGTCCGAAAGATCCGAAAATCCCAAGCTGAAGAACTGGCCAGGGGGCTTTTACAAAAAGTTGGCATGGAGCAAAAATGGGACACCTATCCGGCCCAGCTCTCAGGTGGTCAACAACAGCGGGTAGCCATTGCCCGGGCCCTGGCCATGCAGCCTGCAGTCATGCTCTTTGATGAAGCCACCTCGGCATTGGATCCGGAAATGATAGGAGATGTTCTCCAGGTCATGAAGGATCTGGCCCGGGAAGGAATGACCATGGTGGTGGTGACCCATGAGATGGGCTTTGCCCGGGAAGTGGGCGACACGGTGATTTTCATGGAAGATGGGCAGGTTGTGGAGCAGGGGCCGACAACCAGCTTCTTTGACAATCCAACCCATGATCGGACACGGCATTTCCTGAGCAAAATCTTATAACCTCATATGCTCAAAGTTTTTGATTCACGGATACACGAATAAAGTCGACAAGCTTGGATGTTCTAATTCTCGTTTGCAATCAAGATGATCATTATTTTTGCTTATGTGCTTTAACTATCA
>CAYZLB010000057.1:0-15661 GCA_964479235.1 uncultured Desulfohalobiaceae bacterium
GCCGTCTTCTACCAGAGACCGAAACTGGGTGTAGGAAATCTGGTTTTGTCCCCCCTGGGGGGTATTGAACATATTGAACAGGGCGACCATGACCAAGGAAATGGTGGCCCAAAGTATCAAGTTCTTCAGAAAGTTATTCAAAAAAAATCCTCCGTGGTGTGGAATATGTGCCCATTGGACAGATCAAAAATAAAGCATGCCTGCGATATTGACAAGCAAGAAACAGGCCCAATTTTCTGGTTGACACCTCAACGCTTTGCGCAGGATACACGTGTGCACAAAATATTCGCGCTGCCAAATATATTTCTTGCCTCCGGAACCGATATCTGTTAAAAAATCGCTTCCGCGGAAGCGTTTCGTCACCGGTGTGGCGCCTGGACTTCAAATCCAGTGGATGGGTTCGTCCCCATCGGTAGGTTCGACTCCTATACGCTTCCGCCACCTATTGTGCCATCCATCACCGCAAGCCAATCCCGAAGCACCGCAATCTGCCTGCTCACAGCCTGAGGCCCGGTCCCCCCACGGCACTCCCGCCGGGCCACTGCCGTGGCATAGTCCAGGACGGTGTAGACATCCTGGCCAATGAGCGGGGAATACTCCTGCATCTGCTTCAGGGGCATATCTTCCAGTCCCATGGCCTGCTCTTCGGCCCGGGCCACGATCTGCCCGGTCACCTGATGGGCCTGGCGGAAGGGCAGCCCCTTGCCTACCAAATAATCGGCCAGCTCTGTGGCGTTAAGAAAACCGGTCTGCACTGCCTGATACATTTTCCGGGCGTCAAATCCCGTTGAGGCAATCATCTCGGCCATGACCGAGACTGAGAGGGAGACTGTCTTGTCCGCATGCAAAAAACCGGACTTGTCCTCCTGCAAATCCCGGTTATAGGTCAAGGGAAGGGCCTTCATGGTTGTAAACAGGGACATAAGACCGCCAATGACCCCGCCGGTTTTGCCCCGCATCAGTTCGGCCACATCCGGATTCTTCTTCTGGGGCATAATAGAGGATCCGGTAGCAAAACCGTCAGGCAGGCGGACAAATCCAAAATTCGGATTGGCCCAGATGATGAATTCCTCACACAAACGGCTCAAATGGGTCATGATCACCCCGGCGGTAAACAGGGCCTCCAGGACAAAATCCCGATCCGAAACCGCATCCATACTGTTGGCAAATACCTGGTCAAAGCCTATTTCCTGGGCCACATACTCCGGATCAAGGCTATACGTTGTTCCAGCCAGGGCCGCTGCACCCAGAGGCGAAACCCGGACCCGCTCCTGGCAGTCGGCAATACGTTCCACATCCCGGCGGAACATTTGGGCGTAGGCCAGAAGATGATGGGCCAGACTCACGGGCTGGGCCGGCTGGAGATGGGTATATCCTGGGAGTATAACATCCACGTTGGCTGTTGCCTTCTCGGTCAGAACCCGGACCAGACCAGTCAATTCTTTGGTCCACTCCTTGAGCCTGTCGGAGACAAAAAGCCGGAAGGCTGTGGCAACCTGGTCGTTACGACTGCGTCCGGTATGCAGTTTCTTGCCCACCGGCCCAATAAGTTCGGTCAGCCGGTATTCTATGTTCATGTGCACATCTTCCAGTTCCCGGGACCAGGAAAATCTGCCCTCCTCCATTTCCTGTTCAATGGCCGTTAGCCCGGCGATGATCTCCTCCGCCTCCTGCTCACTGATGATGTTCTGTCGTCCAAGCATGGCTGCGTGGGCCTTGGAACACCGAATATCCTGGCCGGCGAAATGACGATCAACCTCTATGGATTCAGTATATTCCAGGACCATATCCTGGATGGAATCCTTGAACCTCCCACCCCATATATCTGATGTGGTCATGCTTTCCCTTGTACCGATGGTCTTTAAAAGTTCGGCGGTTCAGTCCTTTTGGCTCTGCCTGGCCAGTAGCCGCAGCCCCTGCAAACGGATAAACCCGGCTGCGTCTGCCTGATCATATACATCATCGGCCTCAAAAGTGGCCATATCCGGATTATAGAGTGAATATTGCGACTTTCGGCCCAATGGATAGGCCTGTCCCTTATACAGTTTCATTCTGACCGTTCCGGTAACTTTGGTCTGACAGACATCGATCATGGCCTGCAAGGCCTCGCGTTCAGGTGCATACCAATAGCCGTTGTAGACCATGGTCGCATACTTGGGAATAAGACTGTCCCGCAGATGCATGGCTTCCCGGTCCATGCATATCCCTTCCAGATCGCGGTGAGCCGCGTGGAGAACCGTTCCGCCGGGGGTCTCGTAAATGCCTCTGGACTTCATGCCCACGAACCTGTTCTCCACCATATCAACCCGGCCTATGCCGTGGGCTCCGGCAATCTGATTTAAGACCTTGATCAATTCTGCCGGACTGTACTCTTTGCCGTCCACGGACACCGGGTTTCCTGATTCAAATGTAATTTCAACCACCTGGGGTTTATCCGGGGCCTGTTCAGGGGGCACGGTCAAGGTGTATGTACCCGGTCCGGGTTCCAACCATGGATCTTCCAGCTCTGCGCCCTCAAAACTCAAATGCAGCAGGTTCCGATCGCAGCTGTATGGTTTTTCCTTGGTCACCGGGACCGGGATCCCGTTGGCCTTGGCGAACTCGATCAAGTCTGTCCTGGATTTCAAGTCCCATTCCCTCCAGGGCGCAATGGTTTTGAGATCCGGAGCCAGTCCCATGCCTGCCAACTCGAATCGGACCTGATCATTTCCCTTGCCTGTGGCCCCATGGGCCAAAGCTTGCGCATTCTCTTTGCGGGCCACCTCAACCATATGCTTGGTGATCAGGGGCCTGGCCAAGGAAGTACCCAAGAGATAACGTCCTTCATACACCGCATTGGCTCGCAGGGCGGGAAACACGAAATCCCGGGCAAATTCTTCCTGCACATCCAGGATATAGGCCTTGCTCGCCCCGGTGGCCCGGGCTTTCTCTTCCAGACCCGAAAGTTCCTCCTCCTGGCCTAAATCCGCGGTCAGAGCAATGACTTCACACTCGTACGTCTGCTGTATCCACTTCAGGATCACCGACGTATCCAATCCCCCGGAATAGGCCAGGACAACTTTTTCTATGTGTGACATGCTGTCGTGTGCTCCTTATTCTCGTTTTGCAATCACGATCTATATTCTGTTCCTAGGGTTACCAAACCACATTGAATGAGTAATAATAAGGTATAGGGATACGAATATGATTTTTGGCCGTCTTACGGCCAAAAATCATATATACACCCATTCCAAAAGGGCTTTTTGCATATGCAGCCTATTCTCGGCCTGATCCCAAACCAGGCTCCGCTCGGACTCCAATATTTCTTCTGTAATCTCTTGCCCCCGGTGTGCGGGCAGGCAATGCATAATCCTGGCTTTGGCCGGGGCCTGGTCCAAAAGCCGTTCATTTATTTGATATCCGGCAAAGGCCCGGGTCCTTTGTCCTTCCTCATCTTCCTGGCCCATGGAGAACCATGCATCGGTATTGATGTAGTCCGCCTCTCGGACTGCATCTGCCGGGTCATTGCACACCTCGATGCTCGCCCCCTCATTTCTTGCCCTTTGGAGAATATCTTCGGCCGGATCATACCCTCTTGGAGTAGCCATGAACAGTTGGAAGGGCAGGAGTCTGGCTGCGTTGATCCAGGACTGAGCCATGTTGTTTCCGTCCCCGATCCAGGCGATGGTTAGGGAAGAAAAATCCGGGGTCCGTTCTGATATAGTCAGCAAATCGCTGAGTACCTGGCAGGGATGAAAGGAATCGGACAGGGCGTTGATGACCGGGATCCGAGCATAACGGCTCAGTTCGTTCAGGTTGGACTGGGCAAAGGTCCGGACGATCATCCCATGTACATACCTGGACAGGCAACGAGCGGTATCCTTTAACGGCTCACTCCTGCCCAGCTGGGACTCTGAAGGTGTCATGAACAATGCCTTCCCGCCCAGTTCGTTGACGGCCACCTCAAAGGACACTCTGGTCCGCGTGGAGGACTTTTCGAAGATCAGGGCCAGGGTTTTGTTGGCCAATACTGTGGATACCGTTCGTTCAGCCTTCATTTCCCTGCCGCGGGCAATCAAGGCCGGAAGTTGGTCTGCCGGAATGTCCAGTAGGGTTAACACATGATGCGGCATGGGGCCATCTCCTCAAAAAATGCCTGGTGTGAACATGTAGATGATTTCGATCATAAAAAATTTCCAAGAAAAGAGGTTTTGTATATGTACTCTGTCCTTTTTGTAAACCCCAATGCCCCCGAGCTGATCACGGAAATTTTGTTCTTAACTCATCAGAGTCGCCACATGAGCTTCATGCGTCAGAACTGCTCCCATAAGATCCACGTAGGATCTCCTGTATGCCCTGCTCGGTCATTTCTTCCATTGCCGGGCCGTGCTCATACCCGGCCAGATGGAGCAAGGAATGCATCAGCATACGCAAACAATAGTCCCGGAGCTTTTGCCCAAACAACAGTGCTTCACGCTGAACGGCATGGGCAGAAAGAAGCATACTTCCGTTCACACCGGCCTCTGGATCCATATCCAGGGGAAAACTCAAAACATTTGTCGGTCCGGGAAGCCCCATAAATTCGAGATTTTTTTCAGCAACTTCTTTGTCCGAGACTACCAGAACCTCAATATCCCCAAGGGTCCAACCGAAGACATATGCGGCATTTTCTACCAAGGCCTTGAGTTCACAGCTGGAGAAAGGGAAAAGAGGACGGACATGGGGCAGGATATTGATGTGGACCATCAGGCCAAACCTTTGGATTCCTCATGCCGGCTGTAGGCCTGAACAATCTTGCCCACGAGTTCATGGCGCATGACATCCCGTTCAGTGAAGTGAATAAACTGGATTTCCGGAATATGTTCCAGGATTTCTTTGGCCTGGACCAATCCGGAAAGTACCCGGGAAGGAAGGTCGATCTGGGTGATGTCCCCAGTGACCACGGCTTTGGATCCAAAACCAATCCGGGTTAAAAACATTTTCATCTGCTCCGGAGTCGTATTCTGGGCCTCGTCAAGAATGACAAAGGCCTTGTTCAGTGTCCGGCCGCGCATAAAAGCCAAGGGAGCCACCTCGATAACACCGGTTTCCAGCATTTCCTGGACTTTGCGAAATGCAAGCATTTCATGTAATGCATCGTAGAGAGGTCGAAGATAGGGGTTGATTTTTTCCGCCAAATCTCCGGGCAAAAAGCCGAGCTTTTCTCCTGCCTCCAAAGCCGGACGGGTCAGAATAAGCCGCTCCATCTTGCCTTCCAGCAAATGGGCCACAGCCAGGGCCACAGCCAAGTAGGTCTTCCCAGTTCCAGCCGGTCCAATGCCAAACACCAGTTCCCTGTTCCGGATGGCCTGTAAATAATCGCTCTGGACAGCAGACCGAGGGGTGATGGTCTTTTGGGGTGAAACAACAAGATGTTGTTCTGCAAAGACTTTTCCCAAGTCTGCCTGGGGATTGTGGCTCACCAGGCGCAGCCCTGCTTCTATATCCTGGGGCTGCAGCCTGTGCCCGGAACGTATCAGCTCATATATCTGAGCTAAAAATCGCGAAGCACTGTGCACATTCTGGGCATCAAGGCCGGCAATCACTGCCTTGGTGCCCCGGGTATGGACCCGGACCTGGAGTGCTTTTTCCAGCAAAGAGAGATTTCTTTCCTCGGGACCAAAGAGTTCCCGGGCCAATTCCGGATTGCCAAACTCGAGTTCCTGGACCTGTTCCTGGTTGGTTTGCATTGGCTTGCGTCTACCCTCCTATGGCGTTCATGTCCCGCTGACACAAGGCGTGATCCGAGACTGTATATTCCTGCAGCAGTTGAGAGCCGATGGGTTTTTTCTTGGCTGCCGCCCGCAGCACCTTCAGCAGCACCTCTGGTCCGAGCTTTGAGGATCGGAGCAGTGGACGTAACGCATATTCTCGATCGGAAAACAGACAGGTGCGCAAGCGGCCGTCCGGGGTGATTCGAAAACGATTGCACCTGGCACAGAAATGATCGGACATGGGAGAAATGATCCCCAGGCGGCCCTTGCCTTCAGGCAATGTGTACATCCGCGCCGGACCGCTTTGCTCTTGAGGGTGAAAATCCGGCTGCAGTTCGGTAACTTTCCGGGCTGCGTGAAGAATATCCGCTGCTGGCCAAAAAGATGAATTATTCCAACTAGAACAATGGCCAACAGGCATAAACTCAATAAATCGTATATCCAGGGGGTGGTCCAAAGCCAACCGAATAAAATCCGGCAGCTCTTGATCATTGATCCCGCGCAAGGCCACGACATTGATCTTGACCCGAATATCCTGTTCCAAACAGGCATCAATGCCCCGTCTGACCCGATAGAAGAGATCCCGTCCGGTGATTCGTTGAAACTTGGCCTGATCCAAGGTATCCAGAGAGATATTTACCCTTTGCAATCCAGCAGCCCGCAGCCGTTTGGCTTCAGGAGCCAGCAAAGTCCCGTTCGTGGTCATCCCCAGATCAGTCTGCGGATACTGGGTCAAGAGCCGTTCTACGAACCGAGTGCAATCCCTGCGAACCAAGGGTTCTCCTCCGGTCAGGCGAACCTTGCTCAACCCAAGCCTGCCGGCCAGTCCTACAAGACGAAGACATTCTTCATAGGTCAAAATATGTTCGTGGGGAATGAAGGTGTAGTCAGCGCAGGTATTACAGTAAAAACAACGCAAATTGCACCGATCGGTTATACTCAGCCGTAGATAATTGATGGACCGGCCGTGTTGATCGGTGAGGGGCAATGGCAGTGGACTGCTTGATTGGACATCCATAGAGTACATCCTTTACGAACAGTGGATTCAATCGGGTTGGCGAGTTCGTATGCTTCGTTCGCGTGTCCAAGAGGAGATGTGGGTTAATAGAGCAAAGTCGGCCCTTGATAAAACAGGCATCCCGGGGTAGACAGTGCGCAGGGAGATAGTATGCGCTTGAAGGATTTAAAAGACCTCCCCTTGGTCAAGCCTCAGATAAAGAAGATGCAGAAGGGAAAAACAGCCCGAGAACCTGAAACGGATGTTTCCCCATCGTCTGCCCCAGAACAGCAGGAATCAGAGACTGATATCTTTCTGCAGGCCATGCAAGGGGTCAAGCCCCTGAACGACAAGGGTCGCGGACGCAAGATAGCAGCCAGAACAGATCCGCCGCAGATTCGGATCACATCGGAACAGGAAAAGGGCAGAAATTACCTCCGGGATCTGGTCGAAGGCAAGATAGAATTCGATATTCAGTTCACTGACGAATACCTGCAAGGGGCGGTTCATGGTCTGAATCAAAAGACACTGCAACAGCTGAAAAACGGGGTCTACAGTCCGGAAGCCCATCTGGACCTGCATGGATTAAATATAGATGATGCCCACAATCTCTTACTTGGTTTTGTCAAAGAAAACTACCTGGCTGGAAAACGCTGCCTTCTGGTCATTCCCGGACGGGGGAAAAACTCTCCGGACGGTCGCGGTATTCTCCGGCAACAGATTCAATACTGGCTGATCCGTGATCCCTTCAAACGCGTCCTTCTGGCCTTTACGACTGCCCAGCCGCAGCACGGGGGCACAGGTGCACTCTATCTTCTGCTTCGAAAATACAAAAAGAGCCGAGGCAAAATCTTCTGGGAACGATTGTCATCGGACAATGACTTGTAAACTATCCAGACACAATTCGCAACTCACCCTGATGGGAAACCAAAGTCATATTGTCCTCAGGCATGACAAAAAAATAGCTCAGGACCAGCCCCTTTATGGAGAACACTAATGGGTTTTTTCAGTAAAATCAAAAAGCTGTGGAAGACAGATCAGGAAGAAGAGAGTCAGCCCGGTTCAACACAGCTTGAACAGGAGTCAAACAGTGCCCGGAGCACAGGACGTTCTGCACCGGATGACGCTGCCCAGTGGCAAAACGATCTTCTGCACGACCTGCAGCAGGCCGAACCCAAATTGAGTGTATGGCTTGAACATATCGTCAAGGATGTGCATAGTGCAGATCAGGCATTGTGGGACCGGCTTTTCTTCCTGTTTCAATGCCTGGAAGTTCCCGATGCAGAAGCTCAGGACTTCATTCGCAGATTCCGATCCTGGCTGGATGATATGGACTATGAACGGGTGGAAGAGTTCCGTTCCGAGTTGCAGTACCGTCTGGCCCTGGCCCTGGACCTGGAAGACGAAGAGGACGAACGGAGCCGACTATTTATTAAACTCAGCGCAGGACTGGCCAAGACCAAGGACCGGCTCTCCAAACAGGTCGATGCTCTGCTGCAGCGCAGTACTGAATTCGATGCCAAATTCTGGGAGGAGTTGGAAGAAATCCTGATCATGGCCGATGTGGGTATGCAGACGACCATGAAGCTCCTGGATCGCATGCAGACCAGGGTCAGGGAAAACAGGGCCCAGACCGGAGAAGAATTCAAGGCCCTTTTTCAGGAAGAACTGGCCGCCCTCTTTCCTGCGCCGCCGAAACGGATCAAACCCGAGCCACCTGAAGTCTGGCTCATGGTCGGGGTCAACGGCGTGGGCAAAACCACGACCATAGCCAAGCTGGCCCACAGGGCCCAGATGCAGGGCCGCAAGGTCCTGATCGCCGCCGGGGACACCTTTCGGGCCGCAGCCATTGAACAGCTGGAAATCTGGGCCAAACGAGTTGGAACCGGATTTTACGCCAAAAAGGCCCATTCTGACCCGGCGGCAGTGGCCTGGGAGGCCTTGGACATGGCCATCCGGGAAGGATATGACCTTTTGATTGTGGATACTGCCGGACGATTGCATACCAAGCGAGACTTGATGGATGAACTGGTCAAAATACGCCGGGTGTTATACAAGAAACATCAAGGCGCCCCGCATCGGACCATGCTGGTGGTTGACGCCACAACCGGGCAAAATGCCATTTCCCAGACCAAACTCTTTCAGGAAGGAGTGGCCGTGGATGAAATCATTTTGACAAAGCTGGACGGCACGGCCAAGGGAGGGGTGATCTTAAGCATTGTCTCGGAATACAAATTGCCCATAACCTTTGTCGGCTTGGGGGAAAAAATGGAAGACCTGCGTCCGTTTTCTGCTCAGGACTTTGCCCAGGCCCTGCTCTCATAACCTCAAAATCAAAACAGGGTAATCATCGCTGCCTCTTTTTTTGTCATATCAATCCGTTATCCAGTTCAAAAAATTGAACCATGCGCCGGATATTTTAGCTGATCATTGGCCGGTGCAGATTATGGAGTACAAACATGGCATCACCAAGCCTGATCAAAGAGTTCCAATCCCTTCTTGGGACGGAAAATGTGATGACCGAGGAGGCCGACCGTCAGGTCTATGCCTACGACTCAGCTGTCTTGGAGCCAGTGGTTCCCGAGCTGGTCCTGCGGCCTCCAACCAGTGAGTCCCTGGGCAAGATCGTTCGCCTGTGCAACGAGAACGGTTTGCCCATGACCGTCCGCGGCTCAGGGACAAACTTAAGTGGCGGAACAATCCCCAGCAAAGAACACGGAGTGGTCGTGGTCACCAACGGCCTGAACCAGATCCTGGAGATCAACACTGAAGACCTCTTCGCCAGGGTCCAGCCCGGTGTGATCACCGCCTTTTTTGCCCGGACCGTCGCGGATAACGGTCTTTTTTATCCGCCGGATCCAGGCAGCCAGACCGTATCCACCCTGGGGGGCAATGTGGCCGAAAATGCCGGCGGCCTGCGGGGATTGAAGTACGGGGTGACCAAAGATTACGTCATGGGTGTGGATTTTTTCGATGTGGAGGGCCGATTGATCAAAACCGGAGGTCGGACGGTGAAATGTGTCACCGGCCTGAATCTGGCCGCCCTGATGGTCGGCTCCGAGGGCACCCTGGGCGTGTTCAACGAGATCACCTTGAAGCTCATCCCGCCTCCGCAGGCCAGCCAGGCCATGATGGCTGTTTTCGACTCGGTGGAGAAAGCATCAGAAACCGTCTCGGCCATTATAGCCCACAAGATCGTGCCCTGTACCCTGGAATTCTTGGACCAGTTCACCATCCAAACCGTGGAAGAGTTTCGGCACGCCGGTCTGCCCACCACGGCCAAGGCCCTGTTGCTCATTGAAGTGGACGGACACCCGGTCCAGGTGGAAGAAGACGCCGCCAAGGTCAGGGATCTGTGCACCAAGCAGGGAGCGACTCAGACCCAGGTGGCGGGCTCTGCAGCCGAGAAAGAAGCCATCTGGCAGGCCCGGAGAGACGCCTTGCCTGCCTTGGCCCGGCTCAAGCCGACCACGGTTTTGGAAGACGCTACCGTGCCTCGCAGCAAGATACCGGCCATGATCCGGGCCATCAACGACATCGGGGCAAAGTACGACCTGACCATCGGGACCTTTGGGCACGCCGGAGACGGCAACCTGCATCCGACCATCCTCACTGATCGGCGGGACAAGGCCGAGTTTGAACGGGTGGAAAAGGCAATTGAAGAGATCTTCAATGCCGCCCTGGATCTGGACGGTACCTTATCTGGAGAGCACGGCATCGGGCTAACCAAACGCCAATTCATGATCAAGGAAGTCACTGCCGCCACTTTAACGTATTCCCGCAAACTCAAACAGGCCCTGGACCCGAATGCAATTCTCAATCCGGGCAAGATCATTGGGGGCTGATATGGCCGATATTCACGAACTGGCCAACAGTCTGCAAAAGCTCGACAATCAGATGGTCACCTGCATGAAGTGCGGGATGTGCCAGGCTGCCTGTCCCTTGTATGCCCAAACCGGACGGGAGACGGACGTCGCCCGGGGCAAGATAGCCCTGGTTGAGAACCTGGCCGCAGAAACGCTCAAGGATCCCCAGGCCGTCAAGGAACGCCTCGACCGCTGCCTGCTCTGCGGCTCCTGCGCCGCCAGCTGCCCCAGCGGGGTCAAGGTCCTGGACATCTTTCTTCAGGCCCGGGCAATAATCACTGGCTATCTGGGGCTCTCCCCGACGAAAAAGGCCATTTTTCGGGGCATGCTGGCCAATCCCAAAATATTTAATGCAATCCTGAATCTGGCCCCTAAGTTCCAAAAAATATTTGCTCAACCGGTCAATGAAACCCTGGGCACATCCTGCGCCCGATTTATGTCCCCCCTGTTGGGAGGCCGTCACTTCGTGCCTCTGGCCAAGACTCCATGGCATAAAACAATGGGCCACGTTGATACCCCCAAGGGAAAAAGCGGCCTGAAGATCGGCTTTTATACCGGCTGCCTGGTAGACAAAGTCTTCCCTCGGGTGGCGGCCGATACCTTCAAAGTCCTGGAGTACCACGGTGTGGGCATCTTTATGCCTGCCAGACAGGTCTGCTGCGGGATCCCGGCCTTGTCCTCAGGAGACCGAAAGACATTCGATCGCTTGGTCCGGGACAACCTGGAGATCTTTTCGGATAAAGACGTCGACTATCTGCTCACCCCTTGCGCCACCTGCACCGCGACCATCAAAAAGATCTGGCCCTTCATGGCCGAGGACTACCCGGAGCGGGAACAGGAAAAAATTCATGATCTAGCCGCCAAGACACTGGATGTGTGCGAGTTTGTGGCCCAAACCTTCCCTTTTGATGCTGTCCCTGAAGAAGATGCGAGCAATACTCGAAAGATCACCTATCACGATCCCTGCCATCTGAAGAAGTCCCTGAACATATCCCAAAAACCGCGCTCGCTCATCACCCAAAGCCCGGGATGTACCCTGGTGGAAATGGCCGATCCGGACCGCTGCTGCGGCATGGGGGGCAGCTTCAATCTCCACCACTATGACCTGTCCCAAAAGATCGGAGATCAAAAACTACGGTCCATTATCCAAACCAAAGCTGATGCAGTGGCCACCTGCTGCCCGGCCTGCATGATGCAGCTAACCGATTTGCTTTCCAAAGCCAATATGCCCATTCAGGTCAAGCATGTCATTGAATTGTATGCCCAAGGGCTGCAGGCAGGGGCCACGGCCTGGCCCAAACATAAGGAGCAGTCATGAACAACCCAAAAAATAGCCTTATACAAACCTTTACCGAACAGGCTGAAGCTGTTTCCGCCCGGGTCGTCCACGTCTCCGGGCTCGATCAGGCCCTGGATGAGGTGGTCCAAAG
Source organism: uncultured Desulfohalobiaceae bacterium (assembly GCA_964479235.1). GTDB lineage: Bacteria > Desulfobacterota > Desulfovibrionia > Desulfovibrionales > Desulfothermaceae > Desulfovermiculus. The sequence continues at coordinate 12,026 of CAYZLB010000057.1, forward strand.
CTGCGTGTCCAAAGAGGCGTGCACTCCATTGGCCACCGGGTGCGAGCAGGAGCTTTCTCTGGCTGCGGCAGATCTCTGCTCTCTGAAGGACTGGTCCAGGATCATGGCTGCCCCAGGACTCCATTCCCGGGACTTGGAAGCATTGACCTCTTTGTGCCGGAAGGAATCCATTAAATTGATTAAAGATGGACTGCGCTCCCAACTTGGTGGCATCGACGTTGGCCTGACCTGGGCCGAACACGGAATCGCCCAGACCGGAACCGTGGTCATGAACTCCAGCCAAGAGGATATCCGCTTGGCCGGCATGATCAGCGAGATCCACGCCGTCCTTCTTCCAGCATCGGCCATTGTTCCCGACACATCTTCCCTGGCCCAGAGACTTGAAGACGATTTTGAGAATGCCCCCAATTATACGGCCTTTATCACCGGCTCCAGCCGAACTTCTGATATCGAAAGGGTTCTGACCCTGGGCGTGCACGGGCCACTGCAGATGCATATTTTTATTATAGAAGACAAAAACCAGGGTGGATGAGTGGACACGCTTATGCAGCTTTGTTGTGTCCATATATGACATGATTGTTATCAGTTATCTGTTATCGGCCTGGAATCAGGACCTGACAATGAGCAACTGATAACTCATAACAGTTTTCTATACTCAGCTGAAAAGGATACCTCCATGCAGACAACCGATACACTCAAAGCATACCGCAAAGAACTCAAAGATGCCTTGAACCAGGACTTTCAGCGCCAGGCCCTGGACAACTTCGCTCGAGCCTATCCAGACGGCCGGGCCAAGGCCTTTGCTCAAACAGACGTCCCCAAGCTCAAAGCCGATATCGCCCGGCGCAAGGACTGGGCCGTTTTGCACTTGGACGAACTCTTTGAACAATTCAAGGACCAGGCTGAGGCGGCCGGAGTCCAGGTCCACCTGGCGGCCACCGACCGGGAAGCCAACGAAATCATTACCCGTATTGCCAAGGACTCCAAGTGCAAAAACATCGTCAAGTCCAAATCCATGACCGCGGAAGAGACAATGCTCAATCATGCCCTGGAAGAGAGCGGGCTGACAGTAACCGAGACCGACCTTGGAGAATGGATCATCCAGCTGAGGAACGAAGGCCCTTCCCACATGGTCATGCCGGCCATCCATCTTTCCCGGGATGAGGTCAGCCGTCTCTTCACTCGGGTTACAGGCAAAGATCAAGGCACGGATATAGAAACCCTGGTCAAGGTAGCCAGGCGGGAACTCAGACAGCGTTTTGCAGACGCGGACATGGGCATCAGCGGGGCCAACTTCGCCATTGCCAAAACCGGTACCCTGGGCCTGGTAACCAACGAAGGAAACGGCCGCTTGGTGACCACCCTGCCCCGGGTGCATGTGGCCCTCCTCGGCCTGGACAAGCTCCTGCCCAGCCTGGACGATGCCTTGACCATACTCCAGGGTCTGCCCCAAAACGCTACCGGCCAGGCCATCACCTCCTACGTGACCTGGATTACCGGGGCAGTAGAGTGCGCCACAGGCCAGGACGGACGAAAGGAAATGCATGTGGTCTTTTTGGACAACGGCCGCCGGGCCCTGGCCAAGGACCCTGTTTTTTCCCAGGCGTTGCGCTGCGTGCGCTGCGGTGCCTGCGCCAATGTCTGCCCCATCTACCGTTTGGTCGGAGGACATAGGTACGGACACATTTATATCGGGGCCATTGGCCTGATCCTGACCTACTTCTTCCACGGTCTCAGGGCGGACGCCAATTTGGTCCAGAACTGTCTGAATTGTCAGGCCTGCAAAGATGTCTGTGTGGCCGGAATTGATCTCCCCCGGCTGATCAAGGAGGTTCAAAGCCTGATCCAAAGCCAGGACAGAAAGGCCCTGGTCAACAGCTCCACCGCCTATGTTCTGACCCATCGGCGGCTTTTCCACTCCCTGCTCCGGGCCGGAAAACTGGGCCAGAAACCGGTCAAAAAAGGAAACTATCTCCGCCATTTGCCCCATTTTCTCCTGGCCAAAGAACATGATTTCAAGGCCCTGCCGGCCCTGGCCCCCAAAGCCTTCCGGGATCAATGGCCCAAACTGAAGACCAAGGTTACACGACCCAGGTTCAAGGTGGGACTGTTTACCGGCTGCCTGCAGGACTTTGTCTACCCTGAACAGCTGGTCCAGGCGGTCGACTTTCTGGCCCAGCACGGAGTGGAGGTAGAGTTTTCTTCTGACCAGGGATGCTGCGGCCTTCCCCTGCTCATGTTGGGGGAAAAAGAAGCCGCCGGCCAAGTAGCCAGACACAATATCCATGCCGTTGATCCCAACGAAGTGGACTTCATCATCACCTTATGCGCATCCTGTGGATCCCACCTGCAGGAAAATTACCCCTTGCTCCTGCAAAACGAGTCTGGCCTGCAGGTCAAGGCCCGTCAATTTGCGGACAAAATCATCGACTTCAGCTCCTTTGTCCACACCCATGTACAGCCCTCCAAATCCATGTTCCGGGAAAAGGGACCGCGCACCGCTTATCACGCACCCTGCCATTTGTGCCGTGGGATGGGGGTAAAACACGGCCCTCGGGAGCTGCTCCAACAGGCCGGCCTGGAATACGTCTCTACTCCGGAAGAAGAGACCTGCTGCGGCCTGGGCGGAACCTATTCCCTCAAGTTTCCCGAGGTTTCCGGGGAGATAGTGAACACAAAGTTGCACAGGCTGGAACAGGAAGGGATTCGGCTCTTGGCTACGGACTGCCCCGGATGCATCATGCAATTACGGGGAACTGCAACCAAGCGGGGGGGAACGGTTGAGGTTCTGCACACAATAGAGGCCTTGACCAGGCAGATTCGTTGAGACCGGCCCTCACATTGACCTCCATGCGCTTTGCGCAGTAGGATGCCGTCCTGAAAAATACAATAAAAAAATGTACAAACGGGTCTGTTTTTCAGTTTGTCCCGGGCTCATGTTCCACCATCCTATCGGACAGGAGGCTCGAAAGTCAAACAAAGCGACAGCGCTTTGGCTGTCGCTTTGAGAATGGTCGCTACGTTTTCCACAGTAAGTATGTCATTCACAATGTTTTGATCCGTGTTCATCCTACCCAACCCCAAAAAGGCCACGTAAAAGTGGGTTCATTAAGGCGAACATGGGGTGGCTCTATTAGACCGCTCATAGGTGGTCCCATTGGGGTGATCAATGACACCTCCTTTTTTTGGTTGATTTTTGAACCTGCTATTAATACCTCATAGATAGCTTAGCAACTGATTTAGATTAAGGAGCCCATTCATACTGCTCGGGTCTACCGCACGCGCGGGGATGGTCTGGACTATGCAGTGTCTTTCAATTTCCGCCATAACGTCGTTCGGCTGATGCCCAAAAGATCCGCCGCGATCTTTTTGCTTCCGCCGCTTCTCTCCAGCGCCTCCATCAAAACTTCTTTTTCCGAAGCCACGATCTTGTCATTCAAGCTTCCGGAGAAATCAGAGAGCCCCTCTTCTGGAAAGCTATTGACGGAAGCCACATTCAGCAAGGACTTTGAAAGTTCTTCCCGGCTTTCATACGAATCCCAGTTATCCACCAACAACGCCTCTTTGACGTCCTCGCCGGAGATGACCCCTCCCGAACTCAACATGGCGAGCCGCTCTGTCACATTGCGCAGCTCC
>CAYZLB010000058.1:0-9722 GCA_964479235.1 uncultured Desulfohalobiaceae bacterium
GTTCCTGGGTTCCTTTCTTCTGGACGCAGAAGCTGGCACAGGTAGCCCCAAGCTTTGCCGCCTCAAAAAGATCCTTACCCAGGCGGAGGCCTTTGATCAGGCCGGACCTGAAGGCATCGCCACATCCTGTGGGATCTTGGGCATCGCTGACCTTCACGGCTGGAATTTGCTGTTCAAAAGACTGTTCTGTGACCATGCAGCCCTCTTCACCCAGGGTGGTTATGATCGCTGAGGTCAACTGCAAAAGACCGTTTTTGTCCAGGCCCGTGGCTTCCATGATCATGCTCAGTTCATAGTCGTTGGCAATCAGGATTTGCGAGCCCTTGATCATGGACTTGAGCTGGTCCCCGGAAAAGGCCGGGATATTCTGTCCTGGATCGTAGATAAACGGGACCTTCTTTTCCCGATAGATTTCCGGATATTTCTGCATGTCTTCCAGATTGCCCGGGGAGACGATAGCCAGTCCACCTTGGGTATCAAACTGCGTCAAATGGCCATTGGTTGCCACGTTCATGGCCCCGGGATTGAAGGCCGTGATCTGGTTGTCGGCATAGTCTGTGGTAATATAGGCGCTGGCTGTTGGACTGTCTTTCACGGTCACGATACCGTCTTGGCCTATTCCGTGTTTGTCCAGCCAGTTCTGATAACGTTCAAAATCACTGCCCGCAGTGGCCAGAATGGTGGCTTTTTCCTCCAGCAGGGCCAGGGAATAGGCAATATTACCGGCTGTGCCTCCGAATCGTTCTTCCAAATCCTGAACCAGAAAACAAACGTTTAAGATATGCAGTTTGTCAGGAAGAATATGATTCGAAAATTTATCCGGAAAGTTCATAATCCGGTCATAGGCCAATGATCCGGAGATATATATACTCATAGGTCAAATCCCATGTTGTAGGTTGGGGTGTCCTCCTCGCTCGGTTTGCAGAGAACAAAAAAAAGAAGCAGCACCGCCTTTGTTCAGGGCAGTGCTGTGTACAGTGCGCGATTGATTCTGTTTAGACCTTGCAGGCAGTGCGCAGGTCCTGCACCGCATCTGTTTGTTCCCAGGCAAAGTTGGGATTCTCCCGGCCGAAGTGGCCATAGCAGGAAGCATCTTTGTAAATTGGCCGCTTCAGGTTCAGACGCTCCAGGATGTAGTAGGGGCGAAGATCAAAGACCTCCCGCACGGCATTGGTCAGGGTTGTATCGTCCACTTCCCCAGTGCCCCGGGAAGTAATCAGGACAGATACCGGCTCGGCCATGCCGATGGCATATGCTATCTGTACTTCACAGATCTCGGCTAAATTGGCGGCTACCACGTTCTTGGCCACATAGCGGGCCATGTATGCGCCGGAGCGGTCCACCTTGGATGGATCCTTGCCGGAAAAAGCTCCGCCGCCGTGACCGCCCATGCCGCCGTAGGTGTCCTGAATAATTTTCCGGCCGGTGACCCCGCAGTCACCCAGGGGACCGCCGACAACAAAGCGACCGGTGGGATTGATGAAGACGCGCAGTTTGTCGTCGATCAGATCCTCGGGCAGGGTCTTAAAAAGGACTTCTTTTTTGATTCCCTCTTTTAAATCCTCATAGGAGACCTTGTCGTCATGCTGAGAAGAAATGACGACATTGTCGATACGTACCGGCTTGCCGTTTTCGTACTCCATGGCTACCTGAGTCTTGCCGTCCGGCCGCAGATAATCAAGGATTCCTTTTTTACGCACATAGCTCAGCCGGCGGCTGAGCTTGTGGGCATAATGGATGGGAGCGGGCATCAAAGGGTCGGTTTCTCTGCATGCGTAACCGAACATCATGCCCTGGTCCCCGGCGCCCTGCTCTTCCGGGCTCTTCCGGTCAACGCCCTGGGCAATGTCAGCGGACTGCTTGTCAATGGACGAAATAACGGCACATGTTTCCCAGTCAAAGCCCATATCTGAGCTGTCGTATCCAATATCTTTGACTGCCTGACGGGCGATCTGCGGAAAATCCGCAAATCCATTGGAAGTGATTTCTCCGGCCACAAAGACCAAACCGGTGGTGACCAGGGACTCGCAGGCAACCCTGGATTCAGGGTCCTGGGCGATGAGGTTATCCAGAATGGAATCTGAAATTTTATCCGCCACCTTATCGGGATGGCCTTCAGTCACTGACTCGGAAGTGAACATGTATTTTCCCGGAGTTCCAAACATCGTATTCTCCTTTTGAAAGTTTTTTTCCGGACAGGGTATGCAATGTATTCCCTGCCCTTGAACACCATGGTCAGCATCGGCTGACCAGACAAACTGTACGAACGGATTCATGGCTCAATTGCTTCCCGTTCCGAATAAACGAACGGGTCAGAGAGAGACAAGCCAGCACAAATACAAATTGCCTTTGTGCTTGGGGGTGATGGCGGTGAAATGGATGTGCATGGTGTAACGTGTCATTTTATTCAGGCCCTGCTGATGCACTCAGGCGCTTTGGCCTTTATTGGCTCCATGCCAAGATGAAAATAGCCTTCTCCTTGTCGCCCCGGCCTGAATATGCCCTGAAAAATGGCGAAAAGTGCAGAACAGACCGGCTGATCCGACCTGAATGTGGACAAAGCATACAGGCTTGAACAGGCAATGTCAAGAAAAAGATATGCAAATATCAAACTATATTGATACGCGATTATGCAAAAACCACCCCTGGCCCGAAAAGCTGCTCCCAGTGATCAGGGATCAATAGCTGTAGGACCAGGTTATATACAGGCCCTGCTGTTCGGATCCAGCCCTGCTTTCAAGAGAGATGCGGGGGGTCATTTGGATATTGACCATCACTTGGCCGGAATCTTCCTCCATGCCCTTTTCTACTTTAAAATAGATAGTTTCGTTCAGATATTTCCCGGCCCCAACGGTGACTCCAGATGATGCATTGGGATCTGTGTCTATATTTAACTCATCCAGTCCCATGCTTTGTCTGACCTTGGACATGATCCCACCCCCACCGCCACTGGTCAAAGTGCGCACAGCCAGGGCCAATTTGACCGCCTGCACAGGGGTAATCTCATTTAATGCGCGATTAAAAAGGATACGGGCCAGGATTTCATCTCTGGGCAATACCGGCTCAGAACTCAGCTCGATGCTCGGCTCAGTTGCTTGGCCGCTGATGTTCACCTTGGCCAAGAGGTCTTTGACCGGGGTGCTGGCAACCATATCTATTTCCGGTTGCGGGGGATAGCGGGACAAGAAAGTGATTTTGCCTTTATCCAGGGTGAAACGCTTGGTCAGCAAATCGAGATGTCCGCGCATGACCCGCACATATCCTGAAATCTTGGGCCGATCTGCCTGACCCTGGATTTGCAGCTTTCCTTCCCATTCCGAGTCCAAACCCCGGCCGCGGACATAACAACCTCCCGGAATGCTCACCGTGAGGTCCAAAATCGTGTTCCGGGCAAAGGAAGGGGCGCTTTTCTGGGCACCGGCATCCTTGCCTCCTTGCTCGTATTGGTTCCGAACGATCTCAAGCCCCTGCATGCCGGAGGGTGCAGGATCGGGCAAACCGATATTCACCGGAAAGGCTTTGAGATCGCCGTGGATTTCCGCTCCTGTGGTGTTCCCCCGCAGATGCACATCTCCACTGATCCCAGCTGTGGCCATATCCATCCGCACCAGGGTTGCTTTGTCCAGCCGGGTCTGCACCTGGTAGGAAAGATCGCTGTCAGGAGCAAAATCTACCTCTCCCGAAACGTGTACTGTTCCCTGTTCCCCGTCAGTAGCTGATATCTGATTGAGACGTGCCTGGTATCCCTGAAGCTCGATGAAGGCCTGGATGTTGTCCAATACTGTTCCAGTGGGAATATTTTCAAATCGCGCGTCCCGCAGGCGAATATTCCCTTGAACCGGTGGGTGGGGCAAAGGGCCGGTTGTGTCTATATCCACAATCAGACGACCAGCTAATACCTGTCCGCCCATAGGAATAAAAGTGGATATCAGGCCCAGATCGGCCTGGCCTTGCAGGTCAGCGCTTACCTCTTTCCCCGGACGAAAGATCACTGGTTGTAAAGCAAATTCCACAGGCAATTCCAGTCCGCCCTGCATATTCAGGTCCCTTCCGCCCTGGAGAGAGATCTGAGTCTTGAATTCATTGCTGGTAATATTTCCGTTGGCCTGGATGGAAATGCCCGGTCTGTCTTCAGCCTGCCCGAGCTTTGAGCGTATACCGTGCATGCCCAGATCAAAACCGAGCTCAGGAGATGTACGGGTACCTGAGAGCCTGATATCCATATCTGTTTCGCCGCTTAAGCCAAATCCTGGCGGCAATGGGAACTGGGCCAGATCCAAATTCTGGGCCTGAACAGATCCTTGCACCAGTTCATTTTCAGCTTTGGCTTCAATCTGCAGCATGCCCTTTCCCAATCGCAGTTCGGGCCAGGAAAGAGACAGACTGTTTCCGGCCAAACCGGCCTGTAGGGATTGATCCCAGGAAAACGGAAGCTCTGCAAAGTGCCCATCGCCGTGAGGAAGGGCGATTTGGACCCCGCTCTTCTGCATGCGCACACCAGCCTGCGTTCTTAGCTCAAAGGCACCTCCCAGATCTCCGGTCAGGTTCACATTAACTGTGGCCTGATTCTGACCGCCATCTGCTATGAGGGTGAACTCATGAATCCGTTTGGAGCCAAAGACAATGTCTTTTCCCCGAAGATCTATATTGCCATCAAGGGTTTGAACGTTTTGCACTTCGGCCTGAAGATCAAAGGCCTTGACCTCTGTCCCGGTAACTTGCAGATCCTTTACCTGAACAGTCGTGGCAATCTGCGGTCTTGCCAGGGGACCGTGGACAGCAGCGGACAAGCTTACTTCCCCCTGGATGGGGAGATGAAAAAACGACTGCAGAGCACGGACTTGCTCAGCTCTTGCCTGCAGCTCGGAATCGATGCGTTGATTCTTCGTGTCCACCTCGGCATGAGCGCTGAGGTCAGTCTTGGGTCCCTGAAGGCGAAGATCCGGCAGACGAACAATCTGCTCAACAAAGGCAAGGTTTGAACTCAGGCTGATAAGCTCATTGCCTCGGCGAAGATCAAAAACGACATCCCCATCCACTTCAGGGCTGGATATGTTCACATCCGCGTTGATCTGACCAGAAAAACGGCTGGGGCGGAGTTGGTATCCGGCCAGATCGCTGACCTGAATTTCCGTCTTGGTCTGCAGCTCTTCAAAGCTGCCGTTGACCCTGCCTGTGGCCGAAACCAGCCCTGAGAGGTCGGCAAGGCCTAAGGCCATAAGATCCGGCCCCTGCAAGGTCCACTCTGCCTGAAGATCCTGTGTGAAAAGGCCCATCTGGGCCTGAAGCTGAAGGTCTATCTCCCGTCCGGCAAGGTGCAGGGATTCCAGACGCAATCTTTCCCCCTCCAGGAACTCAATATCGGCTGTCATCTGGGGCTTGGGACCAAGAATTCCTGCCGCTGACTGGGGAAGCCCCTGTAGATCATCCAGGAATATTTCCAGCTTGGTCTTAGCTGCAAGCTGCTGCCAATTGCCCTGAGCCCGGCCTTTTAAGGTCAGGCCGGAATGAAGGGCCAGGTCATCAAGCTGAGGAAAGTCATGTACATCGTCAATGACCGCATCAAGATGGGCTTGAAACCGGCCTGAGGCTTGGGTTTGTCCCCTGAGCATGGCCTCCATACCGGGCATGGTCATTTGCAGAAATTCTATTTTGACATCCTGTGTGCCTGGGACCAGAGAGCCCTGAAAAGAAGACTTCAGCGGTCCGGGGAGGATGGAGATATTGTCTTGGTGCACGTCAGCGGCATTGAGTTCTCCGCTGAGGACAAGCTGCTTGAGATCGCCCTTTGCTGATCTGTTCAATTGGGGCTTTAGTACCAGATCGGCCTTTTCAACCCGGATGTTTTGGACCTGAAGATCGCTGAGCTCTGTGCGAAGGTTCAGGAAAGGATTGTTCATATGCCCGGCAGCGGTACACTCCAGACGAGCTGCCCCGGACACAGGCATATTGAGCAGGGGCTGAAGGAGTTTGAGACTGGGCAAGTGTATTGAACCAGCGAGGTCAACATCTTTAGCCAGCACATCAGCTGTACCCTGTATCTCTATCCTAGCCAGCTTGGACTGCAAAATGAATTTTTGGACCCCAAAACTGTTCAGCTCTGGATTGGACCTTGCCGTAAAATCGAGATCTATCCGTTCTATCCCCGGGTGCAGGGGGGCGAGGGTCTGTGGCAACAAGGGAAGGGGGAAAACCCGGGAATTGGCGGAGAATAAAATCTCCTCAGGGCCTGCCTGCACGTTCAGGCTTGAGCTGGCCAGGGTATTTGCAGCCATATGCAGGCCAAGCTCCCCTTTCCAGTCCGAGACCGGACCGGATCCCTGCAGACGAAAACGCAAAGGATCGGCAGTATCAATACCCAAACGGCCAAGGACCAATCCGTGAGGATGGTCGGCAAAACGCATATCCAGATCCAATCGGGCAGGGTCCTCATGCATGCCCGCAGCCAGATGCGCTTGAAGTCCCTGGGTGTCGATCTGGTCGACATCAAGGGTCATCTCCCACTGGTCCGATGACTGGACCTTGGCATGAGCGGACACGGCCAGTTCAACTTCTTGACCTGCCAGTTCAGACCCCAGGCAGAGACTGTGAATTTCCAGTGCATTGACAAACACGGAAAAAGGCAGGGAAAATGTAGGACTTTTCGATGTCTCTGCCTCTTCCTGTACAGGACCCTGATCAGCGGGCAATTTCGGAACACGCTTAAGATACAGCTTTTGCACGGCCAGTACGTCGATACCCGGACCCCCCCGGCTGAAACTCCAGGGCAGGATTTTTAGCTCTAAGTCCTCCAGGTCCAAAAATTGGCCCTTTGCATCAGAACAGGTGAACTGATCCAGGGTGATCTGAAAGGGAATAAAACCTGAAAGGTTACTTAGCCTTATGTCCAGTTGGCCCAGGTCCAGGCTGTTCACCTTACGGACAATCATCTCCTTGGCTTGAGGGGTCTGAAGTATTCCAAAGAGGACCAGGAGCAGGACCACGGGCGTAGCCAGGGCACCAAGGATGGCCTTTTTCCACCGGGAGAGAACAGGAATATTCATATGCTTTATACAGTAGCTTCTAGAAAGCCTGACCAAGGCTTATGTATACTTGATAATTGTCATCTATATGATCATCCGAGGTCAAAGGAAAGGCCACATCCAGGCGCAAGGGACCAATACCGGTATAATAGCGCATACCCATCCCTGCTCCCCAGTACAATTTCTCGGCTGGGTCCGGGAGAACGTCATCATAGGCATTGCCGGCATCCACAAAGGCCACTGTCCCAATGGTATCACTCCATTTCCAGCGCAGCTCCGCCGAGGTCTCCAGCAAAGATCTTCCTCCATACGGATCGCCGTCCTGATACGGGCCGACCTCTTGATACGGATATCCCCGGATAGATCCCCCGCCCCCGGCGTACCAACGCTCATCAGCGGGCACTTCCGATGTGCTGGAGGCATTGATTATCCCCACCTTTCCGCGCAAGGCCAAGATGGCCTGCCCCTTGTCCGGCAGCAGGTCAAAATACCAATGGGTGCTCAGGCTGGACTTCAGCAGGGAGAATTCTTCCCCAAACAGGCCGAGCATAGGGGTCAGATAGAGATTGTGCATGCTCCCCTGGCTGGGATTTAACGGATTGTTCCGACTGTCCCAGGCGGCAAAAGTCGGAATGGAAAACTGGTGAAACGTCTGGTCTTCATCCGAATCCTTGATCCTGCTGGCTTTGTAGCCCAATCCGCCGCCCAATCGCAGATGGGTAAAAATCTGATTTTCGATATGGACAGAGGCCTTCCCGCCAGTGCTGGTATAGGCATCGATGTCTTCCCGGAATGCCGAGCCTTGGACCACAAGATCGAATTCTCTTTCCCAGATGTTTTTTTGAGTATACCTGCTGAGCAGCTCCTGACGAATCTGAGAGGCCTCCATTTCCAGGAGTAGTCTTTGTCCACGTCCCAAGAGATTTTTGTGCTCCCAGGCCGCAGAGCCCTGAATGCCTGTATCTGTCTCATACCCCAAGCGAAAGCTGATTTTCTTATGATCCACCTCTGAGACTTCCATGGTTAAAGGAAGTTGCCCCTGATCGTTGACCTGGTCTGGATGTTTCATCTGAACCATGTTGAAGAGCTCGGTTTGGATCAATCTATTCTGTAGGGTACGTACTTGCTGCGGATCATAGGTATCTCCCTGGGACCAAGGAATCTGGGACCGTACAAAATCTTCCCGTACCCGCTCCAAGCCATGGATAGTAACTGGTCCGAACGTGGCCTTTGGACCGGAATCAAGGGGATAGATTACATCTGCATACGCATTTTCAGTGTTCAGATGCACTGTGGGGGAACCGGCATCTGCCAAAATGTATCCTTGCTCATTGAGCTTAGAGAGAAGGATTGATCTGCCGCTGCGGATGGCATCGGCCACGGCCGGATCCCCCTGGGGCAACCCCAGTTCTTCCTGGGAGGGCAGGATATTCGCGGTGAGAAATTCTGGGTTATGAGGCTGGATATGCACGTTTCGAATGGTGTAGACCGGACCCGGACGGACGATGAATACGATCTGGGCCGGACCATCAGGGGCCTGATCTTTCATGTTCACCTTAATCTGAGCATCAAAATATCCTTGGGCCCTGAGCACATCGGTCATTTGGGGCAGATCGGATTGAGCCCTGCGCATGAGCAGGCCCTTGGTCAAAGGCGGGTTGTCCTTGTTTTGGACCGTGGATGACACCTGCCGCAGGTCTGAAATCAGGGAAGAATTTTCGGGATTTTCAAAAGAAACTTCATACTTGATATGAGACTTTCCAGCCCAGGCAGAATTCTCAATACTGATCAAAAAAAAACTACAATGCTCGAAATAAGGAAAATGCGCAGAACAGGGGAATGCGCAACAGCCCTGCGTGAAGCCAAAAATAGCAATGAAAGGCTTTTTTCCTGGACAATTCTCGATGGACGCAATGCGTTACGGATATTCATGGGCGGTGCTTGTTGGGTTGCTTTATTGCTGTACCATTGTTTTTCCGGCAGAAGGCACAGAAGCCTCCGCCTTTTCCACATCAGCCTTTTGGCGCAAAATATCGTAGTAGGAAAAAATGCGCTTTACATAGCGCACAGGTTCAGTGCCCCTGGCGTATCCGTACCTGGTCTGAGTGTAGTACTTCGGTTTTCGCAGCAGGGGAAGGGTTTTTTGCATAGATGACCATATATCCGGGTTAAGACCTTGTTTTTGGGCCAGCCTTTGTGCATCCCGAACATGGCCGTAGCCAATATTGTAACTGGCCAGGGCAAAACGGATCCGTTGTTCATGATTTGTCATGTGCTCAAAGCGCCGATATTGACGGTACAGGTATTTAACCCCTGCATGGATGCTTTGTTGGGGGTTCAAACGATTGGCAATACCCATTTCCCGGGCTGTATCTTGTGTAACCTGCATCAGCCCCCGAACATCTGTATAGCTGGTGGCATTGGGATCAAAATGAGATTCCTGGTAAATAACTGCGGCGATGAGCCGCCAGTCAAAGCCAAATTTTTTTGCTTCTTCTCGTATGATAGCTTCATATTTGGGCAGTCTGGCCTGAATGCGCTGGTGAAACTTTTTAATATCTACATAGTCGAATATAGCTGCTGGTGCATAATACCTTTGATAGATCCGGCCAAATGTCCCATCTTCTTGGGCAGTGCGGAAAAAATCGTTGACCGCCTGCAGGAGGGTATGATCTGACCTGCGCACCCCCCATCCCAGGG
>CAYZLB010000058.1:9822-15452 GCA_964479235.1 uncultured Desulfohalobiaceae bacterium
CGATAAATAAAGTATGAATTGGCATTGTTTTGGGTCAAAATGGTCAATTGACCGGTAGCCAAAATTTTGTCCAAGGTGCCTAGTGGTTCCATTTGGGTGGGGCGCCATTGGGCGTGGAGATTACTGTTCCCCTCAAAAGCCGGCAGAAAAGATACGGTCAAGATGAGCAGAAAACAGAAAACTTCAAACAAAGCGGTCGCATATGGTCCAAGAACCTTCCGAGCCAAACGCAAACGCAGCCTCCTTGCTATAATGCACAAAAGAACGGAGTAAAATCGTTTTTTTGCCTCAAAACGAAAAGCATGTAAAGTGTGCCGAAAGGTCAGCCAGTATACTAAAAGATCTATCCCTTACTGTCCGATGATAATGATCATTGAAAGGAAATCCAGGTCATGAACAGAAACAAACAGCCCTCTGCCTACATCCAGAAAGGCTTTGCCTTTTGTGATATCACCTCCGTTGTTCCGACCCCCTGCTGCACCATTTTGGAAAGTATAAGCGACGGGGTGTAAGCCAGCAAGTTAGACCATCTTGTACATGGCTTAATTTTTAGAACTATTGATTTTATCCATAGCCAGTCGAGCAAGCATGATGCAATAATAATGAGCCTCGATTTTCTCTGGGGATGTGCCTGTAGGCTTGTTCAGAAAGTAGTTCTCGATAAGGTCTTTAATGCCAGTCTCGACCGGCCAGCGAAATTACCTAAAAAACTGCGTACTATTTCGAAGGACAGATAGCTACGAATTGCCACAGTATTTGTATACTCATGAAGATGGCATTTGAAGATGTTAGCTGTAAATAACATATTGATTATCATGATTAAAATATAAAAAGTTACGTATTGATCTTAGTGAAGGAAATGTTTTGACCCTTGTTTTTTACTTATAAAATGGATCTGAAAACTGCCCGGAAATGTCTGATAACAGGTCAAGGTGCACGTGGATGAGGTGCGCAAGCGGATGTGCAACCTGGCTGCGTATGTGAAGGACATCGTAAGCATTCATGGCAACCAACGTTATTCATCACTCAAAGAGACCAGAGATCTAACGAAGACCGAGCTCCTTGGATTTTGTGTATGAGCAGTCGGTTACGGTTCCCCGCCCTGGTTAGGGAGGGGACAGGGGTGGTGGTCATGATGACAGATTCCTTATCCCACGGTGTCAAATGTGTATAAAGACCAGCCTTAACAAGGAGGGGCAGGGGTGGTTGAAGAGTGATTCTTGTCCTTATCAAAAGGTTCTCCGAGTGTTTGGAGAAAGATTCAGAATCTGGCCGGCAATTATTGTTGATCAACGACCAAGCACTGGATAGATTCTGCATATGGCCACAAAAAAAGTCTTCTTGTTGGACTCGCCGAAGCAGGCTTTTCAGCTCCTTGCGTTTTGCCTGGGCAGATCTGATTGCCAATCCAGGATTCTTTTGTCAGCTGTAAGAAGGAAAGCATCAAGATAGAGGGCAGTGGCAGCGATAAAACGATCAGCAGGATCACGAGGGAAGTATTCCAAGGCAGAGGCCAGCAAAGCAATTCTTCCGTCCAGGGCAATCTCTTTTATGCCGGCTTGCAATAAATCTGTCCGCCATACGTCCACACTCAGGGGCAGTTGAATTCGACCCCGCTGCTCAAGCAGTGAGCACTCCCAAAAGCTTATAGCGCTGACTGCAACAACGTCACTTTTCCAGGCCTGTTCAATAAGGATCCGGGATTGTTTCCCCAGAGCGTCATCGTCTCTATCCATCCAAAGAAGGGTGTGAGTATCAAGAACAATCATTCAAGCACCTTCCAGTCATTTTCTGCAACTGGGGCAATGACATCTCCGATGATCTGAAGCTTTCTGTGCAAGCCGAAGGGACTTGCTGAACGTCCTCCGGAGTAGGGTTTCAATTCTGCTATGGGCTTGCCGTTTTTGGTCACCACCAGAGTCTCTCCTGTCCTGGCAACGTTATCCATCAACGCCAAACACTTGGCCTTGAATTCTGAAGCCTGAATTGTGTTCATGTTCACGCCTCCGAGTTTTGAGTGCCCGATATTGACCATAGTCATGATTATAGTCATTAAAGTGGTCAAAAGGAAGATATCCCCGTTCTTGTGGATCGTTTCATTGTCCAGCTCAATCTCCAGCAGGGAAGAGACATTCAGGGCATAAGTCCCCAGGCCCTCAATGCCCTGGTTTCGTATTCTTTTCCCGGCAATATTCGTGAACTGAGAAACGCCATAGAGTTTGCCTTTATTGCCTGTAAGGTGCCACGCATAGAGCTGGAGCATCTGCCCGCTGAGATTGCTCACGGAAAATCATCGCAGCCCTCTGAACTGTCAGCTCAGGATCAGGAAGAGGCGGAAAGGATCCAGGCCGTTCTTCAGCATTGCCGGCAGAACCGGGAACAAGCGGCTAAGGCTCTGGGCATCAGCCGCAGCACCCTCTGACGGCGGATGAAAAGACTGAAAATTCTTGGTACAGTCAATCATGTTTCATAAATTTCAATCAGTTACAAAGCGAAATATGCTATACTCTGCCAGTTTTTACCTACACGTCTTTCTATCCCAACCCCAACCAGAAAACCAATGACCGATTAAGGCTCACGACACCTTCTTCATCTAATTTTCCAACAACATGTGCAATTTTTTCTCTGGGCAATGCGATAATCTTATCCACCATAATTTGGCTTTTCTTGTTTAATCCGGTTTCCTTCGAAGGTCGAACATCAAGCCTAAAAAGAGGGGCTTCCTGGATATAACTGGTCATGGGACACACGACTATGCTTTTGTGCGTCTCATTAGCAAAATCCGTCTGTACAACAACAGCAGGACGAGGTTTCCCATATGCACCAAGGGCAACAGCCAAAACGATGTCTCCCCTTTTTAATCCTCCCATGCCCATCCCTCAAAGTCGGCTGACTGCTCAACCCAATCCATAATCTCCTTTTCATCAGTACTTTGGGAAACAAGCAAGGATTGCCTTCGTACTTCTTCAGCAAAACCTGGAGCCTTGGTATCAGGAACCCAAATTTGTACTGGCCGCAAACCAGACCTCCTTAGGCGCTCCCTATATTCCTTCATTCTTTCCTTTACATGCGTACCCATTCCTTCCTCCTGGCCTTAATTTTTTAAGTTTGTAACATGTTACGATCTCATTGTCAACCTATACTTGTGGGACACATAAAATTACAGCGCCACACTAAAACCCAACTTAAGTACCTCCTGGAAACTCGTGCTCCTATGTGAGAGATGGGCAGTGTGGCCCAAAAAACGTGTCAGATTTGCCTCCGGCAAATCTGACATATTGTTCGGGAGCGGCTATGATCCTGGGTGTTCCTCTGTTTGGTTCCAGAATATCGCCCCACTTTGGGAGCTCATCAACTCTTGCAGTCTATGAAGTCCACGATCAGAGGATCTGCAAGAAGCACATCTGACGAATTGGACAATCTTTCTTTGAGTATCCCATGTGACTGGCCCGGCAGATAGCCGGTTCAGATATACATATTCTGATCTGCGGAGGGATACAAAAGCAGTGTAAAGAATGGCTCATCAAGCATGGGGTCAGGGTTTGGGAAAACTATAGAGGTGAAGCTGAACAAGTCATCTGGGGTATCGTCCTGGGCATCGTCTCTGGAATCATCTGTATCGGGGGCGGTGTGCTCATGATCCCGGTTATGGTCGTGTTCCTGAATTTCAAAATGCACCAGGCGGTAGGCACGTCCACAGCCTTGATGATGTTTGCCGCCATTGGCGGGGTTCTGGCCTATATGCTCAACGGTCTTGGGGTAGAAGGTCTTCCCCCGTACTCCACTGGGTATGTGAACTGGCTGCAATGGATCCTCTTGGCCGGGTGCAGCATTCACATGGCCGGATCAATGTCGGCTCTGTGCTTCTTGGCTCCGTGGCAACCAACGTTATTCATCACTCAAAGAGACCAGTCGTGGTTATCAAAAGGGATGCATAGATTGAACATAAATTCCCTTCCCTGCGAGTGCCCAGGGTAGGGAATTTGTATCAGGAGCTTTCATGAACCGGGAAATCAGAGATCGTTCGGAAAAGAACCAGAGGGTTACATCCTCAGGCTTTCCTCTGGATTGCCCGGCGAGAATAACTCGGTGTACTCGGAGCCTCCCGCCCGGGCAACGTTTCACTCGAGAAACGACAAGAGGGAGCGCACCGTTGGTTTCAGCCATGATCAATCCGGACACGCAATCAAATTTTTCTATGGAGATTTGGCATTGACAAATCTGATTTATTGGCTATTATACCAAACATAAAACAGGGTCGGTTATGACGGAAAAAATTCGAGACCGATACGAATCGCGAGCCAAGATAATGAAAGCCTTGGGACATCCGACCCGGCTGTTCATCGTGGATGAATTGAGCAAAAAGGATCGGTGCGTCTGCGAGCTGACTGAAATGATCGGGGCAGACATATCAACTGTTTCCAAGCACCTGTCCATTCTGCGGGAGTCCGGAATCGTGGACTACGAAAAACGCGGCACGCAAATGAACTATCGTTTGGCTGCTTCGTGTGTTCTTGGTTTTTTTCGCTGCCTTGAGGACATGGTGCGGACCAATGTCCAGCGTCAGATGCATTGTTTCCAGGAAGATGAGGAGAGTTTCGAACCAACACAGTGTACACAGGACCCTCAGGAGCATTAGAATGGTGGGGGTGGTCAGATAGCTGAAGAAATTGATGTATCAAGGACAGACAAGTTAGACGTCTATGGAAAGAAAGAAAGTTCTTTTTTTGTGTACCGGCAACTCCTGCCGCAGTCAGATGGCCGAAGGGTGGGCCCGGCATCTGCTAAATGACCAGATTGAAGCAGCTTCAGCCGGCTTGATCAAGCACGGGGTCGACCCCAAGGCGGTCAAGGTTATGACCGAGGCCGGGGTGGATATCTCCGGACAGAAGTCCAAGACAATTGAGGAATTGCCTGATCAGAACTTTGATGCCGTAATCACCCTGTGCGATGCAGCCAACGAGAGCTGCCCCTTTTTTCCCGGGCAGATGATTCGTCTGCATCAGGGTTTTGACGATCCGCCCAGCCTGGCCATGAACGCCCCTGATGAGAAAAGCGTTCTGCAAATCTATTGTCGGGTCAGAGATGAAATCAAAGATTTTGTGCGTGAGTTGCCGGAACGGATGTAAGCATTCAGGGGATGTTGTTACAACATCCTCAATGGGCCATATTTCTGGAGATTGCTTCGGCGATGACGCCTGTCGAAGACTCCTCGCAATGGCGGGTTATCACTGGACATTCGGCACCCTCTGAACGGATACAAACGGATAGAGAACAGGAGTTTGTTGTCGGTGCTCGGTGGCTGAAAATTTGAAATCTTTGCCACAGCCGGTTTCAGAGGCCGTGTTTGATCGCACATGAATGTGTTAAATTCCCTCTCCGTCATTGCCCGGCCCGGATCATACGAATACATCGGGGTCAGACTCTCCGGGCAATCTAGCGTGACTTTACGACGATTGATATTAAAATTGGCAGTAACAATATGAAATTTATGTAAATAAGATGGTCAAAATTTGTATACACTGAAAGGTATTTTGGTCTTCAAAGGTAACTCCGAAATCCCCATTGCGTCTGCAAGTTCTTTGATATCTGGCTCCATCTCCTCAAGCTGATAGGTAGCTTTGTAGCGC
>CAYZLB010000059.1:0-7060 GCA_964479235.1 uncultured Desulfohalobiaceae bacterium
AAGCGGGCGGTTCAAGATTCTCTTGGTTGGGTTGCGGGCGTAGCTCGCCTTGGTCTTTTGTACATCCTTGTCGCTCAGCTGGCAACATACGTGGATTCGCTCCTTGACTCCAAAAGCCATGCCGGATGGATCTTCTGTCCAAGGTGAATATTTTGGACAAGGCCCAGGCCTATCCTTCCCAGCTCTCGGGTGGACAGCAGCTACGTGTGGCCATAGCCAGAGGACTGGCCATGAACCCAAAAATTGTACTTTATCTGTTGCTATGCCATGAGCCAGTATGCCCGCCGTTTGGAGGTTAGACTGTCCCCGGAAAAACAGTCTCTGGTCATGTGATCGATCATTTTACACTCCAGCTCGAGTCTGCTAGACACATTCCATGCCGTATTTCCCTGCTTTCATCGATCTGAGCGGCCGGACCTGTATCCTGGTCGGGGCAGGTGTTGTGGGCCAACGCAAACTCCGGCGACTCATCCACTGCCGGGCCGATCCTTTGCTGGTCATTGAACCGTATCCCGATCAGGAACTGTGGCAGGAACAGAAAACAAAGCAAACATTCACCCTGCACGACCGGCCGTTTGCTCCTGAAGATATTAAGGGGGCCTTTCTGGTGGTAGCCAGTACCTCCAACCCGGAGATCAACGCTGCAATTGGACATTTATGTCAGGAAAATAATGTCTTATGCAATGTCGTCGACCAGCCGGAGCTCTGCTCCCTGGTCTGGCCGTCTCTGGTCAACCAGGGAGATTTGGCCCTGGCTGTGACCTCTGGAGGGGCCAGCCCTGCCTTGACCCGCAGGATTCGTCAGCAGCTGGAACAGGAATTTGGTCCGGAATATGCTGTGTGGATCAGCATGCTCAAAGCCCTGAGGCCGGCAATCATCGCCCGGGGGATGGAGCAAAAGGAAAACGCCGCTATATTCCGGTCTTTGACCGACCAGGCTTTTTTCCAGGCCATTGCCCATGCCGACGTGCCCAGGCTTTGGTCCTTGCTCCGGGAATGTCTCCCCCGGGATCTGCATCCTTTTGCCCGCGAGGTGCTGCATGAACATGATTTTTCTCTATGAGTTAAGCATCGCTTTGCTCTATTTCCTGGTTTCTCTACTCTATGTGGCCGGCGTCTTGGGGGCTCAATCCAGCTTAAAAAAGGTGGCCTTGGGCGGTCTCGGCCTGGGTTTTCTTTTTCACGCCCTGGACCTGATTTTCAACTTGATCTCTAATCCGGTCTTTGCCGCTACGCAAGGCCAGTTTTATATCAGTCTGCTGGCCTGGACCTTCCTCTTGCTCTATCTTCTCATCTGGTGGAGACTGCGAATCCAGTTTCTGGCCTTGACTGCAGCCCCGCTGGCCCTGATCCTTTTTTCTTCTTCCATGCTGGTCCACACCCCTGACCTGGCCATTCCGGCTCAGCTCAGCGGCCTGTGGTTCGGTTTGCATGTGGCCGCACTCTTTCTCAGCATCGCCCTTTTGGCCATGGCCTTTGGAGCCGGGATCTGTTACCTGTACGTAGATTGGCAGATCAAACACAAAGCAAAACCTGGACGATGGCGTCGTGATTTTCCCGCCCTGCTCAACTGCGACCGGGTCAATCACTGGGCGGTCAGCGCAGGGTTTCCTCTGTTCACTATCGGCATGCTGGCCGGTTTCCTGTGGGCCGATTTTACCTGGGGACAGGCCTTTTCTTGGGATCCAAAGGAAATCGCCAGTGTCATCATCTGGTTCCTCTTTGCCTACCTCTTTCATCAACGCCTGGCCCTGGGCTGGAAAGGACGCAAACCGGCAAGTCTGGCCTCCTGGATCTTTGTTCTGTGCCTGGTCTCCATTATTGTGATCAACTTTTTTCTGCCAACACATCATAGTTTTCGCCCCTAACTCATGTCTCAAAAAATCATCCTTATCGGACTGAATCATCGTACCGCACCGGTGGATATAAGAGAACGCTTTGCCCTCCCGGACAGCGGCCCGCGTGAGTTGAACCTGTTTCACGCCCACAGCCCGGTCCTGGAAGCCCTGACCGTATCCACATGTAACCGGGTGGAAGTCCTGGCTGTGGTCGACAGTGGATACAATCCGGTAACTCCAATCCTTTCCGCCTGGGCTGAACTGTGTGGTCAAAATTCACGAGAACTGCAGGAGCATACGTATATACATCAGGATCTCCAAGCTGTGGAGCATATCTTTCGAGTGGCTTCCAGCCTGGATTCCATGGTTGTCGGCGAACCTCAGATCTTAGGCCAGCTCAAGCAGGCCTACCGCCAGGCCGTGGAGCAGGATACCACCAGCACTATCATCAACCGCTTGATGCACAAGGCATTTTCTGTAGCCAAGCGGGTACGCAGCGAGACCAGCATCGCCCAGAGCGCAGTATCCATCAGCTTTGCAGCTGTGGAGTTGGCCAAGGACATCTTCGGCGACTTGTCCCAGCAGCAGGCCATGCTCATCGGTGCCGGAGAAATGGCCGAACTAGCGGCAGCCCACCTGCTAAACGCCGGTTTGAGCCAACTCCTGGTTGCCAACCGCACCCTGTCCAGGGCCAAGGAGCTTGCAGAGCGCTTTCAGGGCCAGGCCGTTGATTCTTGCCATTTGCTTACCCATCTGCACAACGCAGATATCGTCATCAGCTCAACTGGCGCCTCGGAGCCGATCCTCCATGCCCGGGAAATGCGGCCCATTCTCAAAAAACGCAAGAATAGGCCCATGTTTTTCATCGATATTGCCGTTCCCCGGGATATCGATCCGGACGTGAACCAGCTGGACAACGTCTATCTCTACGATATCGACGATTTGAAAGGGGTGGTGGAGGAAAATATTGCCCACCGCCAGGAAGAGGCCTGCCGGGCCCAGGAAATAGTAACCCAGGAAGTAGACACATTTGGTCAATGGCTCAATTCGTTGCAACTCACGCCAACCATTGTCGATCTCTTGCAGCATGGAGAAGCCCTGGCCCGCAAAGAGGCCGAACGGACCTTAAAACGCATGGGACCAAATGTTTCCCAGGAAACAGAACAGGCCGTTCATGCTATGGCTCAATCTCTGGTCAAAAAATTATACCACCCGGCCATCTCCTTCCTCAAACGACGGGGCCAGGAAGAAGACAACGCCCGGTATTACGTTTCGCTGACCAGACGGATGTTTGATTTGGATCAGGACGTGATCCCCGAGGATGCCCATGCCGAACGGCAAAGAAAGAAAAGAGCATAGAGAGAACATACATGATACGTTCATACATGATCGATGAAATGCTGCCGAAGCAAGTAAAACAACTTTCCGACCGCTTGCTGGAGACCAACGGCCCCGCCCCTATGCAGGGGATCATCTGGTTTGAATTGCCCCCAAACCTGCTTACGGACCGTCAAAAGGAACATCGTGATTCCTGTGGGCCGTATATCCTCAGTCTGGAGACCGGCTCAACCTGGGTCAAGCTGGAACTCTTGGTCCGGGCCAGACAGACCTTTGGTTGCGACTGTATCGGATTTGCCACCCCACAACAGCGAGCCTACGGTATAGACTTGATAGAATCGGTAATCAGGAACTTGGAACCTTAAGTCCAGTCCCGGCCGATACTGCACAAATTCAAACCGATCCTTCCCGCAGGTTTGACTCTCTGCGTATTCCAGGAGATATCCATGTCCGGACTTTCCCTGCACAAATTAGCACCCCGATGGGCCCACTTCTGCCTGGGCGTCTGCTCATTTCTTCAGGGTGAACTGGGCCTGGATATGCAGGGCAAGACCATGCTTCTGGCCGCCTCCAGGGGAGTGGATTCCACGGCCTTGATCCTTTGGGCATGCATGACCCAAGCCCGTCTGAAGACAAAAGTTCACGTCGCCCACCTGCACCACGGCCTACGGCCAGAAGCCGACATTGAAGCCGATTCCTTAAGGCACTTGTGTTCCAGTCTCTCCCTGAAACTGTATCATGGGAGGACGAATGCCGCTGTCTATGCAAAACGCCAAAGCCTCGGCCTGGAAGAGGCCGGGCGTATCCTGCGCTACAGGTTTTTAGGCCAAACCGCCCGGAAAACCGGTGCCCATTATCTTCTCACTGCCCATCATCTCAACGACTTGGCTGAGGACCAGCTGCTACGTCTGCTCAGAGGAACAGGCTGGCCGGCTCTGGCCGGCATGTCGGCCTGGGTCCAAAAATCACAACTTGTCCGCCCCTTTCTGCTCACCCCCAAGCAGGACCTGGCTGACTTTGTCCAGGCGTGCGGGCACAGCTGGCTGGAGGATACCTCCAACCAAGACCTTTCTTTCACCCGAAATCGGATCCGTCATCAGATACTTCCCCTATTTTTTCAGGAAAATCCAAGTTACTTAAGTCAAACAGCCGATCTCTGGCGTCAGGCCCAGACAGACGCAAGCTATTGGGACCAAAAGCTTCAGGAGTGCATCGTAAATGAATCCAGACTGGGCCAGGGCATCCTGCTGCCAGCTGAACGATTAAAATCCCTGCACCCGGCCCAGCGCCTGCGCTGGTACCGAAACGTCCTGGACCGGCTCGGGCCCGGGCAGGCCTTGGCTACGAACCTCTTTCGTCTGGACCGGGCCTGGCGGGAACGTAACTGGCACAAGCGCTTCCAGTTTCCTGGAAACAAGGAAATCCAGGTCACTCCTCAGGGTTTGCTCTGTACCATTGTGGCCAGTTGATCTATCCCAATCTCTTGGATAGGCTGGTGGTCATGGTGTTATTGAAAGTGCTCGTGGGAATATTTGTTCTGGCCTTTCCGCTCTGGGATCTCCTGTGGTATGCCTTCGGTGTCCGCCGAACCCTGCCCTTAGACCTGAAGGAAATGCTTCACAGCAATGGTCCTTTTATTATTGACGTTTCCTCCGGACCGGAGTATCGAATGCTGCACATCCCGTCAGCCGTCAACAGACCGGATCTTTTGGGCCGGCCCAAGCCTTTGCCCTTTTCCACCCATCAGCCCCTGGTTGTTGTCTGTTCCACTGGGCATCGCTCGCCATTGGTAGTCAAACGATTGCAAAATATGGGCTACCAAAATGTCACCGCCCTGGCCTGGGGAATGCTTGGCTGGAAATTGGCCGGAGGCAAGACGACAAAGGGACCGGGGCTTGAGTAGCCTGGAAGTTGCATCTTGCAATCCGCCGCCGGCAGCTGACGAAGGATTGATGCGAAAAAAAACATCTTGATTGCCCTTTTGTAACCAAAAACCGTGAATCTGGAACAATGAACCAGGTTTATACAATCTTATGTCCACTACCATCTGCGCCTTTGGAAACAGCCTGACTGCCGGCTTTGGCCTGCCGGAGCAGGCCAGCCTCCCTCGGCAGCTTCATGCCCGTTTGGAGGCTGACGGCTTTGCCCCGGTCATCAGCAATCACGGACTGTCCGGAGACACGTCCGCAGGAGGTGTGCACCGGATCCAGGCTGCACTTCGGCCTGGGCCGGATGTGGTCATCCTGGAACTGGGAATCAACGACATCCTGATGGGAATCAACCCGGATCGGATCAAGGCCAATCTGGAGCAATCGCTCCAGGCCTGCATGCATGCCGGATCCCGAATTCTTTTGGCCGGATTTACTGCCGTCCCGGGCATCCCCTCCCCTGATGCCGAAAAATTCAACGCCCTGTATCCCGAACTTGCCCAGACCTACGATGTCCCTCTGTTTCCGGATTTTTTAGGCCAGGTAGTGGGCAATCAAGACCTGACCCTAGCTGACGGCCTGCATCCAAACCCCAAAGGCATCGCCTTTATCGCCAACCGTCTGGCCCCCATGGTGGAAGAAATCTTGGAGGCCTTGGAACAATCAAAGTAACCCTCCCTGGAATCAGGGTCAGGCAATTCGCAACAAAAAGCATCCCCCCCCAAGGGGAAGCATTCTCTTGGCCAAGCCGTGGTTTCCTTGCCCCCGGGATCAGCACACAGGAGAGCGTACAATACCTATGAAAACAGCGATTTATGGATTTTCTGGCAGCGGCAAAAGTGAACTTTTTCGGGCTCTGGCCGGTCCTGGCTCGGAGCATATTGATCGGGCCATGGTCAAAGTCCCTGAGCCCAGGCTGTACCCCCTTGTCCGCCTGTACAATCCCCGCAAAATCACTCTTTCGGAGATTGAATATGTGGATATACCAGGGGGAAGCAGCAAAGGACACGGTCTTGGCCAGCGGGTTCAGAGCGCTATCCGGCCCCATGACTGCCTGGTGACGGTCCTGGACGCCTTTTCAGGCCTGATGGATCCGATGGAACAATACCAGGATATTGAGACCGACCTCTTGATCACGGACATGGCGGTGATCGAAAAACGGCTGGAACGCTTGGCCCAGGACAGGAAAAAAGACCGAAGCCTGGTCAATACCCAGGAGGAAGCCGCTCTGAATCGGGCCAAGGATCTTTTGGACCGGGAAAAACCTTTGCGTCAGGACCCTGCCCTGGCTGACGCACCTGAACTGCGGGGATTTTGTTTCTTAAGCGCCAAACCTGTGCTCTATGTCTGGAATGTGCCGGATACAGATCTGGAATACACGGTCCCGGAAGATTCCCCGGGCCAGGCCCACCTGGCCTTAAGCGCCAAACTGGAACGAGAACTGGCCGAAATCGAAGACCTGGATGAGCGGCAGGAGTTTTTGCAGGATCTGGGTCTGACCCAGTCCGCCCTGGACCGGATCATTACCAAAACAACCTCCTTGCTCGGACTGATCACCTTTCTCACTGCAGGGGAAAAAGAGGTCCGGGCCTGGAAAGTAGCTCAAGGGGCAACTGCTCCGGAGGCGGCCGGCGTGATTCACTCCGATCTGCAAAAGGGATTCATCCGGGCTGAGGTCTTAAGCTGGAAGGATTTCTGTTCAGTGCAAAATTTTAAACAAGCCAAAGACAAGGGCCTGCTCCGTCTGGAAGGCAAGGGTTATATCGTCCAGGACGGAGATATCATAACTTTTCGGTTCAACGTATAAAAAATCGCCGCGATGCCGGCGATTTTTTCCCCTTCAATCACGACTGGATTAACAGTACAAGAGGGCGAATGATTATTCGCCCCTACTACCCACTTGCCAGTTTCTTACTGCATCAAACCGGCGGCTTCTTGTTGATTGATGACAAATAA
>CAYZLB010000059.1:7160-14675 GCA_964479235.1 uncultured Desulfohalobiaceae bacterium
AAATAACCACTTGCAGATGCGGCCCTGTCCAATCCAACTGCTTATTCTATTGCCTACTGCCTTTTGTACACCCGTGGGCCCTGGGGGGTGTCCTCGACCCTGTAACCCATTTCCTTAAGTTCATCGCGCATGGCATCGGCCCGCCCAAAATCTTTGTCTGCCTGAGCTCTGCGCCGCTCTTCCAGCCTGGACGACACATCAGGAGGCCAGGCATGGGCCGGCAGGGGAAGTCCCGGCCAATCGACGATCCCAAGCACTGCATCCAGGCGCTGCATGGTCTCCAAGACTGCATTGGCCTCAAACGGACTCAGTACGTCTTTTTCCAGCCAGGCGTTTATCTGGCGGCAGAAGGTAAACAGTACAGGCCAAAAGGTATACACGGCCATATCGTTTTCCATGGCCTCGGTCCATCCCTTGCGCAGATCGAAAAGGGCCTGCTTGACCTCCTTGCCCATTTCTCCTTGATCCCCACCTGATGTCCGCAGACTGACCGCGGCCACCATATTCTGCACCCGTCGCCAGTTATGGGCCCACATTTTGGCCCCTCGCCGGGTCAAAACAAGAGGTTTTTTATAATCAATGGACAAGAGCCACATACGCAGGGTCAGGGGATGGGGCATATATGCAGACAACGACTCGACATCAGCCGGGACAGGATCCTGTTCTCCCGGGGCAGCTGTCTGCACCATGGACCATATGCGTGGATCGGCTCGACCGGTCTTGGTCCAAATGGAACGTAGGTTGTCCAGGTGGGGAAAACGATGGGAGCGCCCAACCAGAACCACTTGCATATCTGAGACAGCCTTGGCCGGAGTTGCCGCCATCTGTAAATACCAACTGGGACGGACATTCCCCCATTCGGTCTTTAAAAAGTCTCCTCGCTTCAGGTTGTGCAGGGAAGCCCGCTTGAGCAAGGTGAAATCCCGGGGATTGTCTTTGGCATAATCCTCCAGGTCCACAGTCTTGCCCAAACTCAATTTGCTCAGATCGGTCTGGACCAATGACCCATATTCCTTATCCCGAAAGACATCATAGTATACCGAGTGCAGCTTTTCATAAGCCCTTCCCTTGCCCAGCAAGGTACGGCACATGGCCAGCATATCTTCGATCTGGCCACTGGCTGGAGAAAATTCCATTCGTGCGCATCCCAGGGTGTGTGCCCTGGTTTGAAGGTCCTGAACAAATCCCTTTGCATATTCTCTCGGGTTCTGGCCTTTTTCTGCTGCCTGGGCCAGGATATGGTCGTCCATATCCGCCACCCCGACAATGGCCTGAACTTTGACCTCCTTGGTCTGAACATATCTGGCCAAGACATCCAAAAAAAGCAGCCTCCTCCATGCCCCGGCATCGCCAGGTTCATCCGGAGGCGGCCCCGGTGCAAAGAAAGAAACAGTCTTGGCCCCCAGATCCAGCTGCTCCAACCGCCTGGTCCCCACATTATATAACCGGATTCCCTGTTCCGCGGGAGGTACGAACAGCGAGGTGCTCAAATACCGCTCGCCTCCGTCCGGAAAAATGACCACCACAGTCCCGCTTTCCACAGCCCTGGCTACCTGCAGGGCGCCGGCCAGGGCGGCTCCTGAACTCATCCCGACAAAGATACCTTCCTGACTGGCCAGTTCCCGGCACAGAGCAAAGGCTTCTTCGTCGTCCACCCGAAGAACACCATTGAGGACATGTTTATCATAGATCCCAGGCGGATAGGAGGCCTGCATATTCTTGAGTCCCTGAATCTTATGTCCTATATGCGGTTCCACCGCCAGGACCTGGACTTCGTGATTTTCCTCCTTCAGTCTGGCGGCCAGTCCCATGGCCGTGCCGCTGGTGCCCAGGGTAGCTATAGCATGGGTCACCCGGCCTTGGGTCTGCTCCCAGATTTCAATGGCTGTACCTCGATAATGCGCTGCAATGCTGGCCGGGTTGTTGAACTGATCCATGAGCACATATGTCTGCGGCTCTTCCCTAGCCAGACGATAGGCCTCTTCAATCGCTCCGTCCGTGCCCAAGTGACCGGGAGTAAGCTCGATTGCCGCCCCGTAAGCGATCATTATCCTCCGCCGTTCCAGGGAGGCGCTTTCCGGCATCAAGAGCTTTATTTTGTATCCCTTAACGGCACAGACCATGGCCAGTCCAATGCCGGTATTCCCGGACGTGGCTTCAATGACCACCTTTTCCGGGGTCAATTCCCCGCTTTGCTCGGCGGCTTCAATCATGGAAAGGGCCACCCGGTCCTTAATGGAGCCCCCTGGATTGCTGGCCTCGATCTTGGCCAAAAGGTGCACTCCAGGATTGGGGTTGACTCTGCGCAGGGGAACAAGGGGGGTATTGCCGATAAGATCAAGGACGCTGGTCAGCATGGTACCTCAAAAGACAAGGTTGCATATATTCTCGAAATAACCCACATGCCCTGGCGGGCACGCTTGCGCTAACGAAGCATACAAATGATTTCGATACCGATTTCGATACCGATCCCGATTGGGAACAGACAAAAAAGCGGTTACCCAATCAGATCCTGGCAACCATTAACTAACAACAGTTTTTCATACAAAACGTTTCGTGATCCCAGGATCCGAGATCTTATACATAATCCGGATCAATCCCGGCCTTGCCGTTGTTCAGCATGGTCTTGATGAATTCAATGCTCCGGACATCGGCTGGAACCACCGGAAATTGGGCTGCGCATTGGTCACATGCGGCCATGGCTGGTTTTAACGGAGCGAGCAAGGGAATTTTCCGGCCACACGCGGGACATGGGTAATAATAGACCACTTCCAAACCTTCCGGCTTGACCGGCATTAAAAGGCGTTTGTCCATGAGGTTGTGCCTATTCCTGGTTTACAATTCACGCCGGATCAGGCTCTGTCCGGTCATTTCTTCTGGTTTCTCCATGCCCCATAACTCCAGTATGGTTGGAGCAATATCACCGAGTACTCCCTCATCCCGCAGCCCGGGCGCCTGGTACTCGTTTTCCAGCCAGACAAAGGGCACGGGATTTAAGCTGTGCGCTGTCTGGACACCGCCCTGCGCATCCAGCATGACCTCGGCATTGCCGTGATCCGCGGTGACCAACATCCGCCCTCCACTTCCGAGGACACATTTCATGACCCGGCCCAGGCATGCATCAACGGCCTCGCAGGCTTGAACTGTTGCCTGAAAATTGCCGGTGTGTCCAACCATATCCAGATTGGCAAAATTGCAGATGACCAGGCAGTATTTCTTTTTCTGCCACTCCCGGATCAGAGTTTCGGCCACTTCATGGACCGACATTTCCGGCTTTTGATCATAGGTGGCCACCTCTTTGGGAGAAGGGATCAAGATCCGGTCTTCGCCGGAAAAAGGGTTTTCCACCCCGCCGTTGAAAAAATAGGTCACATGGGCGTACTTCTCTGTCTCCGCCAGACGCAGTTGGGCCAACTCATGGTCGGCGCAGACTTCACCCAGGATATTGTGCAGTTCTTGGGGCGCAAAGGCCACCGGAAGGGTAAACTGGGCATCATACATGGTCATGCTGGACGCATTGATCAGGGCTGGCCGGGGGGAGACATCAAATTGATCAAATGCTGGTTCAGTGAAGGCTCTGACCAGCTGCCGTATCCGGTCAGCCCGAAAATTAAAGAAAAATACCCCATCCTGATCCTGGATGATCCCTTTGGGTTCCTGGTCCGAATCGAGAATCACCGTGGGCAGGACAAATTCGTCTGTCTCCCCCCGGGCATAGGCCTCTTCCACTGCTTGCACCGGGTCCCGGCTCTTTCTGCCCCTGCCCCTGACCAGGGCATCGTAGGCCAATGATGTCCGTTCCCATCGTTTGTCCCGATCCATGGCATAGTAGCGTCCACTGACTGAACCAATGCGCCCCACACCTGTGTCCTGAAGAGTTCTCTGCAAATTGCGCACATAGGTCACACCGCTGCTGGGCGGGGTATCCCGACCGTCCAGAAAGGCATGGACAACAATATTGTCCAGGCCCTGGTCTCTGGCCATCCGGATCAAGGCATACAGGTGGTTCTGCTGACTGTGTACCCCCCCGTCGGAAACCAAGCCGAGAAAATGCAGGGCTGAGCCCTTGGCTTTGACCTCGTGCATGAGCCCAATCAGGGTGGCATTGGAAAAAAACGATCCATCGGCAATTGCCGCATCGATGCGGACAATATCCTGATAGACAATCCGCCCGGCCCCAATATTTAAGTGACCTACCTCTGAATTGCCCATCTGCCCTTGAGGCAGACCAACAGCTTTTCCATTGCAGGTCAAGGTGGTCTTGGGAGCAGTGCCTAAGATCTGGTCCATATGTGGTGTATTGGCCGCATAAACCGCGTTGCCGGCATTGGCCTCACCCTGCCCCCAACCGTCTAAGATAAGCAGCAGCGTGGGCGTATAGGTGGTCATTGTTAATCTCCGTTCGCGTATCTGTTCAAAGGCTGGTCGAGTCGCAAAGCTCCAGCCCACAGTCCCTCTAAGTGATAAAATAAACGGGCCTGTTCCTGGAAAATATGGATGACCACATCATTGCCGTCAACCAAAATCCATGTTCCCACCTGATAGCCCTCCATACCCAAGAGCTCATAGCCCTGCTCCCCAAAGAATTGCATCAACCCGTCAGCCAGGGCCTGCGCATGTCTGATCGTACTTGCCGAAGCAACAACAACTCCTTCGGTGAGACTGTTCATGGCCGCAACATCCAAGGCGGTTATATCTTTCGCCTTTTTCTCTTCCAGCCAGTGAACAATGGATTGGACCTTTTCCCGATACGTTTCGGCATTAGCGGCTTGAACCTGCTCTACATTCATCCTGAATTCATTCCTCATCTCTACGTTTTATTCCTTTGTCCATCATGTCTGCTTTACTCCTACTGAATGTAGCGCTCAATGGCAAACAGGGCAAGCATCACGGCAAGTTTGTTCTCAGGTATATGAGATAAAAGTGTTCAGAAAATTTGCCGGTTTGATCAGACACTAAACTCCCGAAGGTCCGGTCCCTCCGTCATTGCCCGGCCCGAATTATACGACGAAACCGACATTATGCTCCCCGGGCAATCTAGGGGAAAGCCTATCTATCTGCTCCGGATTCCCGCCTTCGCGGGAATGACGGGCAAAGAAGGGTCTCGTTCATACGAGCCTTGCCTCCGGCAAATATACTGAAATTGCTGACAATAAAAAACTCAACTCAAAAGCCCAGCCTCATCCATTTCCAGCCACCTTGACAAGGGACATAAAAGACAGGAGTATGTTAATTTTTTATAAGAAGTCATCTGTGGCGATCGTCCTCGCCATTATCCGGTGCACACCAAATCAGGCAAGGAGATAGGCAATGATGTACGATGTGGAGATGGAGACCCTGCCCCGGGAGGACTTGGAAGCCTTGCAGCTCCGTCGTCTGAAGCAGGCAGTCGAGCGCGCTTACTACAATGTGCCCTTTTATCGCTCACAGTTTGACGAACTGGGCATCCACCCCGAACATATCAAGCGCCTGTCTGACGTGGCCTACCTGCCGCTGACTGAAAAACAGGACCTGCGCAACAACTATCCCTTTGGCCTTTTTGCCGTACCCAGGGAAAATGTGGTCCGCATCCACGCTTCCTCCGGCACAACCGGGAAGGCCACAGTGGTCGGCTACACCAAGCGGGATGTCAAGAACTGGGCGCAGCTCATGGCCAGATCATTTATGGCTGCCGGCGTAACCCGCAGGGACACCGTGCACAATGCCTATGGGTACGGTTTGTTCACCGGCGGTCTGGGAGCCCATTACGGGGCAGAAGAACTTGGGGCCACCATCCTGCCTGTGTCCGGAGGCGGAACCAAACGCCAGGTCATGCTCCTGCACGACTTTAAACCCACCGTAATCTCCTGTACCCCGTCGTATGCCCTGCACCTGGCCGATGTAGCCCAAGCAACTGGAATCGATTTTAAGGATTTGAGCCTGCATACCGGAATCTTTGGTGCCGAACCATGGACAAACGAACTACGGGCTGAACTCCAGACCAAACTGAACATCAACGCCCTGGATATCTACGGCAATTCAGAAGTCATGGGCCCTGGTTTGGCTATGGAATGCCTCACCGCCCAGCAAGGCCTGCATATATGGGAAGACCACTTCCTGCCTGAAATCATCGATCCAGAAACAAAAGAACCCTTACCCTATGGAGAGGCCGGAGAGCTCGTCTTAACCACTTTGACCAAAGAGGCCCAGCCCCTGATCCGCTATCGGACCCGGGATCTGACCAGGTTAATGCCCATTCCCTGCCGCTGCGGGCGAACCCACCTGCGCATGGATAAAGTCTTGGGCCGCTCTGATGATATGCTCATCATTCGGGGAGTGAATGTCTTTCCTTCCCAGATCGAAAGCATTCTCTTGGAAACCGAAGGAGTGGCCCCACACTACCAGCTCATCCTCCGCCGGGAAGCCTCCATGGACACCCTGGAAGTTCAGGTGGAGGTCAACGAAAACATCTTTTCTGACGAGATCAAACACCTCCAACGCCTGGAGCGCAAACTCAAGAAAAACATTAAAGAATTCCTTGGGGTTACCGCAGACATCAAATTAGTGGAGCCGCAAACAATCAGCCGTTCCGAAGGTAAGGCCAAACGCATTGTGGATCAAAGACAGAAAGACTAGCCTGGCCAAGGCTGTTGTGACATGATCCCAACATACTGAACCACATACGAGGTGGCATATGAAGGTTGAACAGATCTCTGTATTTTTGGAAAACCGGGCCGGCAGGCTCTGCGACGTAACCAAGGCCCTGGCAGACGCCAATCTCAATATCCGGGCCCTATCCCTGGCCGACACGTCGGATTTTGGCATCCTGCGCCTGATCGTCTCGGATACGGAAAAGGCCAAGGCCGTGCTTAAAGACAGCGGATTCACCGTTGGCCGGACCACAGTGGTTCCTGTAGAAGTAGAAGATCATCCAGGAGGATTAAACGATATCCTGCAGATCTTGAGTACTGAAGAAATCAACGTGGAGTATATGTATGCCTTTGTCCAGCAAAGCGGGCAAAACGCTGTCCTCATCTTTCGCTTCGATCGCACGGATCAGGCCATTGATGTCTTACTCAAGAACAATGTCAAGGTCCTGACCGGAAAGGAATTGTACACTATCTGATCCAGCACGTTGGGTAAGGAGGTGAGCAGATTGATCAAGGAAGCAACATACGGATGAGCTCGCAAGGGGCGAATAATCATTCGGCCTCTTATTCGTAGGATTTTGCTTCATGTCAGCTTTGCCTCCGGCAAATCTGAAATATTTTTTGCCCCAAAGCGGGCAAAAAAAGAAATAATTTGCCGGATTGATCAGGTATGAAACGCACGGAGGTCCGGTTTCGGTCCCTCAGTCATTGCCCGGCACAGATCCTTCGAACACACCGGGATGAGGCACTCCGGGCAATCTAGGGGAAAGCCTTTCTATCTGCTCTTGATTCCCGCCTTGCGCGGAAAAGACGGACGAAGTGGTATCTAGCTTCATACGAGACCAGACCGTTATTTTAATTTACAGCTCAAACATACCGGTTTTCA
>CAYZLB010000060.1:0-14392 GCA_964479235.1 uncultured Desulfohalobiaceae bacterium
ACATGGCCTGCGGCCGAAGCGCACAAACCCGCACCGGATGCATCCGCTCCGGGGTCCGGGTCTGGCAGATCATGGAAGTGGTTCTCTTTGAACTCACCAAGTGCCAGGGAGTGCGGGCAGAAGACCCGGAACTTGGATTTCAGCTTCTCCGGCTGACCACATCGAATCGCAGTACCCGATAAGGGGGAAATAATACAGTTCATTCACATACAGCTGCATGCCCTGACTCTAATCCAGCCAGATATTCGCTGATGACTGCCTGTTCTTCCGTAGTCATCTTCATGCCCTTATGACACCATCTCAAGGATTATTTGCCAACCAGAAGGGCATTGTGCCGTTCCAGAATGAGCGGTGGTTGCAGTAATGAAAAATGGGCTCAAAATATTATCTGGATCTTCATACAGCAGGCGCTTGGGATCTTCCAGGGACGGAATGTGCTTGGGATCGAACTTGTGTTTGCCCATGAACCGTATCTTTGGTCAAAATTTCCCTCTGGGGTACTTGCTGGTTCAAAGTTCCAGGTTCACGGTTCACGGTTATAAGAATAAATTCAATATGATAGGGTGATATTGTATATTTCCGGATTGGCCCTCGATAATCATCAACAAAAACAACTAACTATGTAAGAACTTTTGACTGTCGAGTGGGGTAGACGAACAAGGAAACAATGATAACATAAAAAGAAGAACCCTCTTGGATAGATGACAAGAGTGTACATCTGTTTCGAATGTGAGAAAAGCAACAAATCTGGGTCAAACGAGACCATGAAACCCAAAGGAGGAATCTATGCGACTCTATTCTCCAGCATTTCAAGATCAGGCCACTATCCCGGTCAAATACGTAATGCCCGGTGCAGGGGGTAAAAATGTCTCCATCCCCTATGCCTGGGAAGATGCACCAGCGGAAACCAAATCACTGGCCCTAGCCCTTATCGACCCCCATCCAGTGGCTAATAACTGGATTCATTGGCTGGTAATCAATATCCCGGCCCAGGCAACCTCGCTGCCTGAAGGGGCTTCTGGACAAAAGATGCCGGAAGGAAGCAATGAGTTGCACAATTCTTTTGGCCAACCCGGGTACGGCGGCCCACAGCCTCCGGCCGGCACTGGCGGTCATCCTTATGTGGCCACCCTGTACGCCTTAAACACTGCATCCTTGGAATTGCCGGAAAAGGCTAGCCTGGAGCAGTTCTACCGAGCTATTGAAGGCAAGATTCTGGACCAGGCCGAGTATACCGGGATGTTTGAACAGTAAAGAACGTGTTCTGTTTTGCTTGAAGCAAAACAGAACACGTTCTTTTACCTGAGCAGCTTCACTGCGCAAAAATCACCGCACATGGCGCATTCTTCTTTGGAGGCGAAAGTCTCTCTGCGGCGACGGACCATATCCGGGTCCAGGCTCAGTTCTGTAATCCGTTCCCAGTCCAGGTCCTTTCTGGCCTGGGATATGGCCTTGTTTCTGGTCACCGCCTGCTCGCGGCCCAGAGAGACTTCAGCGCAATGGGCCGCGATCAGGGAAGCCTTCACCCCCTGCCATACATCGTGCTCATTAGGCAGGGTCAGATGTTCGGCCGGCGTCAGATAACACAGAAAGTCTACCCCGGACATGGCGGCCAAGGCCCCGCCGATCGCCCCGGCGATATGATCGTATCCCGGGGCAATATCAGTAGGCAGCGGACCGAGGACATACAACGGCGCATTGTCGCAAAGCCGTTTCATGCCCTGGATCTGGGATTGAACCAAGTGCAGGGGCACATGTCCCGGTCCTTCGATCATGACCTGCACCCCGACCTGCCTGGCCCGCTTGGCTAAACCGGCCAGGACAATGACCTCCTCCCACTGGGCCCGGTCCCCGGCGTCCGCCCCGGCCCCCGGCCGCAGCCCGTCCCCCAGGCTGATGGTCACATTATGGGCCAAACAGATATCTAAAAGCCTGTCATAGTCCTCAAGCAGCGGATTCTCCCTTTCGTTGACCTCCATCCATCGAGCCAGGATGGATCCGCCCCGGGACACTATGCCCAGTTCACGATCTCCCTCCCGGGCCATGGCCGCGGCCTGGGCGGTCACTCCACAGTGCAGGGTCATAAAGTCCACACCCTGTTCTGCTTGTTTCTCGATCTCGGTAAACAGCTCTTCAGTCTGGATCTTCCCGGGATCTTCCCCGGCGGCAATGTATTTCTGAGCCACACTGTATAAGGGGACCGTGCCCAGCGGCATGGGTGTGGCCCGCAAAATACGCGTCCGGATAGCATCCAGATCTCCTCCAGTGGAGAGATCCATAACAGTGTGCGCTCCGGCCTGGTGAGCAGTAACTGCTTTGCTTACTTCCAGATCAAGATCATTGAGAAAGGGAGAGGTTCCGATGTTTGCGTTGACCTTGATAGACGCCGGTTGGCCGATGAGTACCGGTTGAACCCCATCGTGTTTGCAATTGGCCAACAGGACCATGCTCCCAGTCTCCAGTCCGGACTGAATCGCATCGGAACTCAGACCTTCATCTTGAGCAAACTTCTGCCCATTTTGAGCCCATAGACGGTTCAAAGTCTTATTTTTCTGTATCATTTTTGGGGACCTCTTATTTGCGCACCTTGATTTCAGCTTTACCTCTGGCAAATCTGAAATATTTCCTGCGCCAAAGCGCGCAATTACGTAGGTTATCGTATAGATCACGAATGAAACTTACGACGTGTCTTCTCCGTCATTGCCCGGCCCGGATCATACAATTACACCGGGAGCATACTCGCCGGGCAATCTAAAGGAAAGCCATTTTTACTGTTCTGAATTCCATCTCCCCCTTCCTCACCAGGGAAAGCTTCGAGGAAATAACAGAGAACACGTCTCCTGGTTCATAAGTGAGTGCCGGGCGCAGCCTATTCTTCCCGCAGCCGGGCATTGATCAGCTCAGCCACCTTTTGTCCGGACAAAAGCATCCCCCCGAAAATCGGCCCCATACGGTAGGAGCCAAAGGCCGCATTCGCTGCCATGCCGCTGACATACATTCCGGGAAAGATCTCCCTGGTGTTCTCCACCGTTGTCCGCTCCGCTTCTTCGGCCCACATGGACTGCTCTCCCTCGATCCCTCCGGACGGAGTGAACAGTTGGACATCATTTTTGCGGACTAGGGTATGGATAACTTCCAGCGGATGCCCGGTACTCTCGATGACATACTTACTTTGAACTACCACAGGATCGATGTGCAGACCGGCCATTTCCACTGGACTGGAATTGATGACCAGTCCGGTCACTTTCTTCTGGCCCTGAGCTTCCCGGATGAGCACATCTTCTACGCTGATGCAGTTAAAGACTTTCGCCCCGCTCAGGCAGGCCTTGGATGCCAGGGTGGTGGTAGAGGCGATGGCATCGGCCGTAAAATACCCGTCCCGAAAGCGGGTCAAGGGCACGCCGGCTTCCTCCAGAATCGACTGGCCTTCCTCCTGGACCACGATCACGTTCCAGGTCATCCCTCCACCCCACATCCCGCCGCCGATGGACAGCTTACGCTCAAAAACGGCGACATTCCAACCATTGCGGGCCAAATGCCAGGCCGCAGTCAAGCCTGAAGGTCCGGCTCCAACCACAGCCACGTCCACCTGCAGACAGGCCCGGAATTTTTCATAATAGGAACTCATGATGGCTTCAGTGACTACAATCTCTTCCAATCCCATACTTTCCCTCCTTGGAAACTACAATTCATAGACAAATGTGATAACAGAGTACATCGCCAAATCAAAGAACTGTTCGAACAGTTCTTTGATCAAAGGGAATTCCGGGACAAAAGAGATGATTTCATTGTGCAATCAAGAAGTTTTGCTCTTGTGAGCTTAAAGTTCTTGATTGCAGGAAATAAGTAAAATCAAATTGGTGGAAATGGAATGAGAACATACTCGACATGAGATTCAAACTGAGGGGGAGTGGTCATCCGATTCCCTACGACAGCATGAACTGTATCAGGTTCTATGGGTATGCTCTCAGTTCCGGACTTTCCCCGGAACACCCCAATCGGAACAAAGTAAGGATAGGGCCTTGAACCGCAGATGTCAAGGACAATATTTACGTTCAGAATTCAGGTTTGCCGGATTGATCAAAGATGAAACGCGGTTTTTTGGCCAGAGGCGTGAGAGGCACGCACTCTTCGTTCCCAGGGTCCCCCCTGGGAACGTCTTCCTCTTATGGCTCCGGCCAGCCTCTTATTCTTTCGCTATGTTACAAGAAGAACGACAAGCAACCTAACATTCAGTTTCATACGAATCTGACCAAAAGCGAGACCTCTAGCTCATGACCGTTGGCTTGGTATGTAGGGGGCGAATAATCATTCGCCTTCTGCTACGTTTGGGCGGACACAAAATCCGCCCCTACACTGCCTTCTTTCATACCATTCCTGCCGTTGACAGGATCTTCGGAAAAACTCAAACCTGTTCCCCGAGCAAGGACATGGCTAATTCCACTGTACTCCTGGTCACAACAGCCGGATCCAGATCCTGGGCTCCAAACCAGGCTGCCTCCAAAGCATCCCCTCCCGAACACAGCTTGCCGGAAACAATAAAGACCTGATAGTCCATAATCACATAGTGAAAGCGAATACGCTCTTGCGCATCCGGTTCAATAAACTCATAATGGGTGACCAGATCCCCCACTCGAACCTGCAGGCCGGTCTCTTCCCCCATTTCCCGCACAATGGCCTGGCGCAATCCTTCGCCCAATTCGACTCGTCCTCCGGGAATCGTCCACAAACCCTGAGAAGGAGCCTGCCCCCGTTTGACCAGAAGAATCCGGTCATTCTGTACAAGCACTCCTCCCACAGCCACAATCGGCACATTTGGATATTCAGACAATGAACTCTCCTCTTTTTTTGCCCCATGCTCTATGTGTGCCCTATGCACTATGCATTAACTCCTCGAACTCCGGGCAGAAACTGAACTCTTTTGGATAAATACAAGTCCCTTAAGCTTGTGACGCAAGGGTTTTATCACAAGTGACAATGAAAGTTACCAAGTCACCTCAGATCCAGATGAATTTCGACCTGTTAGCGTTTACACACTCCAGAACAACAAAGTGAAGCATGATCGCTTTGCTGAAACATTGAAGATAACTCATCGTAACAGTTTAACCCTTTGAAAAATCTGCCAACAAGAAGCAAAAATTAACTGGCGTCACCTGGAGAGATTTGATATATTCTCCCCATGGCCGATGAGACGTATCCGTTCAGAGGGTACCGAATGCTCAATCATAATACGTCATTGCTCGCCCAGTGTAAGCATTCAGGGGATATGGAAAACCTAGGAATAGACCGTCATTGCGAGCACAGCGAAGCAATCTCCTGGTTTTGTCCGGGACGGTGATGCGCTGGAGATTGCTTCGGCGAAGCCGCCTCGCAATGACGGGTGATACCAACACTGTCATCATCCCCTGATCGGGTACGCCCAGTTAAATGCCGTTTTACGGCATTGGCTTTCGGCCAGTATTTAACCGGGCGAGGAGTCTTCGACAGGCGTCCTCGCCGAAGCAATCTCCAGAAATATTGTCCATTGAGGATGTTATAACGACATCCTCTGAATGCTTACAAACTTATACGTCCAATCCATCTTTGACCAATATAAGTAGGACAAAATGCCCAGATGGACTCAGCGTGCAGCTCACGACTAGATACAATCCTTGAATATATATCTTAATCTCTATCTCGACAGTCAAAAGTTATTACATAGCTATCTGTTTTTATTGACGATAGCCAAAGGGCAAATTGGGAGTTGTAATATTTGTCCTATCTTATTGATTTTATTCTTATTCTTATAGCCGTGAGCCAGGAACTTTGAACCAGCAAGTTGTGAAGTTCGTCGACAGAATGTTCATGCCGCTTCCAATCATTTTGATCTGCCTCATCGCAGGCACCGGGCTGCTTCTGCTGGTGTCTGTCCACCCCGTTTTTGCCAGAGCGGATTCTCGGCGATCTGGAATCGCGATACCAGTCCCTGCACAATCCGCCGTCAGGGGCGAAATGGATCGTTGTTCTGCGAGGAGGGGCGCACGCTGGGGAAAAACGGCCCGCCGGGAGTCGACTGGGGAAATTCTCCCTGTACCGATTGCTGAAGGGGTGAGGCTGGCCAAGGCGTGCAGGTTGTCCCCGCTCCTGCCGACTACTTGACCGCTCCCGACCGTCCGGCCAAGTACATCAGACATCAGCTGCCGCAGGCCGGATACATTGAACTCATGCAACGGGCCTTGTGGGAGCATCTGGGCTTGACCTGGCCCAAGTTGCGGGGAGCGGTATAAATCCACGGTCTTTGCTTTTTACCACAGATACTCGGGCAGATGCTTGCGGATCTGATCTGCCTTTTCCAAATTGCTCACATCCTTATTTATTTCATTGGCCACAGCCTTTAAGAGCCGGTTGCTGAACTCTTTGCGCAAGCGGCCCAGAAAGTTGGGGGAAGCAACCAGGACAAGTTGCTCAAACTTTTGCTCATAATGGCATTTATCCAGATATTCCGCCAAGTCCTGGGCAAAGCGTTCAGCTTCCACCTTGCGGGCCGGAGGCTGCTCAGTGGCGCTTCGAAACTCGCCCTGCATGGAGTACATCCGCCCCGGCTTATCCGCCTGAATTTCGCTATCTTTCAGTCTGGATTCCGGATGGTATCGCACCTCCAATTCATCAAGTCTGCCGCTTCGATTCTTGGCCCCGAATATCCTGGCCCGCGCGCTGTCAGCTACCACAACCCACGCCTTGTAATGCATAGCAAACCTCCTTGCTCAGGCTCAATACAACGCATTTCCTATTAACCCACATGCCTGCCAAGGCGCAGGCATGCTTTCGCTAACAAAGCATACAAATTGAGGTCGTAGAGTAGGCCGCCCTTGCCCTCAAGGGCAGGCCTGTCTTCGAGAAGAAATGGACAGCGGTTGAGGGCAACCGCGTCCTACGTAAGAGCTGCACCCGGTTTTTCATGCAAATGAGGGCAAAAAGTCGTTGACTTTTTTGCGCGTTCCACTCAGCTGCGCGGGAAATGAGTTCCCGCCCACGGACCAACCACAGATTACGCCAATAAGGTGATGCCAAAAAGCCAACGAAATGCACTGCATTCGCCCCCTTTGTCCCAAAAAAGCCCGAGGCTTTTGCCCCGGGCTTTTGCCTCCTCAAGGACGTACGCTTTATTCGGTCTCAATCGGGATGGTCTTGCCCCTGCTTCCGGCTTCGGCCTTGGGCACCTCAATACGCAGCACACCGTTCTTGTAAGTGGCCTTGACCTCGTCTTCCTTGATCTCCTGGTCCAAGGGGATCTGGCGATGAAACGCCCCGTAGCGGCGCTCGGTCCAACTGGCCCCGCTCTGTCCGCTCTCTTTTTCTTCCTTCTTTTCGCCCTTGAGCTCCAGCAGGCCATTACGTACGCTGACCTCGACATCCTTGGGGTCAATGCCCGGCATTTCGGCAGTCAGCACATACGCATTGTCGGTCTCCTGAAAATCCATGCTGGGTACAAAATCAGCCTCTTCGCCCAAAAGACGCTCCGGGAGCCGGAACAGATCTGCCATTTCCGGAGCCAGTTCCATGAGCGGATTCCAACGGCGTTCCTGACGCGGAGCTATATTGGTATTTCGTATGCGTGGAGTGAGCCACATAGACATCACCTCCTATTTAATTTATTGCTTTTTGTTTAACATTCCTTTCACTGCAAACAATAAATCAACCTTCTGGGTTGTCAATAGATTCGGCACAGAGACATAGAGGAATTGCCCAACCCAAATCAAAGCAAACAGCACCTCACAACCATGCACCAAAATGAACTTTCCCCTCGTTCCCCTGGGGTACCCTGGACTGTCCGGGATGCATGGCTGGGAGCAGCCTGCCTCGGCATCTGGCTTGCTCTGGCCTATGTTGCGGTTACCCTGCTCCATCTGCTGGATGTGGATCTCTCGCCCGGCCTAATGGTCAGCATGCTCGAGCTGGCCCTTCTTGTTCCGGTCTGGTGGTTTACCCGCAAAAAATACAACGCCGGGCGGCATCATTTAGGGTTGACTGGGTTCAAGATGAGATATCTGGGGCTGGGCGCAGCCCTCTTGCTGCCGGCCATGTGGATCAACGCCCTGTACGAGACCGTTCTCTCCAGCTACAATCTGGAAGTACAGCCGGAGCTGAAACATATTCTAACCCAAACCCCCTCTCCGGGCGTGTTCGTCTTTGCCGCGGTGATCATCGCCCCTCTGGTGGAGGAGATCTTCTTCCGGGGATTTCTTTTCGCCGGGCTGAAAAAGCGCTTTGCCTGGACCAAGGCCATGCTCATAAGCTCCGGCCTCTTTGCCCTGCTGCATCTGCGTCTTCTGGCCGTGCCGCCGATCTTCATTCTCGGTCTGATCTTTGCCTATTTGTACCAAAAAAGTGGTTCCATCTGGCCGGGAGTGCTTATACACGCCCTGGTCAACGCTTTGGCCGTGATTTGGGTATTTACGTACGCTGCCAGTTAAACCGCACAACCAGCCGTTGATCGAAGGAAGTTGTGATCCGCATTCATCTCAAGACCGCAGGCCTCACACACAAAGAGGCTCTGCGATTTGCGATTGTTCTTTGACACATGACCGCACCTGGAGCACTTCTGAGAGGTATACCAGGCCAGGACTTTTATCAGTGCCCCGCCACGCCAGTTCAGCTTGTAGTCGAGCTCGTATAAAACAAGAATCCAGAAGGAATATTCATGCCTCGCTCTGCTCGGCCTTGTGGGCGAAGACAAGCTTCGCCCCTACGAATTCAACCACGACTGGGGTAACAGCCGTTTTTTCGTTACGAGGGTCCCCCCTCGTAACGTCTTTTCTTGGGGCTCCAGCCCCCTTCTACACCATCTCTGTAGAGCCTGAGACCAGAGAAGAAAAAAACAGATGGCCGGAGCCATAAGACAAAGACGTCCCCAGGGAGGACCCTGGGAACGAAGAAAAAAGCCCAAGCGACAAATGCGGGCCTGGTGCTGACCAGCCAGGCTTGCTCGTAAGGCCCCTACCTGAAGGAAGAGGCCTTACGAATAGACAAATAACCTTCAAAGAATAACTAAATTCTGGACATGCTAAGTTAATTCTGTTTATAAGTAATAGTATACTTAAAAGTATCAGGATCAAGCCAGTCCAGCGTCTTGTTGCCAACCTGGGCAAAAGGGTACATCAGGTAATTTATCTTTCCACCCTTCTGTGAAGGATTGAGAATAAGGTCCCGTCCTTGGGCAAGTTTCACCCTATAAGGATCAACACCACCCCAGAAGTAGCTGCGGTATTCATTGGTCTTGGCATCACCAAGTTTCAGATCATGCTTGAGCATCATCTTACGAACGTCTGCTGGGTCCACAGGTACCCAGCCGTATCCAGGCAAAAAGAATTCCGCCCAGCAATGCTGCCAGCCGGTAATATCCACAACCGGTTTCTTACCCAAGCGGATACCGAATACTTCCCTTGCAGGAACACCTGCTGCCCTGGCAAGGGCAACAAAAACAGAAGAGATATCAACACACTTTCCGCCCGGATCTTTAAGCAATTCGCACACATTGCCTGAGCCGCAACCGCGTGTTTTTGGATCTCTGTAAGTGTTTTCACAAGTCCAGTCATAAATAGCCTTTGCTTTGGCAAGGACTGATTTTTTGCCATTTGTTATTTTTTCGGCCAGCTTTTTAACATCGCCCTTACAATGTCCCCAAGTGCTAGGTGCCAGATATTTAGAATGATCAGCCACTGAACAGGCTGCCTCATTGTTGGGGAAATTATTTTTAATTACTTCCTTCCGGGACACATGAAAACTGAAATGGAGGATTCTGGAGGAAGCACCTTTCTCCCATTTAGCAAACAGCATAGGGGTCTGAAATTTGTTATCCGTATACACTGCAGACGTTTTGTAGTTACCGCTCACCTGCACTTTCGTAATAGTCTGACTCTCATTGGAGATTGGATAGGGTATCCATAATTTTACCACTTCATTTGTGCAATGACCTGACAGGTCAAAATCCATTGAGATGGTTCCTTGCGCTGATTTTGCCCATGAATAGCTGCCCATGATGCATATTACTGCTATCATAGTGATAATAAAAATTGTTTTTTTCATTTGTACCTCCCTTGTTTAGAATTAATATATTTTCAAAAAGCGTGCTTAAATTTAAAAACTTTATATTCATCACGGATTATGCCTTTTTAACTGCTGCTGTCATTCCTTTGAATGCGACTTGCCCTGAAACAGGGCACCGGGCTTGAGCACTAGTGAGAAAATTGACAGATTGCCAGGCGTGATAGGGGCTGTATCTCCCAAAAGAGTAAGGGATAAAAATGGTGTCTTCACGGATATAAGAGGTTACCATGGCTTTTGCCCGGATTTCACCAAAAACGGATCGAACATTGAGCATATCCTTATCTTTTATGCCAAGTTTTTTTGCAGAGTCTGTGTGAATGGCACAGAATTGATCCGGGCATTCCTTGTCAAGCGTTTTGATCCAGTGGGATGTGTGTCCCATGATGGCGCTTGAAGGCCTGCCGGTGATCAGGTAGAAAGAATACTGGTCCTTTGATCTATCCTTTTTGATCAGTTCAACCCTGTTTGTATAGGTTTTGTTTTTTTGGAATGCCGAAGGAATAAGCTTGGCAGTATCATATTTGATTGTGGGCTCACCGGGTCGGGCAATATCAGGATCAGTATAATACCTGGGAACAGCGCTAAGGCCGTATGAGGAGAGCTTATCTTCAAGTTCCTGTGTCCACAATTCAATTTTTTTGCTATTGGTTGCAAACCTTTTGTCAAGAAAGAGCGTATCTCTTTCTTTTACCGTTTTGTTGACAATTTTTATAGGTGCCCGTAAGGAATTATCCTTTTTGGCAGTGAAATGCTCCACGGTATAACCTTTTGCACCTCCAGCGAGGTTCTGTAATTCTACAGGATCTTTTAATGTATCCGTAAAAATGTCTCCCCAGCCCATGCGTTTGGCCAGTTCAACCCACCACCATCTGTCCGGTTTTGCCATTCCTGGTGCTTCAATAAGTTTCGGTACCCATACAAAACGGCTGTCATCTGAAACCGGGGCGAGACCTCCGGCTTCTATCCAGGTAGCTGCAGGAAGAATGTAATCAAAATAATGTGCATTAATATTTCGGGTCAGGCCGTTGTATACGCTCAGTTTCAGTTTTGGCATCAGCCTGCGAAGTTTTGCCTGGTCCGGCCATTGTGTCAGCGGACTGCCGGTGGAAATCAGTGCCTGCAACCTGTATGGATAATTTGGGTTTTCAATGGAATCAAGCCACCCGACAGGATTTTTACACAACTCCATTTTTTGTTCAGGTATTTTTTCCTTAGGTAAAGCAAGGCTACCGGTGGAGATGCCACCATTGTTCAGACAGGCATAGCCCATTGATTTTTCACCGTAG
This sequence comes from uncultured Desulfohalobiaceae bacterium, assembly GCA_964479235.1. Taxonomy (GTDB): domain Bacteria; phylum Desulfobacterota; class Desulfovibrionia; order Desulfovibrionales; family Desulfothermaceae; genus Desulfovermiculus. The sequence goes on from CAYZLB010000060.1 coordinate 11,373, forward strand.
TGCCCGGTGATAGCGGCAAGATGATAGAATGCTCGATGGGTTTGAACAGCATTTGTATGATGGCTCAGCCCTGCATTTCCTATAATGATGGCTTTTCGGGTTTTCGCATAGGTGGACGCTAGCTTTCTTATGCTCTCTTTTTCAAGCCCGGTCACCTTTGCTCCCCAGGCAAGGGTATATTCGCCCTCCATGATCTCAGTCTTTAGAGTCTCAAACCCAATAGTGTGGGCATTAATAAATTCGTAATCAACAAGATCCTCTGAAATGATAGTATGGATCATGCACAGTGCCAGGGCCAAGTCCGAACCGGGCTTGATGGGTAACCAAAGATCCGCCTCTTCCGCAGTCTTGGATTTTCTGGGGTCAATGACACAAATGGTGCATTTCCTCAAGTCTTTTCTTTGTTTCAAATGGGAATATGCAACCGGACGTGTTGCAGCAAAATTACTCCCGACAAAAATATAGAGATCGGCATTAAAAAAATCGTCATCACTATATGTCCATGCTGTATTCCTTGTTCCGACCACTGATATTCCTGCTGGTTTGCCTGAATAGTTGCAAAATGGACCCGTCTTTTCATAATTAGGAGTACCATACAGTTTTGCAAATGCACTATTCAGCTTTCGACCGTCGGATGCACTACGGCCAGACGCCCAAATCCCCAATGATTCACCACCGAATTCTTTTCGAATGCTGATCAGTTTCTCTGCTATTTCGTCCAACGCCTGTTCCCAGCTGATTTTTGAAAATTGCGCTGAAGGACCATATCCACTGGTTCGTTTTAAGGGCTGAAGCATACGATTCGGGCTATTTAAAAGTTCCATACTGCCAAAAGGCTTGATGCAGATTTTTCCTTTTGTCACAGGATCTTCCGGGTTGCCGGTCAGGTGGACTAGTCTGCCGTTTTTGATGTGAGCGATCATGCTACACCCGTTCTGGCACCACATACACCCTGTCACATATTTTTTTGTTTGCTTTTCATTTGGTGCAAGTCGCCATGATTCTGCATAGGATAGAACTGGAAATATTCCGGTAGCGGCAGCCATTTGTAAGCTTGCCTTAATGAATTTTCTTCTGTCCATTATAGAGATACCTCCTTTGCATATTAATTTCCATGCGCTAGCGAGCACTTTACCTGTAAATAGATATTTGGACAGCAGTGACAGAAATCATTACATATCCCGCCTGGTAGACAAGAAATTATTTATAACCATTTACCTTTTCTTCTTTTGCGGTTTCAGGTTATTTATCTTTTCGCATTCTGCGATCTGCATCCGTTCAAGCTGGGCATTAGCACAGGAAAAAACAAACAGTCCAATAGTTTTATTAAATACAAAACGATATTATATATCACAAAACATAATACTCTGGTAGCCTGTCCTGAATTTCTCATTCAGATGTCTTTGGGCCTATATCTTCGAGTTATGCAGGTGATTCGCCCAGGACCTGAGCTGGCGGGAGCGGCTCTCGGCAATCGTTTTCAAACTTGAGGCGGATCATCCCCGCGTAACCATTCAGGGAGTAGCGGAGAACATATCTCCTGGTTTCATAAGTGATTGCCGGGCCCGGCCTCTATTCCTCCCGTAGCCGGGCATCAATCAGCTCAGCCACCTTTTGTCCGGACAAAAGCATCCCCCCGAAAATCGGCCCCATACGGTAGGAGCCAAAGGCCGCATTCGCTGCCATGCCGCTGACATACATTCCGGGAAAGATCTCCCTGGTGTTCTCCACCGTTGTCCGCTCCGCCTCCTCGGCCCACATGGACTGCTCGCCTTCAATGCCCCCTGATGGGGTCTTCAGCCGGACATCGTTTTTCTTGATCAGGGTGTGCAAAACCTCCAGAGGATGGCCGGTGCTTTCAATAGTGCATTTACTCTCTATGACCACAGGATCGATGTGCAGACCAGCTATCTCCACTGGACTGGAATTGATGACCAGGCCCGTGACCTTCTTGTTCCCGCCCTCATTGCGAATCAGAACATCTTCCACGCTGATGCAGTTAAATATCTTGGCCCCGCTCAGGCAGGCCTGAGAGGCCAGCGTCGTGGTGGAGGTTATGGCGTCAGCCGTATAATACCCATCCCGGAAATGCTCCAGGGGCACTCCGGCCTCTTCCAGAACCCCCTTTCCTTGTTCTTGGACTACGATCATGTTCCAGGTCATCCCCCCACCCCACATGCCGCCGCCGATGGACAGCTTACGTTCAAACACAGCCACCTTCCATCCCTGGCGGGCCAAATGCCAGGCCGCAGTCAAACCCGAAGGTCCGGCTCCAACCACGGCCACGTCGACCTGCAGACAGGACCGGAATTTTTCATAATAGGAACTCATAATGGCTTCAGTGACCACAATCTCTTCCAATCCCACGTATACCTCCAGTTAAATGAGAAATCTTTTAGATTTCAGGTTTCAGATTAACGGCTCACACTACAGCGAAATTTGGATTTTTTCGTCATGCCCGCAGATACGAGAATCCAGTTTTTTCTGGGCAGTCATGACCACTCATTCTTTCCCCTAGATTGCCCGGGGAGCCAGATTACGATTTGTACAAAATCTTGGCCGGGCAATAGTGAAACGACGGAAAAGGAATGCTTCTCCTTTTTTCCGCTGTAGTGTTAGCTGTTTTTAAAAAAAAATCGGAATGATACATGAATTCTGGAAACGTCCTTCGCAGGAGAATCTTGAAATCATTGTGGCGGTAAGATGGGATGAGAACAAACCAGAGAAGGGTTTCAAGCTGAGGGGGAGTAATCATCCGATTCCCTACGACAGTATGAACTGTATCAGGTTCTATGGGTATGTTCTCAGTCCCGGCTGTCCGCCGAAACACCCCAATCGATACATTGAGAGGATAGGGCCTTGAACCGCAGAGGTCAAGGACAATATTTACGTTCAGAATTCAGCTTTGCCGGATTGATCAAAGATGAAACGCGGTTTTTTGGCCAGAGGAGTGAAAGGCACGCACTCTTCGTTCCCAGGGTCCTCCCTGGGAACGTCTTCCTCTTATGGCTCCGGCCATC
>CAYZLB010000061.1:0-14306 GCA_964479235.1 uncultured Desulfohalobiaceae bacterium
CCTTCTCTTTGTGAACGATATTGGCGCATAGTCAAATTGACCATCCCGCCCTGAGCCTCAATATCTTCCCCTTCAAAAGAGTTTGCCCACTCACCCCAGGCCTCCCATGGAGCGAGCTTTTGACCCAAAGCGATCCTGGCTTTATTACTACCGGTATCAAAATGCACCACTCTATTGATCCCCAGAATTCCAACCGGTGTATGATTTAAGAAATCGGTAAATGTCTTCAGCACAAAATCTTTAACCATTTCAAGTGGTCCAGCAATACTGCTTACCATGAAACGACTACGTTCCGCTTGGATAAGAAAGTACTCGGTCTGAAACTTACATATCTCAGGATGGATTATTTCGATTTCTGCCCCATCAGCTTCTTGTTCACCGACTATTCCATTCTTGGCAAACCACCAGGGCTGGAAAATCGATGGGTTAAAACGACCAAGAAGCACGATGGAGGCATTGTCTATCTCTGGGGTAATATTCATCACTGATACCGCCAAACTAAAATTCGGGTTCTACCGATATGGCGAAAGAAAGAAAATCGAGACCGGGGAGCTTTCATATACGATATGTTCAGGGGGTAAGCAGAGTCAACAAGTATCTGCGATCGTGCCTTGGTGTCAAGTTGACTAAGGGAACAAACAACGATACATAACTTTACGTAAAGACCAACGATACCTCACTCAGCAGATCAAACCTGGAGATCTTCAAAGCTATGCAAAAGAAGCTGTTGTTGGCTCTGCAGAACAATCCTCTGCTTCAAAAACGGGTAGAGCTGCTCATGACTATTCCCGGCGTAGGAGAGGTGACCGCACTGACCTGGGCTTTGGAAAAAGGTGAACCACACAGGATGGCCACAGTCAAAGACGCAGTCAGCTATTGCGGGCTTTGCAGCGCTCAGAAGGAATCTGCGGGAAAAAACAACAGGGGGCCAATTTCCAAAAAACGCAATAAACACTTGCAACACGTGATTATCGAGACAGCCAAGCTCGCTCCTCGCTGGATGAACAGCTCGCTGCCGTGCATGCCAAAGAGCTGGCCAAATGGGCAAAAGAACTACCTGATCCTTGCATCCTTGCTATGGAAGCAACGATGTTTACCGGGTGGATCTTTGATTTCCTCAAACTGATTGCTGGAGATCTCAAGCCAGGAGAAATGTATACTGAAAAATACTTGGCAAAGAGCTTCAACATCTCCAGAACCCCAGTGAGAGAGGCCCTGTTGGAACTATCGGTAAAAGTATTGAGACTTATGGGGCCAAGACATCGGGCGAGGTTGGGTATGGCCTGCTCATCGACAATGAACAAACAGTGTATGTGGCCCTGGGCTGCGACCACACAGACCGGCATCTGGAAGAAGCGGATGTTGGGCCGCAGCCTGGAACTGGCCTATGACGTTGAGCCCCTCTCCTATATGCAGTTGGAAGGGCAAAGCTGAAACCAAAGGAGAACGTCGTATGCACGTGGCCTCAATCCAGATGGGTGTGATCGAAGACAATAAATCCCGCGCTATTGACCGGGCGGTTGAGCTGATTCGTCAGTGCCAAGGGGCGGATCTGATTGTTCTTCCTGAACTATGGAATATCGGTTTCATGAGCTTTGATAGGTACTATTCTCAAGCCGAGACTGAAGATGGCCCTACCTTGCAGACCATGCAGTCCATGGCTCGGGAAATGGAGGCTTATGTTCACACCGGAAGCTTCGTCCTCCAGGACGGAGATCACTACTACAATGCGACCTATCTGCTTTCACCTCAGGGCGAGATCTTGGGCTCTTACCGCAAGATCCATCTTTTTGCCTTTGATTCCCTGGAGAAGCAGTTGTTGACCCCGGGAGAGCAGATCAGCGTTGTTCCCACTCCCCTGGGGATCTTCGGCCTGGCCACCTGCTTTGACTTGCGTTTTCCTGAGCTCTTTCGGCGGATGGTGGATCAGGGGGCGGAGATTTTTCTGATTTGTTCGGCCTGGCCCTATCCCCGCTTGGAGCACTGGCAGATTTTTACTCGAGCCAGGGCGATAGAGAACCAGTGCGCACTGATATCCGCAAACTCCGTAGGCCCGAACTGTGGCGCAACCCTGGTGGGCCACAGCATGATTGTCGATGCCTGGGGCACGGTCATGGCCGGAGGAGGGGACGAGGAGGTCATCCTGCGCACCCAGGTGGAGCTAGACAAGATTCATCAGGCCCGGGAACGCTTTCCCGGCCTGGCCGGGCGGACGGAGTGGCTTTGAGAAAAGGTGTCAGGTTACAGGTGTTAGGATTCAGCAAGAATCAGATGGGGTAAAAGTCCTGTTTTTGCTCGCATGAAATGAGGAACTTTTCTTTTCTCTCACTTCAGCGAAGGAATATTACCCTGTACCCCGGCCGGAGAATAGTGAAACGACAGAAGGTCTCATTGTGTTTCATCACTGATTATTCCGGCAAAACATTTTTGCGCGCTTTGGCGGAAAAATGTTTTGCCTCAGGCAAGTGTGGGGAAAGGTTAGGAGCCCATGCCTCTCGTTTTTTTCGTGCATCAAACAAGATTGCGCAGAGGTCTTATCCAAGAGGCTGGTTTCGGTTGTCCTGGAGATGTCGTTTGACTGTATGGGAGGGGAAAAGCGGGTCGTGATGATCTGTCACTGCTATACGCATCGAACCATAAGTTATCGCTCGGTGGATGGCCGGTATGCCCAGAAGATCAGCTTTGACCTTTTCTTGTTTCCATGAAGCTTTGGATGTCAGTGCCTTTATCCTGAGACGTAAAACGGTCTTTGGGGTCGAGTTGGGAGGAGATTGCGCATCGCCTGCATTGGGCTCATCGTCCAATACGGCTTCATAGCCGGTGATCCAGGGACTGGACAGAAGAGCCTGATCCAGCTCAGCCATGGTCAGTTGTTCTCCAGTAGGCAACCAGGCCATATCTTTCAGGCGGCCGTTCAGATTTTGCAGCCGGGCCAGAACGCTTCCACAGGAGCAACGGCTGTGGGTAATGCTGCCCCGGTCCCCGGTGCGATAGCGAAGCAAAGGCATGCCGCTTCTGGTGATGGTGGAAAATACCAACTCGCCTTCAGCCCGATCTGGCAGCTGCTCTCCTGTGCTGGGGTCGACCACTTCGAACAAGAGATCGTTCTCCCGGATGTGACAACCAGTACCGGCTGAGCATTCCACTGCCCCGCCCAGACCAGATTCTGTGGATCCGTAATGCTCATGGACTCGGCATTCCAGTTTGTGGGCTATAGCCTGACGGACAACCGGGGCGGTATAGTCGGAACAGAGGAGAACACGTCGCACATAGCGGGAAATGTCCTGGGCCAAAGCGGTATCTCTGGCCAGGGACAGAATGTGATGTGGCAGTCCGATGAGACAGTTGGCCTGGATTGTGCGCACAGCTTGGGCCACAATTTGCGGTTCATGGGCTGGCCACTGCACATGTGCGGAGAATCCGGCCTGGTGCAGGGCATTGACCAGCAGGCTGCCGACATCATAGTCCTTGGTGCTGGGAAGCATGACCAGGACACAGTCCTGGGGAGCAGCTACCAGGCGCATTCCATGCTGGAAAAAGCCCGTGGTGTGCCTCAAGTCCTTGGCCGTGAAGAAAAGGCGCTTGGGTGAGGCCGTGGTCCCTGATGATTGCAGGGTGATCACCCGCTGTATCTCGGCCTGGGAGGAGCAGAGCATCTCCTGGTCGTGGTCACGCAGGTCATCGGAGGTGAGCAAAGGCAGGGCCCGCAGGATCTGCTCAATGTCCGCGTTGTCTGGCAGAGACACATTGCGCAGGCGTTGTCTGTACCAGGGACTGTTCTCCCGAGCCAGGGCAATGGTCTGGAGAAGTCTCTCGCGTTGCCAGCGACGCAGGACGCCCCTGGATAAAATTGTTTTCCGGGGCAGACCGATTTGCAGGGAGATCCAGGATTCGAGTTGATTGACGGGCATAGAATTCCTTTCCTACCTCCTCCGATACAGGGGCCGTCCATCAAGAGCTGTCAGATTGTAGGCGCAAAAGGGAATCAATCTTCCGTCCGGGGCCAGGACATGGATGCAGCATCCGCGCAGGCGTTCCAGGTCCAGATTCCAGACGTCCTGGAAGGCCATGCCGGAGACAGTGAATGTATGCTGTCTCGCTCGGGCCAGGAAGCGGTCAAGATCATCGTCCATGGGCAAACAGCGATCTTTCGGAGCTGGGGATTTCCAGCGTTGGGACGTCATGCACACAGATTGCCTGGCCCCGGCAGCAGCTTCCTGAGGGCTTAATTTGCAACAGCCCTGCCCCAGACGTTGCAGGTCTCCCGTCTCAGTGACCAGATAGGCGGCGTGAAAGGAACATAACGAATGTTCACAGCCAGGTGGCTGAAAGTCCCGGCTGTTGATCAGGCCCTGGGTCTGTTCCTCCAGGGCGCGCATGATTTCAGGCAGGGTCAGACGGTCTGCATCTTCCGGCTGCTTGGGGAACCGGCCGAAATAGCTCACAGGCTGGAAATGGATTCCCCGGACCGCCGGGTGATGTTCCAGGGCATAGCGAAGCAGTGGGCCGATGTCCTTGGTGTTTACTCCCGGAACCAGGGTCGGAACCAGAACAATACCCAAGCCGGCCTGGGCCAGGGCCTGAACCGCCCTGTTCTTGATATCCGCCAATGCCCTGCCCCGCAGGCAAATAAAGGCCTCATCCCGCAATGCGTCGAACTGTAGAAAAACTGATTCCAGCCCGGCTTGTTTTAGCTCCAAGGCGTAGTCCGGTTCCTGAGCAAAGCGCAGACCGTTGGTGTTCAGCTGGACCAGGCTGAAATCCTGAGCAGCTGCATGGGCTATGATCTCCGGCAGGTCCTCCCGAACCGTGGGTTCCCCTCCGGATATCTGCAGGGTACAGGCCCCGGCAGTGGACCGAATGTGCTCAAGATTTTCTTTGAGAGCGGACAAATCCGGGTCCTGGCTGTGGCCGCCGCTGTGAGCAAAACAGACCGGACAGCCCAGATTGCAGCGACTGGTTACTTCCAGCAGGGTCGTGCAGGTGTGCTGGGCATGTTCCGGGCACAGTCCGCAGTCAAAGGGGCATCCACTGTTTCTATGTGTGCGACAGACAGGAGGTTGGGAAGGAATCTTCGGCCGCTTCCATTCGAAAAAGGACGGATCCCCTCTCCATATGACGGTGGAAAATGAACCGTGTTCCGGGCATTGCTTGCGCAAAGAGATTACACCGGGTGCGGTCTCTACCCGCTTGCCCTGTATGCGCTGCAGGCATATCGGGCACAGACTTTGGGTAGGATGATCATCCGGCATCAGGGCCCTCCGAAGGATCAAAACCGTTGTCGGATAGAATGGTCATGGCCTGGTCCATGGTATCAGCGATGAGCCGGCCGCAGATATTGGGATCCGGCTGCACAACGGATTCACCCAAAATATCAGTACAGCGTGATCCACCAAATTCTGTCGTGTATTCAGTAAACCACTCAGCCAGGGAATTGAGCATCAGCAGTAGGCGCTCGTTTTCTTCTTCAGCGTCTGTCCCTTTTCCTGCATACAGACCCAGCATACATGCCGCTCCAGTCAATGCTCCACAGGTATGGCCTGTCCCCCCGATTCCGTGGCACAATCCGGATGCGGCCCGGATCAGGGCCGGATTTTCGATCCCTTGGGCTTGCAAGCTCAGCAGAAGTATGATCTGGCTACAGCAATATCCTTTCTGGGCTAAAGGCAGGATACGAAACAATGTATCGTCAGTCATGAGTTGTCTTCCTGAAAGTCATGTCTTTTTTTGGGCCACAAAATACACATACCCTGGTCGCAGGGCTTGGATTCTGGACGAACATCCACTGCCGGCCATTGGGCCCAAGACGGCTTGCCAAAAAAGAGCGGTGGAACCAAATTCAAAAATCAATCGACCGGCGGTTTCTGTCAGCAGCTTGGTCTGGTCTTGCTCAGAATAAATGATAAAACCGTGCATATCCAAACGCCGGCGCAAAGTATCCAGGTCGCAGGGATCGGCCAAGCAGGTGCCGTATGAGCACTCGGCAAGAGTCCCGGTTTTTTCCCGGGCGTACATATCGCTGTAATAGAGCCGGCCTCCAGGCCGTAAGATGCGGAAAAACTCAGCTAAGGCCGCTTCGGGCTGGGGCAGCAGATTCAGCACGCATTCGCAAAACACGGCATCCAGGCTGTCCGCCGACAAGGGCAAAGAACAGATATCGCCTTGGACAAAGCACAGGTTGTCTGCCAGGGCATTTTCTGCTGGCAGAATCCGGGCGTCCCGATCTATTCCAACAACCCGGCATCCGGTCTCGTGGAGCAAATTGGCAGTCTTTCCCGGCCCGCAACCCGCATCCAAAACCGTTGTTCCCCAAGGCAGGGGCAAACGCTCCAGGGCTTGGCGAGTCCCACTCAGGCCCCCTGGGCGCAAGGCATCGTCCAAGGCTTGGCGCATGACTGGTGAGGTGGAGGCTGAGTGCATTTGTCAAAAACCTTCATGCCCTGGAGGGGCTATGGATGGGCAGGACATCGACGCTTAAGCGCACAAAAGATACAAAAAACGTTTCTCTAAGGTGACTTCGATTTCGATGCCGATCCACCAGGGGGAGGCCAAAGAACATGCTGATTTATTTGTCCTCCAAAAGTTGCTCAACTTCCAGCATCTTTCCAGTGGCAGTATCTTCCGGGATGAGGGCCTGTCTGCACTGAGGACAGACCAGGACCCCGATGGTGAAGCTGTTGTTCAAATACTGCAACTTTACCTGTCCAGGCTGAAGTGGGATTTTGCATTTGGCACATTCCCATTCTCCTGACTCGGGTCTGAACTGCTGATTGACTTTCACGCACTCTCCTCAGCGCTGACCTTGCCTATTTCCATGCGGTGACTGTAGGCGGTGTACACTTCATACACGCCATTCTCTCCAGGCCCATACTGGACCCAGAAGGTGACCTGGCCCAGTTGCAGGCTGCCCAGATAGCTCTTGGACTGCGTATCATAAAAAAGCTGGCCGTGCTCAGCGGCATGGGCAATGACCTGCTGGATATCGCTGTCTAAAATGCGCCGCTTCTCCACCATGTCCCGCGTAGTCTCGGACATGTGCAGAGATATGGAACCAAAGTTAGAATCAGCCAGACACTGTTCATTCCAGACAGTTTGCAGCATGTAATCCTTGAGTTGACGTCGATTGCCACGGCTGGCGGACAGACCGGTTGACGGCCTTGAATATGCATCCCCCTTGCCTGGAAAAAAGATATCCAGGAGATGAGCAGCCCGTTTGCCGGATCGAACCAGCTGATCCCGGCACATGGCGCAGTAAGTTAGTGCATCTCCCTGACAGGCTGCAGCCCGTTCCCTGGCCGCCCGGGCGGCGATGTCCGGATTGGCATTGGTCACCAAGCCGCCGTACCCGCAGCATGCCGCCGTGGAACCGTTCAGGCCGGGCTCAAGCAGGTCCTGGTCCTGTAGCAGTTCACGTACTGCCTGACGCATCTTTGGCAGGTTGCTGGCCGCACAGGGATCAACCAAGCACGTTTGGGGCTGAAAATGGGTCATATCCAGTTCAGCCCTGTATTGCGAGAACACCTCCCACAAGGAAATCCGATCCAAAAAAGGATCAAAATGCTCCAGCATCTGCTGACAAGAGGGGCAGGTCACAATCCACTTGGGAACTCCCAGTTCCTGTACAGCACTCTGGAGTTGCCGGGCGACGGCCTGGAAGGTCTTCTGCCGGCCTCCCCAATAGGCTGGGGCCCCACAGCAGGCCAGAGCCAGGCCGATGCCGCCGTCCAGGTTACGGCGCAGCCAGGCGTAGACCGCCTCCACCTGCTCCGGGTGGGTGGCGCATAGCTGGCAGCCGGGAAAAAAGAGCCAGGCGCATTCTATCTGCTCCGGATCGCCGCGGACCAGAAAAAACTCCTCACTGCGGCTAAACTCCAGATCTTGTAGGGCGAAGTCATGGGCCGAGGGGGGCATTTTGCCCTTGTTTACCATCCGTTGCCTGGCTCCCAGACACAGATCGGCCATGGGAAAATCATTGGGGCACAGGGTGGTGCACAGTCCGCAGAGCATGCAGGAGTTGATCAGGGTATTGGCCTGGCGGCTGCCTTTGACAATGGATTCATTGTTGTAGATCTGGCGGGCATAACTTTTGGGGTAACTGCCAAAGGTCTCCAGGTAAGGACAATGACGAACGCAGATCATACATTCACAGGCCATGCAGCGGGCAGCCTCCTGCTGGATGGCCTGCACATCATCCTTGTCTGTAGTATCGGACAACACCGGGGGGACGTCCTTCACCCCTTGTAAACTGGTCACCAACCTGGTGGGCACCGGACCTTCCTTGCCCCGGTCGGCGGTCAGGGAGGCCTGTTGGGTGTAGCGGTCCAGGGAGACAGCCGCAGCCCGGCCAGATGCAGCCTGATCAATGGCCCGTTGTAGGATCTCCTTCCCCGCAAGTCCACCCACGAAGAGCCCCTTTTCAGGAGCAGCCAAGGTCCGGGCATCGACCTGATCCAGGGAGCAGGTCAAAATGGTTGTCGATACCGCATCGAGTCCGACATAAACCGGTCCCTGAGCCAGCAAAGCCTGGAGCAAAGCCTTGTCCCAGGCAGCGGAATGAAAATCCACACCCAGTCCTTGCAGGTAGGTCAATTCACAACTGATTTCTTCATCAGGCACCTTCCAGGGCAAGACCTGGCTGACGGCTTCCTCCGGATCGTCCCCTGGATAATAGACCTGGATCCGATAGCCCTTGCGGGCCAGATCGTGGGCCAGGACCAAACAGCTGATACCACAGCCGATAACTGCCGCCCGACGCCCCCGGTCCGGGACCTTCATCGGCTTGCCCTTGCGGGCAGCTGTGCGGAGGCAAAATTTTTCCAGCCGTCCGATGCGCACGGCCCCGCCGGCCTCGTTTCGCTTGCAGGCCGTCTCGCATGGGGCTTCGCAAATCCGGCCCAGGATGCCGGCGATGGGCATGGTCTTGTCCACGACAGCCCTGGCCTTGTCTGTGTCTCCATTCTGCAGGGCCAGGCACAGGCTCCGGGCGTCCACATGCAGGGGGCAGGCCGCCCGGCAAAAGGCCCACTCTTCCTGGATACATTTGTATTCCAGTTCTCTGAGCTCAGATTGATCCATGGGCAGTCCAACTCAAGCTTTCAAAAATAAAATTCATAATGATAAATTTTTGGGAGGACGGGTCCCCCTGTCCTCCCAAAAATTTTATGGCATGGCGGCCAAAACCTTCTCCGGTCGGGCCGGGAGCTCACGCACCCTGGCCCCGCAGGCGTTGGCAATGGCATTGATGATGGAGGCATGGGGACTCGTCAAGGGCAATTCACCAACCCCGGAGGCTCCAGTCGGTCCATCCGGCCGTGGAGACTCCACATAAATGATCTCCATATCGTCCGGGATCTGCTTGATGTACGGAAAACCGGCTCCAGCCAAGGTGGAGTGTTTCTTGATGTCTTCGAAATCCTCAGTCAAGGCCAGACCGATGCCCTGGGCCAGGCCGCCGTAATTCTGACCGTCGACAACCAGTTTATTGTTGATCACTCCGGGATCGGCCACCAGTGTCATCTTTTCCACCTGGGTTTTGCCAGTCTCCGCTTCCACAGCGACTTCGGCCATAAAAACGGCGTACATGTAGAAGGCAAAGGGATTGCCCTGAGCGTTTTCGTCGCAGTTGGTGGCCGGAGCACTCCAAGATCCGCTGTAACGCAGATTGCGACCGGCGGCCTGCATTTCGTCATAGGTCATGAAACTGCCGTCATCCTTGCGCATGGCATTCAGCAGGTTTTCACAGGCCACGGCCGCAGACCTGCCGACAACGGCTTGGGAACGGCTGCCACCGGCCGGGCCTCCGTCCGGGCATTTCTCGGTATCGTTCAAGACCACCTTGATCTGATCCGGTTTCAGCCCCAAGGGGCGCAGGCCTTCATGGACAGTGCCCAAAAGGCCCATATCTGCGCCTTGACCGTGGTCCTCCCAGGTGGTGTAGGCGGAGACCGTATTGTCCGGGTTGAGCTCCAGGTCCACTTGGGCGGTGTCCGGACCGTCCAGGCCGGCTCCGTACACCCCGATGGAGATGCCCACTCCGCGTTTGACGCTGTCTGTGGAGTTGGCCTTGGCCCGCTTCACCGCTTCCTCGTACTTTGGTTTGAGTTTGTCCATCATCTCCGGCAGGCTGAAAACCTCGGGGGTTTGGCCGGTGGGCGTGGTGCTCCCTTCCCGGTAGACGTTCTTATAGCGCAGTTCAAAGGGATCCATGCCCAGCTTTTCGGCCAGCTCGTCCATGAGCACTTCAGAGGCGAATTCGGATTGGGGCGAGCCGTAGGCCCGGAAGGCTGACCCCCAGGCATGATTGGTGCACACGGTACGCCCAATGCCCCGGATATTGGGGATGTCGTATCCGGCCCCGATATACTGGGCCCCGCGCAGGGTGAGGAGATCCCCGAACTCGGAGTATGGACCATGGTCCACACTCCAGTCGTTTTCCATGGCCTGCAGCTTGCCTTCCTTGTCCGCAGCCAGTCGAAGGTTGATGAAAAAGGGAGAGCGCTTGCCGGTATATGTCTGCTGTTGCTGGTAATCGTAGGACAGAAAAACCGGACGTTCTGTGGCCAGGGCGGCCACGCCGACCAGGGCCTCCAGGGTGGGGCTGAACTTATAGCCAAAGGTTCCACCGGTGGGGTTCTGGACCATGATCACATTCTCCGGTTCCACGCCCATGCCCGGAGCGATCATCCCCAGGTGCAGGTTCAGGCCGATGGACTTGGACTGGATAACCAGTTTGCCGTTTTCATTGAGGTAGGCAAAACCGACATCCGGTTCCATAGGCATGTGTGGCTGCCGGCCGACATAGTAATCGCCTTCAACGACCACATCAGCTTTGTCAAAAATCGGCTTTGTGTCCTCGCCCTTGGCGATATTTTGTTCAAAGTAGACATTGGGCGTGCCGGGGTGGATCTCCAGGGCGTCCTCGGCCATGGCCTCCGGGGCGCTCATGTAGGCCGGGAGTTCTTCCAAGTCGACCTTGACTTCCTTGGCTGCGGCCCGGGCCTGCTTTTCCGTGTCCGCACAGACAATGGCGATGGCATCGCCGTACTGATGAACCTTGGTATCGCACAGGATGGGCCGGTCCCAGCCGTCTCCCTTGTTGGTGGGAAAAGTGATCAAACCGGTGATCCTGTTTTTCCCCTTCACGTCCTTGTGGGTCAGGACGGCGTGTACGCCGGGCATCTTTTCGGCCTTGGAGGTGTCGATGGATTTGATGTTGGCGTGGGAGACCTCGGCCTGGACCAGGGCCAATTGCAAGGTGGATTCAGGCATGAACAGTCCCAGATCCCGTCCGAAATCCCAGGTTCCGGTGACCTTGGCCTCGGCGCTGGGCCGGGGCATTGAGCCGCCCCAGACATGACCGTCTTCGGGCAGTTTGAAGGTCAGGTCCTCCATGCTCATCTCGCCCCGCAGGACCTTGGCCGCATCCAAGACCGCATCCACCAGTTGCTTGTAGCCGGTGCACCGGCAGGCATTGCGGTGCTTCTGAAACCATTCCCGGACATCTTCCCTGGACGGGTCAGGATTTTCATCCAGCAGGCCCTTGGCGGCCATGATGAATCCGGGGGTGCAGAACCCGCATTGGGCCCCGCCATGGACCATCCAGGCCAGTTGCAAGGCGTGCAACCTCCCTGGCCGGCCCACCCCTTCAATGGTGCACACGGCTGCATTCTCCGGGACCCGCTTCATCTTGGTGATGCAGGAGCGGACCACCTTCCCGTCCAGGATCACGCTGCAGCAGCCGCATTGGCCCTGGTTGCAGCCGACTTTAGTCCCGGTTAAAAGAAGTTGGTTACGTAGAACATTGGCCAGGGATTCCTCTGGATCAACAACCAGCTTCTTTTCCAGGCCATTGATCATCAAGGTTCTTTTGAGCATGACGACTCTCCTTTTCATGTTTTCATCCATCCACGTTATTGAGCCTTTTCCAAACGGTCACGTTCATATCGCCGGCAACAAACGATCCAAATTCAGGACATAAATGTGCTCCTTCCCGATCCGCAACAGGTGATCAACGTCCTGCTCTTGAATGATATGACCCTGTACATTCTTTTTCTTGCCACACGAAGTGGCTTTTTGGGGCCAGGCAGGAGGCAACAGTCCGGCCAAAATACCAGAATAGGTTGTGATCAAAATTGCACAGCTGGGATTTGTACCAGGTTTTCTTCGGTACAGAGAGGGACATGAGCTTGGCCTGGAGGTGGTCGGGGCTGAATATGCCGTCGCAGGCCAAGAAGTTCAGTACTTCGGCAACACGTTCCATTCTTCGACTCAGGCTATCGAGGTATGCCGCATCAGCATTGGATGTCGGCCTCTTCAAGCACTGATAAAGGGCAGGAAGGAGTGCCTTCTCTTGGGTGTGCAGCATCGTTTCTTTTGCCAGACGGCACAGAGTCTCATGGGCATTGCATCCAGGATAAGCGAATTGTTGAGACAGCGGCATGTGCCGCTTTTTGCGAACCAGGCGGGAAGATTCGACAAAGTGAATATTCACTCTTCGCGGGTTGGCCAGGAGGTCGCCTGCTCCTCGAAAATCAGCCTGGTCGGCTCGGGCTCCGGCAGTAAGCAGTGCTGCCTCGGCCAAATGGGCCACACACATCCAATGAAAGGAATGTGCAGGAGAGGCGATATTTTCTAACCGATTGAACCAGAAGGCGATTTCGTCTTCGGAAAAGTTGTTCGGTTCTTCGGACCCGTTGAAAAAGGCACTGCAGGCCGCATAGGAATCGCAATCCCGATATGTTGGACGCCGGTACTGATCTTGATAAAACCATTGGGAATGAAGGGGGCACATGCACGATCTCCTTGTCAGCAGACTGAGATCATGGTGCCCGCAAACGAGCCATGATGTCAATAATGAAATAGCAAGAAGTGATAGAGATTATGTCTTTTCCAATAATTGATACTGTTTGAGAAATGCGTGAGGTGTCATTATTGACAGGATCGAGGGTGTATGAGATTTATTGGCCTTGGTCCAGGTTATCTACCTGGATGCTTTTTGGAACCACGCTTTCAACTGAAGAGCCCAGAATTTTTTCCATCCGCCGCTGCAAATCCATTGCATTGCCCAGTCTTCTGGTGATAGCGGCCACTGCCTCAGGGTCCTCGTGAAATAGGTCCAGTTTTTCCTGAAAACGGTCGTGCACTTTTACTCGTTGCGGTCCTCTGGTCAGTTTGTCCGCCAGGTAAACGACTTCCCTGGCTGTGATTTCCTGATCGTCAGGCAGGGTCAGGTCCCGATGGGCGGCAACGACAGGAGCCATCTCCGTTAGTCCCATACTGTCCAGGAGTTCTCCTCCTGCCTCTTCATGTTTTGGCCGGCCTTTGGCCATATCGTGGACCAGTCCGCAGACGTAGGCTAATTCGACATCCACGTTACAACCGGCCCGGTTCAGGGCCTGAGCCAGAGATTTGGCAGTGATGGCTACTGCATGGCCATGAGCCAGACCAGCTGTAGAAATGGGGTGGACTCGTTGAACCAAGGCCCAGGCTTCGTCTCTATTCAGCCGGGACAAGGAACGCGCCCGGCTCTCGGCCTGAGCAAAGTCTTCTGGATGATCCATGTCTAACAGGATATTACGATCAAAGGTGCTTACCTCCAGGGCCTCCTGGTCGTGATTTTGGAGAAGGTGACGCAGGCCGCCCTGGCCATCATGTGCAGCAATGGCCTCTTTGAGGTGAAAGGAAATAAGAGGCGGGTGGCCTCGTTGGCCTTGAAAGGTGGGGTAAACGAGCAGGGGGCAGTGTTTTTGATAGCACTCGGCTGTTTGTTGAATGGTCCAGGGCCGGATCAGGGCAATATCCACAGGCAAAAGAAAAAAGGCATCAGTCTCAGCTGGTAAAGCAGATACTCCCACCTGGACTGATGAGTACATGCCCTGGCTGTAAATCGGATTATACGTCCATCTCACTCCGAGGAGGGCACATGTTTCTACAGTTTCCTTTTGTCTGTGCCCAACCACAACAGTAATCTCATTCATGCCTGCTTGGCGAAAGCTCTGCACACATCGGGCCAGAACTGTCTGGCCCTGCAGTGACAACATTGGTTTGAACTGTCCCATACGCCGAGAGTATCCGGCAGACAGGATCAGTGCGTGGAAATTCATGGAGGAACTCATTCTTTTTATGTATTCTTTGTAGCGCTATATAAGGATACGGGTTGATCAACTGCCGCTCCAGACTGGCATCACTTGCGGTCCGGGACGAGATCAAGAGCCTGATTGAGTATGGGCGCAGGGGCGAACCCCTCTCCACCTGCTATGTCCTGCATTACGTGGAGCAACCAGTCTCAAATTATTTGCACCAACCTT
>CAYZLB010000062.1:0-14029 GCA_964479235.1 uncultured Desulfohalobiaceae bacterium
TCTACACCATCCTCATGCAGCGCATGAAGATGGACCATGGCCAGGAATGTTTGTTTCAGCGCAAAGTCCCCGGCCAGAATGGTCTGATAACCATGAACAAATAACATTTGTTCATATAAGTGATTGAGGATAGTTTGCACATGACAGTCCCTTGCTGTTTTAGATGTTCTTTTGGGACCAAGGCCCTCAGCGGGATCAAACCCGCTGTGGGTCTTGTCTTTTGCCTGGTCATAGGAGTTGTTCTTCCCTGGAATGTACAGGGGGCCATGAACCAGACTGATGAGCTGACTGTCTTGTCCTTATCGTTGTCGGACCGGATCGAACAGGAGATCAGATCCCGCCTCTGGAACGGCCGATTTACCTGTCAAGAAGAGCTCATTTGCGGGATCAAGCTTTTACCTTCATTCTACGCGGAACATGGATACCGACCTGTCTGGGGATTGGATCGTGCAGACTGGGACGTGGCTGAAAATATGCTGGAGTGTATTCAGAAATCGGCCCGTCAGGCGATGGATCCTTCGGATTACCATCTGCGTATCCTGCAGAGGATGCTGGGCAGTCTCAAGGGGCAGTGGCCTTCTCTGGAACCAAGAGACACCGCAGATACAGAGATTTTACTCACAGATGCATTTTTCACCTTGGCCGGTCATCTTCGGGCCGGTCGAGTGAATCCTGAAACCCTGCATCCTTCCTGGGTAGCCTATGCTCATGCCCCGAACTTGATAGGGGCATTGGATCGGGCTCTTCAAAAGACTTCGGTGCACAAGGAACTGATGGCTCAACTTCCGCCACATGCTGGATATCACAGATTGCGTCGAGGCTGGGAAAGATATGTGCATTTGGCTCATGTCGGCGGGTGGATACAAATTCCCCCGGGCAAAAATCTGCAGGTGGGTGATCAATCAGAGCGGGTTCAGGCCCTCAAGCACCGTTTACGGGGAACCAACGACCTTTTGACAGATGTGAATGGAACGTCGCACTCTGTATTTACGCCAGACGTCGAAGATGCCGTCAAGCGTTTTCAAAATCGCCATGGCCTCCGGGTTGACGGTGTGGTCGGCTCGAAGACATTGGCTGCCTTAAACGTTTCAGCCAAGGATCGGGCCGGACAAATGGCCTTGAATATGGAGCGCTGGCGTTGGATTCCACGGGATTTGGGCCTGCCTCATGTCCGGGTGAATGTCGCAGATTTTGGCATGGTCTTTGAGCATAAAAACGGGACCGCGATGCGACAGCGGGTGATCGTTGGCAAGACCGCCCGAAGGACACCGGTGTTCAGCGATCAGATAACGTATATAGTCCTCAATCCAGCCTGGAACGTACCGCGAAGCATCATGATCAAAGATATTTTACCCAAGGTGATGGAAGATCCGGGATATTTACAGGAACATTCCATCACCCTGCTGTCAGGGTGGGGCGATCAGGCTGAACAGATCGATCCTCAAAGCATTGAGTGGGAGAACGTTGATCCTGAGTCATTTCCGTATCGCATGCGCCAGGAGCCTGGCCCGTACAACGCATTGGGCCAAATGAAGTTCATGTTCCCCAATCCGTTTGCCGTATACCTGCACGATACGCCAAACAAGACCTTGTTTCACAGGATGACCAGGGACTTTAGTTCCGGCTGTATCCGGGTGGAACACCCCCTGCATTTGGCTCAGGCCTTACTTGCTCCGACCCAAACCTGGGATGCTGCATCCTTGCGCGCAGTTATTCAAAGTGGTCAGACCAGGATCATTCGATTGCCCCAGCCCGTCCCGGTCCATCTTTTCTATTGGACTTCGTGGGTGGATGAATCCGGGCAGACCCATTTTCGACAAGATATCTACAATCGGGATGCGAAATTGCAAACAGCTCTGAACCGACGTTTGAGCGTTGTCAGGAAAGATGTCCAAAATCAGTAGATGATCTATCTTTGCAATATAGTGTGTTATATCAAACTGATACATATCAGTTTGTGAGGAGGAGGCAATGCACAGACGTGAAGCCATGGGAGCCTTGGCTGCTTTTGGTTTGGGCTGTGTGTATCCGGGGCAAGCTGCGGCAGCAACTGTTGGATCCAGCACTGGAACCGGGACCTCGATACAGATTGTTCAACCCAAAGTGCAAACCATACCGGGTACGGCCAGGGAACGGAAAAACTTTGAGTACCGGATAGGACGGGCTGTTCTGGAATTGATTCAGGATTGGTATGGCCAGGGGGATCTGCCTGTCTGGAATCGGGCCTTGGCGGATATCGATATGGAAAAACGGGTGGTGAATATTGTCTATTGGGTCATGCGGTTCATTCCGGATCATGAAGAAGTCTATCCCGTGGATCCGGTATGGATTATGGCTCAAATGATGGAGGAATCGTTTTATTACGAGTTTGCAGTCTCATGGGCCTTTGCCGTAGGTATTTGCCAGTTTATGTCTGTCACGGCCCGTTCAGTGGGCATGGTTTGTCCTGAGAACAGCGACCTAAAGCAGTCGGAATTGAACAAACCGGAGCTGGCTTCGGCCTTGACCCAGCTGCAGGGGTTGCAAAAACAGCGCACGGAATTGATCAATTCAGATCCGACCTTATTTAAAGATCCCCAGTCGAAACTGCAAGAGATCCTCAAGGTGCTGGCAGCAGGCGGGGGCAATCTTGAGCCGGAATTGGACTTGTCCCGCTTGGAACAACTTGATGCCCTTGATAGGCGGATCAAGGAAGCCAGGTCATCGTACAGGTCGTTTTTGCAGGCCAATTATGAAAACCGGAGTATTTTTAATCCCCAGGACGTCCGGTTCTTTTACCGTTTTGATCAGCGGGTGACCTATAGAAAGCCGGTTCAGGGAATGATCCAGATCATGGCCGAGAATCTTCGGGCCAGAAACGGCAACATTCTCGCGGCCACTGCAGCCTACAATGCCGGTCTTTCCAGGACCTATACAGAACGATCCGGCTATGCGTCCTATGGCAGAATCCCCCCTGTTCAAGAAACGGTGGGGTATTTGAGCCGGATTGTCGTCGCCCATCACGAAATGTCCAAGAGGATACAGTGAAAACCGGATAGGTTCGTTTGGGTTGGAGATTTGTAACCGTGAACGTCCTGTTTATGCTTGGACCTGTTGCAGCCGGGCGTAGAGACCGTTTGTGGCCAGCAGCCGGCTGTGGGAACCGGATTCAACGATGCGGCCGTGGTGCAAGACATAGATCGTATCCGCATCCCGGGCCGTGGCCAGTCTATGGGCAATGGTGATCGACGTCCGGCCCTGCTGCAGCCGGTGCATGGCCCGCCCCAGGCGCTGTTCGGTCTCTGAATCGATGGATGACGTGGCCTCGTCCAGAATCAGGATATCCGGATTTTTGGCCATGGCCCGGGCCATGGCCAGGAGCTGTCGTTCGCCGGTGGACAGGGACGATCCCCGTCCGCTCAAGATGGTGTCCAGTCCCTTGTCCAGCTTGTGGATCAAAGGCCACAGGTCCAATTCCTTCAAAAGCCTCTCTATCTCTTTTTCCGTGAGCCTCGGATTACCCTGGAGCAGGGTCTCCCGAATCGTTCTGGCAAAGAGAAAAGATTCTTGCATGACCAGGGCTATCCGGGACCTGATATAGGCTACATCCCACTGCGAAATATCTCGCCCGTTGATCAGGATGTGGCCCTTTTGGGGGGCATAAAAGCGGACCAAAAGGTGGATGAGCGAGCTTTTCCCGGCTCCGGTGGGACCGACAAAGGCTATTCTCTCTCCCTGATGCAGGGTGAAGGAGATGTCTTCCAGCACGGGTTTTTGTGGATTATAACCGAAAACCACATTACTAAACACGATGTCTGTGAGTGGTTCATTGTGTACAGGTTTTGATGCTGGGTGGGCGATGTGCTCCCTGGTATCCATGATCTGAAAAATACGTTCAGCCGAAGACAGGGCATTTTGCAGAAGGTTGAACTTTTCGGCCATGTCCCGTAATGGGCGGAAAAACATGCGGATATAGGAGAGAAAAGCCACCAGAGCTCCCAGACTGAGGCTACCGCCCAGGACTTTGGTGCCCCCGTAACCTACGATCAGGGCCATGGCCAGAAATCCCAGAACTTCGATCAGGGGCAGAAAAATAGCCAAAATTCTGATCTGGTCCATCCCGGCCTGATAGTTTTCATGATTTAATACTTTGAAATGCTTGAGGTTTACATTTTCCCGGCCAAAGAGGTGGATAATGCGCATGCCTTCGATAGTCTCGGAAAAGCGGGAATTGATTTCAGCCACCTTGATGCGCAGGATACGAAAGATCTTTCTGGCCCGGCGGGCAAAGACCGTGGCGGCCACAAGGACAAAGGGGATAACGGCAAAAGAAACCAAGGCCAACTGCCAGTGAATAACCAGGAGGATGACCGCAATCCCCAGGAGCATGAAGACGTCTTTGAGCACAAAGGATAAAAAGTTGGTGAGCAGTTCGTGCAGGTTCTGCACATCATTGGTCATCCTGGTTACCAGGCGGCCTACCGGAGAGCGGTTGAAAAAGGAAAGAGAAAGGCTCTGGACATGGGAATAGAGCTGCATGCGCAGATCGTGCATGATCCTTTGCCCAGAGAGTTCCATAATCATGCGTTGTCCAAAGTTGGCCCCAAAATTCAAGGTGATAATTCCCAGAAAGGCCAGGGAAAGAAGACTTACACCTTGCAGGTCCTGCTCCCGGAGCCGGGTCAGACTCTCTTGGGGAAGTTTGGGCAGATCAGTGTAGGCGATACGGGTCGTGCCCTGCTTTTCTTCGAATAGGCCGGGGTGTTTGGATACTATGGAGCGGACTTGCGGATCGCCGGTGTCTACCTGCAAAAACCTGGTCTCATGCCCCTGGTCCTGTTCCGGCTGGGTCGGGACGATGTACCGGTCCACGGCCATCTTGGTTACATAGGGTATGGAAAGTTCGCATACGGTTATGACCAGGACCAGGACCAGGGAAAGGAAAACCAGAAAGGCATAGGGGCGGACAAAAGGGGCCAGCCTATGCAGAATGCCTATATCCTGTGGTTTCCCCAGCTGAACTTCTTCAAAAAAACCGTGGTCATGTTGCATTCAAGGCCTCTTCGATTTCCTGAAAGCGATAAGTTCGGGCGTAGAATTCTCCGTGATCCATGAGTTGTTCGTGGGTACCGGTCTCCACAATACATCCTTGGTCCAGGGTCAGGATCCAGTCCGCTGTGGATAAAGCAGCCAGGCGGTGGGAGGCGATGAGAGTGGTCCTGGCCTCGGTTTCCGGACCCAGCCGATCCAGGATGCGCCGTCCTGTCTGTGTATCCACCTGACTGATGGGATCGTCCAGAATCAGCAGCGGACCGGCGTGCAGAAAGGCCCGGGCCAGGGCAATGCGCTGTTTCTGTCCCCCGGAAAGAATCACTCCCCGTTCACCGACGACCGTGTCCAGATCTTTTGGAAACCCGCGGACAGTCTCTTGCATATCCGCTTTGGCTAAGGCTGCGTATATTTCTTTGTCCGAGGCCATTTCCTTTCCGATGAGCAGGTTGTCCCGGATTGTTCCGGAAAAAAGAAAGGGCTCCTGGGGGACAAAGGCTGTCAGGGAGCGCAAGGAGGCCAAAGAAATCTGGTCCAGATCCAGTCCTTGGATCATGATGCGTCCCTTTTTGGGGTCATACAGTCTGGGGATGAGCTGCAGCAGGGAACTTTTGCCGGCTCCGGGCGGTCCGACCAGGCCAAGGGTCTGTCCGGGCCGGAGTTGAAAGGAGATATCCTTTAATACCGGCCCTCCGCCGGGATAGGCGAATATAACCTGTTCAAAAGTCACTGAAGGAGGTCTATAAGCAAGGGATTTGGGAGCTGTCTGCTCTTGAACTGCCGGCTGGGTGTCCAGGATGGCTTGAATCCGGTCCAGGGAGGCCCGGCCCCGCTGTATGAGGTTGATTACCCAGCCCATAGCCATCATGGGCCAGGTCAGAAGTCCCAGATAACTGATAAAGGCCACAAAATCGCCAGGGGAAATGGCGGTCACAATGGTCAGCCGGCCGCCGAAGTAGATGACCATGGCCATGCTCAGATTGGTCAGCATGAGCATGAGGGGGAAAAAGGCCCCGGTAGTTCGGACCAGGCGCAAGTTTTCCCGCACATAGGCCTGGGATTCTTCCTTCAGATTTTCGGCCTCTCTCTGTTCCAGGGTATAGGCCTTGATCAGCCTGATTCCAGCCATTCGTTCACGCACCGCTTCGGTCAGATCGGAAAAGCTGGCCTGGACTGCCTGGTACCGCTGATGCATGCGTTTGGTAAAAAAACGGGTGCCGACAATGATCAGGGGCATGGGGATGAGAACCAAGAGGGTCAAAAGCGGGCTGATGACCAGCATAAAGCCCACAGCAGCCAGGCCGAGGAACACGGCGTCGTTGATGGCCACCAGACCCATGCCGGAAGCCATGCGGACCTGAAGGATGTCGTTGGTAGCGTGGGCCATGAGGTCGCCGGTGCGGGTGGCATCGAAATACTGTGCGGAAAGGTTCTGTAGATGGGCGAAGAGTTTGTTCCGCAGTCCTTCCTCCACCCGGCGGGAGGTGCCCAAAAGACAGTTACGCCATATATACCGGAACAGGCCCATGCAGCAGCCGATTCCGGCGATCTGCCCGGCATAGATGAGCAGGCCGGTGGTGTCCAGAGACATGGCGGTCAGGTCGTCCACCACTTGTTTGATGACCCGGGGGATAAGCAATTGCAGAAAATTGACCAGGATAAGACTGACCAAGCCGGCAGCTATGGCAGCTTTTTTTTCGGCAAAATAGGGGCGGATGAGGGAAAAAGGGTGAGCCATATATGAAGAAGTATCGGGTTAATTTGTGTGAAAACGTGTTATTGGTTGTCAGGAATTGATTACAAAAACATTTTTTGCCCTGGATGAAAAAAGGTGTCAGATTCTGTCCTGCCCAGGAAAAAAAGTCAAAACTGTGCACGGCAGGAGGTGGCAGATGTCTGGAAATAAAAAGTCGCAAAAGAATTGGGTGGACAGGCTGACCCGGGCCATGCAGAATCTGCCCGGAGCAAAGAAAAAATCCCAGGCCGGAGAAAAGCAAAATCCGGAAGAGTACGCCTGGAAAGAGACGGAAGAGGAATACCAGAAGGCCCAGGCCGAGTGGCTGGAAAAGGTGAGGTCCAAGAAGTAAGGAAAAGAAAGAATAGGTGCCGGAGTTTGATGTTTCCAAATACAATGTACGATTAACTCTGAACATGTGAGACAAAAATGGGCAGACACGGGGGAAATATCCGGGAACTGACCGAAAGGGCAGGGGTGGATGGAGAAGCGATTGTTGATTTCAGTGCAAACATCAATCCCTTGGGGCCCCCGGAATGCCTGCGGGCCGTGGTCAGCCGCAGTCTGGACCGGGTTGTTCATTATCCGGACCCGGATGGTCTGGAACTGCGTACCATCCTGGCCGCCAGGCATTCTCAAAATATAGAACATATTGTTCTGGGCAACGGCTCCACTGAGCTCCTTTTCGCCCTGCCACGGATCGGACGATGGAGCCGGGCGGTCATTCCGGTTCCCTGTTACGTGGATTATATCACTGCGGCAAAGCAGGCCGGCCTGGATGTGGATCAGGTTTTTCTGCGAGAGGAAGACAATTTCACTCTTGACTGGAATCTTCTGAAATCTCATCTGCAGGGCAATGAGATCGTCTTTTTGGGCCAGCCGAATAACCCTACCGGCATCTCCCTTCATCTGAAGACAATTCAGGATGCGGCCCGGGCAAACCCTCAGTCCTTGTTTGTTGTTGATGAGGCCTTCCTGGATTTTGTCCCCGGACTTGAATCTGTATTTGATCCTGCTGTCTTAAATATCGTGGTTCTCAAGTCATTGACCAAGATCTATGCCGTCCCTGGATTGCGCCTGGGATACGGGTTCTTTCCTCAGGATATGGCCGCAGCTGTGCGGGAAACAATTCCGCCCTGGAGTGTGAATACCCTGGCCCTGGATGTGGGGGCGGCGGTGATCAAAGATGATGACTATGTGCACAAAAGCCGTGACCTGGTGACCTGCCTGCGGCGAGAAATGATTGCGGATCTTTGCGCCTTGTCGGGCCTTAAGGTGGTATCCGGCGAAGCCAACTATCTGCTGGGCCGGGTCACTGCGCCCGGCATGGATGCCCTCTCCCTGTTTGATTCATTGCTGGCCCAGGGTATAGCCATCCGGACCTGCACCAACTATCAGGGCCTGGATAGCTCGTATTTTCGGATCGCGGTCCGCTGCCAAGAGGACAATCGCCGTCTTATTCAGGCCCTGGCCGGTGTTTTAGGCTGGAATTCAAGGCACTCACAAGGTGCAGATCATACCGGCAAAAGATCCAAACACCGGGTCCCGGCCCTCATGTTCCAGGGGACAGGATCCAATGCCGGAAAGAGTATTCTGACTGCGGCCCTGGGCCGCATCTTGCTCCAGGACGGTTATCGGGTGGCCCCGTTCAAGGCCCAGAACATGTCCCTGAACTCTTTTGTCACCAGAAAGGGAGGAGAAATGGGCCGGGCCCAGGTTGTCCAGGCCCAGGCCTGCAAGTTGGACCCGGATGTGCGCATGAACCCGGTTTTAATCAAACCCAACAGCGAGACCGGGAGTCAGATCATTGTCCTCGGCCGTCCGGTGGGCAACATGCAGGTAATGGATTATGTTCGCTACAAGGCCCGGGCCTGGGAGGCGGTGCAGGAATCTTACGCCTCTTTGGCCGCAGAGCATGAGGTCATGATACTGGAAGGGGCCGGGAGCCCGGCGGAAGTGAACCTCAAAGCCCACGATATCGTCAATATGCACATGGCCAGGGAAGCCGGGGCCAGGGTTCTGCTCATCGGAGATATCGACCGGGGCGGGGTGTTCGCTTCTTTTGTGGGTACTATGGAGGTTCTGGCTCAATGGGAGCGGGAGCTGATCTCTGGTTTTGTCATTAATCAGTTCCGGGGAGATGCTTCTCTATTGGATTCGGCCCTGGAAATCACCCATCGGCATACCGGGCGGGAGGTCCTGGGCGTTATCCCCCATATTCAAAATCTGGGGCTTCCGGATGAGGATTCGGTGAGCTTTAAGTCTGGATGGCAGGCTGCGGCGGCAACAGATAAACAAGGCGTTGCCATCGCCCTGATCGATCTGCCGCATATTTCCAATTTCACAGATTTCGAGCCCTTCATTCAGGAGCCGGATGTCAATCTGCGGCTCGTTCGCCGGGCTGCCGATCTGACAGAGCCTGCGGCGGTGATCCTGCCCGGAAGCAAGAGTGTGGTCAACGACCTCATCTTTTTGGAACATAGCGGCCTTGGGGCCAAAATCCGGGATCTGGCCCAGGAGAGTACAAGCGAAATTGTGGGCGTATGCGGCGGATACCAGATGCTGGGCCGAACGATTAGCGACCCGTACGGTCTGGAGTCATCAACCGAAAAGATGCAGGGGTTGGGGCTCTTGCCCATGCACACGGTCATGGAGGAAGACAAGACCCTGACCCTGCGTCAGGGTGTGCACTGTGCATCCGGTTTGCCGGTGCATGGCTACGAGATCCATCACGGCCGCTCCCGGGCCGATGGCGGTCGGCCGGTACTTCGCCTGGGCCAGGGAGATGACCGGGGGCTGGAACTGGAAAATGGACATGCCCTTGTCTGGGGCGCTTACCTCCACGGTCTCTTTGATGCCGACGAGTTCCGCCGCTGGTTCATCGATCGATTACGGCAGCGAATGGGGCTGTCCCCCCTGGGAAGGATCCAGGTCCGTTACGATCTGGAGCCGGCCCTGGACCGGCTGGCGGATATTGTCCGGGAGAATCTGGATGTAAAGCGGATACAACAGGAGCTTGGGCTGTGATTCCCCTGGAAATGCAAATCCTGTGCGCCCTGGTTCTGGATCAACTGATCGGTGATCCCCAGGGATGGCCGCATCCCATACGCTGGATCGGGGCCCTGGCCGCGGGTGTGGAAAAGCCGCTGCGTCGCCAGGGTCTGGATCAGACCAAGGCGGGAATCGTTGGGGTGAGTGTGGTCTTGACGGTGACCGGGACAACTGCCTGGACTGTTCTTTGGGGACTTGGTCTTGTGCATCCGTTGGCTGCGGATCTGGGCGGTGTGATAGTCCTCTGGACCACATTTGCGGCCAAGGATCTGCGCGTGCACAGCCTGCGCGTGTATAAGACATTGAAGCAAGACGAGATCCATGAGGCCAGACAAGCGGTGTCCATGCTTGTGGGCCGGGAGACTGCGGAACTGGATGCTTCCGTGGTCAGCCGGGCCTGTGTGGAGAGTGTGGCTGAAAATAGCGTGGACGGGGTCATTGCCCCGGTTTTTTTTGCTTTTCTCTTCGGTCCGGTGGGTGCCATGCTGTACAAGGCGGTGAACACGCTGGATTCCATGTGGGGGTATACCACCGGAGGATACAAGGATTTCGGCCGGATTGCGGCCCAGCTCGACGATATGGTCAATTGGATTCCGGCCCGGATGGGCGCTGTGGCCCTTATAGCCGGCGGGAAGTTGTTGGGCTATCCCGCAGGACAGGCCTGGAGAGTCTTTGTCCGGGACCGGAACAAGCATCCCAGCCCCAACGGAGGCCAGGCTGAGGCGGCGATGGCCGGTTTGCTGCAGGTCCAGCTGGGCGGGGAAGGCCGATATCACGGTCAGATTTCCAGCCGGCCCAGACTGGGCGATCCCATACGCACATTGGGGCCGGAGCATATCCTGCAGGCCAATCGCCTGGCCGGGGCGGCGGTCGTTTTGACCGTGGTGGGAATGCTCGTCCCGCGATTCGTTATTTTGTTTACAATGACATATCTCTAGCAATGAAGCCCCATCAAAACAGAATAGAAATGAGTATACAGGTTCCCCGCCCGGAACAGTTGGTCTTTATGCACACATAACACCCGGTTACATACGGCTTTGCGCAGCTTACACGGGAGGGGTTGGGGGAGGGTACTGTGATTCCAATCCCTTGGGTTTACAGTTAGTTAACTGGCCAAATTTGGGAAAAGGCGAAGTCAATACGGCATTTGGAAAGCTCGAAGGACAGGGTTTCGTTTTGAAAGTCTCCTTTTTTTTGGTACTTGCCCTGTTCAAGCCTATACACTTTAGCTTTTTGGGCTTCTGGATAGATCAGGACATAGTAGGCGATTCCCTCCTGCTGGTAGAGCTCGTGCTTGATTACCTCATCCCGGCGGGCGGTACGCGGAGAAATAACCTCGAATACGATTTCCGGAGCCCTGGTCAGCCGCTGGCCGTGGGCCGGATAACAAATGACCACCAGATCTGGACGGACTATTGTGTCTTCAGCCAGTTCCAGGTCGATCTCAAACAAGGCTTCGCAGTCAGGACAGCCTTGCATCGCTGTATCGATCTGCCGGAAAACGGCAGCAATGATTCGTTGATGGGTAATTCCGGGCGATGGGGTCATGGCCAGGGGCTGGCCCTGAATGAGCTCCCAGTCGCCTTCCCAATGCTCGTAGTCCTTTACAGTATAGGCTTCAATGAGGGGGAACACGTTCATATGTTTCCTTTATAAACCCGAAAATACTATACCCAGGACTGGATTGCAACCATAATGGATCAGCTCAACGGCATGTCCTTGCCCCTATGCAGGCGCAAAGCACCACGGATGATCCGGTACATGAACCATATGCCGGCGATGAGGGTAATCAGCGCGCCCAAAGGGGCGGTGATGAACAGGGCATAGAAAACAGCCGCTGCCACGGACCAGGCCAGGGTCCACCAAAAGGTGCGGATGAGCCAGGAAATATGGCTGGCCAGAACAGGATCAAGGAAAAGGGCATCTTTTTCCTTGAAATGAGCCATGACCACGCCGATGATGACGGTAATGCCGGAAATGATGGTCCCGGCATAGAGCCCATACATGATCCAGACCAGACGTCTGAGATGTTCTGATCTTTCTCGAACTTGTGCTGCGGACAGATAACTCATATTGAGACTTACTACGAACCGAAATCCTCGATGTGAATAGCTGGGTACAGTCGATGCAGTCGATGAAGGAAGTCCACCTTTGATTGGTAATAAAACTGTTATTAGTTAATAATTGGGATAATTGGGATAATCCAAATCCAAATCGAAATCGGGATCGAAATCGAAAGAATATGTCATTCGGTGCAGCAGGAACCCTCAGTTTATGGATATCGATCCCGATCCCGATAGCGATTACGAACCCGAAGAAAGAAAATCACAACAAACGGATGCACTGGCCGCTCATTCTTTGCGCCAGTGATCCTCAGCGTTGTCAGTATCCGGTTGGGTAGCCACTCCCAGTCGGTATCGGTATCGAAATCGTTTGTATGCTTCGTTAGCGCAAGCGTGCATGCGCCTTGGCAGGCATGTGGGTTTGTGAGAAAAAATCCCGCCGGAGCGGGATTGTGAATTGCGGCACAAAGAGCCCGTATCCATTGATTAGCTCAACTGGTCGGCCAGCTTCTGTTTGATGCTCTGGATATCTCCGGAGCCGTCAAGCTCAATGTACTTTGTTTTGCCCTGATTGGCCAGATCCTTAAAAAAGTAGGCAGCAGCCAGGGTGCCTGAATTGGTATCATAGTAAATATCGTGGCGTTTGTCGATGGCCGCCTCGTCCTGGTCGTCGGAACGGGTCTTCAATTCACCCCCGCAAACCCGGCATTTGTCCCCCTCCGGCTTGATGGCGTCAATAAATACATTGTTCGGGTGGTTGGGGTCGTTGACGCACAGCCTGCGGCCCATGATCCGGTTTTTGGCAACTTGGCGGTCCAAAGTGATTTCAATCACGTAATCCAGGTTCATGCCGGCTTGCTGCAAGGCTTCCCACAGTTTTTTGGCCTGGACAATATTGCGGGGAAACCCGTCCAGCAACCAGCCGTTCTGTCCTTTGTCTTTCAGAGTTTCCAGAACCATTGGAATGGTGATGTCGTCTGGAACCAACTCGCCTTTGTCGATATACTCCTTGGCCTTTTTGCCCAGGTCCGTGCCCTGGCTGATGTGTTCCCGGAAGATGGCTCCGGATTCAATATGAGCGATGTTCAGCTTATCCTTGACCAAAGAGCCTTGGGTACCTTTGCCGCTGCCGTTGGGGCCGAAAATGAGACAATTCATGCGGATGACCTCCTTAAGGGAAATTTTTCACAAAGTCATATCCTTGCCTGCTGGTGCTGTCAACTGGCTTTTGCCTGTGTACTCGCCTTGCGATTCATAATTCTGTTTGCACTTCCATATCTCCAGTAATGATGCCCCATCAAGTCAGAGTAGAAGTGGGTATAAAGGTTCCCCGCCCTGGTTAGGGCGGGGACAGGGGTGGGTGGTCATGATGATATTTTTCCTTATTACTTGGGACAATATTTTATAAACGAAAAATTGGTTCGTTATTTGTTATGTGGAGGTCATAAGACCTTTTTTAAACTCTGCGGCGGCATCCTTGGGCGACTCGGCACCACAGATTGCGGAAACCACGGCTATTCCTTCGACCCCGGCCGATACGACCCGGGATGCATTACGGGCCGTAATTCCCCCGATGCCCACAGCTGGGACCTGTTTTTTTCGGCATAAACGGGCCAGTCCCTCCAGGCCCAGGACCGGCTTGTTGTCTTTCTTGGTCTGGGTGGCAAAGACAGGCCCAATGCCCAGATAGTCCACTGGCAGGGTACCGGCTTCCTGCAGTTCTGCCTCTGTATTTATCGAAAGGCCGAGTATTCGCTCCGGACCAATGAGAGGACGAACGTCCAGGGGATGCATGTCATCCTGGCCTACGTGCACGCCATCGGCGTTTGCGGCCAAGGCTACACCTACCCGGTCGTTGATGATCAAGGGGATATTGTGCTGGGCCAAAAAGACCTTCATCTCTTTGGCCAGGGCAACCAGCTCCCGGGTGGGCATGGTCTTTTCCCGGAGCTGGACCAGGCTGACTCCGCCCTGAATTGCATGTTCTAAGACCTGGAATATATCCCGGTCCAAACAGTCTCTTTGGCTGATGACCAGATACACGGAGTAGTCGATTGGATATTTCATGATCACTTTTCTTCGTTACGAGGGTCCTCCCTCGTGACGTCTTTTCTTGGGGCTCCGGCCCCCTTCTTCATGAAACTCACAAAAG
>CAYZLB010000063.1:0-13951 GCA_964479235.1 uncultured Desulfohalobiaceae bacterium
GGTACACTTCTGGCTGGCACCGGGGAAAAACCGGACAAATGAAAAAACTGATTGCATATGCTCCGGTTACATTGTCTGCTGCCAATGCGACCCAATGGTCCGTAGCCGTAGTGGCTCCGGTATCCGAGGTGGAAAATGTGGTCAGCAGCGCTTTGCACCGTCTTTTTTGGCTGCAGGGATTCCTTCTCTTTCTGATCTTGTGTGCCGGCGGAACGTATGTATGGATGGAACGCCGCCATTCCAAGCGGCTGGGCTTTGAAGTGGCTGAACGGACCAAAGATCTGCGCAAGTCCGAAGAAAAATACCGCAGTCTGGTGGAAAGTGCCGAAGATTTGATTTTTACAGTAGATAAAAGCGGGAAAATACTTTCCTTAAACAGTTACACGGCCCACTTCTTTGGCGGCAGCCCAAGTGAATTCATCCATCGGTCCTTGGCCACCTTGTTTCCCCAAAAAGCCGCCCACCATCAACTGTACCTCATCTCTTTAGTCTACAAAAACAGAAAAAGCATCAGAGAGGAATTTCAGATCCAGCTGGAAGAGCACCAATACTGGCTCAGTACCCACTTTATGCCTTTGCGCGACGATTATGGGGCAGTCAGGGCCGTTCTGTGCATCGCCCGGGATGTAACTGAAAATAAACGACTGGAAAAACAGCTGATAAATGCAGAGAAGCTTGCTTCAATGGGCACCCTGGCCGCCGGAGTAGCCCATGAGATCAACAACCCCTTAGCTGTTATGCTCGGATTTTGCGACCTTCTGCTGGAAAAGCATCAACCCGGGCATCCCTTGCACGACGACCTGAAAACTATTGAGCGACAAGGATTGCATTGCAAGCAGGTGGTGGAGAATCTTCTGAGTTTTGCCCGGATAGAGGAGAGCGAGCAGGCCTCCTGCAGCCTCCGGGACTGTCTGCAGCAGATCCTGCAGGTTGTCCACCATACCTTGGAGATGCAGGATATCGAATTAAGTGTTGAGTTAAAAACCCATCGGGAGGTGCGGGGCAGTTCCCGGGAACTGCAACAAGTCTTCCTCAACCTGATCAACAATGCCATTGCCGCCATGCCCTATGGAGGTTCCCTGTCCATTCAAGCAATGGACGACAGGCAATTGGGTAAGGCCCTGATCATGATTGCAGATACCGGACCAGGAATCCCTGAAGAAAACAGGGACCGGATATTTGAGCCCTTTTTTACCACCAAGCCGGAGGGAGAGGGAACAGGACTGGGACTCTTCGTCAGCTACGGTCTTATCGCTAAATACGGCGGGAGCATTGATTTTGAATGCCGTGCGCACAGCAGTGGAGACCAGGATGCAGGAACGACTTTTTTTGTCTGGCTCCCACTCATGGGGGAGGTATGAACTTTCAGGTTCAAAGTTCCAGGTTCACGGTTAAATCCTGTCTTCGACAAGACCGCACATCAATACATAACTTGATTCTCGGTCACATGAACAAAAAGCTCTCAAAGAACTCTTGCCTTTCAAGGTATGAACATGGCCAGCAAAATACTCCTTGTGGACGATGAGAAGGATATGCTTCTCTTGCTCCAACGAATTCTTGCCGAACGAACGGAACACGAGATCATGACCACCACCGATCCGCGCCAGGCAGTAGGACTAGCCCGGAGCCAGGAGCTGGATCTGGTGCTCACCGACCTGAAAATGCCCAAAATGAGCGGATTAGAACTCCTTCAGGAGCTCAAACAAATCGATCCTTACATCTGCGTAGTTATCCTTACCGCCTACGGGACCATTGAAAACGCGGTTGAAGCCACGCACAAAGGGGCATTTGACTATATTACCAAACCCTTTCGAAAGGAAAGGGTCCTGCTCACTGTGGAAAAGGGCCTGCAGTGGAGGGCTGTGCTGCTCCAAAACGAGCAACTGAAGGCAACTTTGCAGAATCAGAAGGAGGGCTCACTGATCGGAGTCAGCCCTCAAATCCAGGATATCATGTCCCGAATCAGGCAAGTTGCTCCGACCCAGGCCACTGTGCTCATCACCGGGCCAAGTGGAACGGGAAAGGAAGTGGTGGCCAAGGCCCTGCACCGGCACAGCGGCAGGCCTGCGGAAAAGCTAGTGACCATCAATTGTACGGCCATACCGGAAGAAGTCATGGAAAGTGAGCTCTTCGGACATGTCAAAGGGGCCTTTACCGGGGCCTGGCAGACCAAAAAAGGCTTAGTGGATGAGGCCGATGGGGGGACCTTGTTTCTCGATGAAATCGGGGACCTCAATCCCAACATGCAGACCAAGCTCTTGCGCCTTTTGGAACAAGGGGAGTTCAAGCCTGTGGGCAGCGTGGTCACCAAGCAGGCTGATTTACGGTTTATTGCCGCTACCAATCAGGATCTGGTCCAGGGCATTGACGATAAGAAATTCCGGGAAGATCTGTACTACCGCTTAAATGTCATCCGTTTGCATTTGCCCTCCCTGGCCGAGCGCTCAGAGGACATCCCCCTCTTGGCCCAACATTTCTTGAACAAGTTCAGACAGGTCTATGCCAAGCCTATTGAAGATATCTCCCCGGAAGCCCTGAACATCCTCACTCAGCACCCATGGCCCGGCAATGTCAGGGAATTGGAGAACGTTATTGAGCGGGCGGTCATTTATTGCCGGGGCCAGTCTCTCTCTGCCCAGGATTTGGCCTGCCAAAGCGAAGGAAGAAGTGACTCGGTTCAGGCTCAAAACATGGAGGAGCTGACCCAGATCCCGTTCAAAGAAGCCAAGGAGATCTGGATGCGCCGGTTTGTAACCTTCTATATCCAGTCGCTCCTGGAACGCTGTGATGGAAATATCAGCAAGGCTGCCGAAGAGGCCGCGGTCAATCGCCAGTACCTGCATCAATTGCTCCGGGACGTAGATATTTCCCCGGAAGCTTACCGTAACCGGGGATAGTGTCGGTTTGGCCAGACACAAACCGGCAATACCTGCACCAACTGCTCCGGGATGTGGACATCACTCCGGAAGCCTGCCGTAACCGTGTTAGTGTCGGTTTAGGCCGACAAGTCTGTCGCTTTAACACGACACCAACCGGGGCAATACCTGCATACATCTCACTGATCATTCAGGGAACTTCCATTTTTTGGCGCTTTGCCCCAATAAAATATGTCAGCTTTGCCGGCGGAAAAGCTGACATGGCATTCTCCATGCATGCTTTTTTTCAGAAAAGGTTCATTGTTGTAACTGCCAATTCCCCCTTTGCTGGCAGTTACACTGCAGTCCCGCCCCTCCTTGCAGAGATAAGGGGTGGAAACGTTTTCCACCCCTGTCTCTGCCAAACCAGTCATGGAGAGTGACAGATGAATACCGCAACGGCTTCGAAAAATGCTTCTTCATCACCCCGCCCTCCACAAAATATCCCCGACAAGCGCCTTCGAAAGATTGATCGAACCATGCGCCTGAACGGTTATGCGTCTCATGCCTTGATCGAAACACTGCAT
Source organism: uncultured Desulfohalobiaceae bacterium (assembly GCA_964479235.1). Lineage (GTDB taxonomy): Bacteria > Desulfobacterota > Desulfovibrionia > Desulfovibrionales > Desulfothermaceae > Desulfovermiculus. Next base: position 3,443 of record CAYZLB010000063.1, read on the forward strand.
ACTGTTCAGGAGACATTCGGCTTTCTGGACCCAGACATGATGAAATACGTGGCAAACAGCCTGACAGTCCCCTTGAGTCGGGTATACGCGGTAGCGACATTCTATCATTTTTTCACCCTCAAGCCCTCAGGTGAGCACACCTGTGTACTGTGCAAAGGCACCGCCTGCCATATTGGTGGCACCGCCGAAATACTTCGAAAGGTCGAAACGATGCTGGAGATACATCCGGGCGAAACCACGCTGGACGGGAAAATATCCCTGATGACCGCCAGGTGCCTCGGTTCCTGTGGACTCGCTCCCGCCGGGGTGTTCGACGGCACCATTGTCGGCCATCTTACTCCGGAAACTGTAGGAAACAAACTTCATGAATGGAGGAAAGATGACGCTGACCATTGAAAAACTGCAGGACATCGCCAAGGCTGAAAAAGCCTCCCTGGAGTCATACAGGTATCAGATCAACGTCTGTGTTGCGGCCGGATGCCTCTCCTGTCAGAGTGATGCGGTGAAGGCCGCGCTGGAAGAAGAGGTCAAACACCAGGGGAAGGAAAAGGAGTGTATCGTCCGGGGTGTGGGATGCCTTGGTCTTTGCGCTGTCGGTCCCCTGATCAATGTCTCCCCGCCCGGTGCAGTGTATCAGGCCGTACAGGTATCCGATGCCTCAGATATTATCGAAAGCCTCACCGGAAACCCTGTTTCCAGGCTGGAATTGCCCATTGACCAGCCGTTTTTCAAGTACCAGGAGAAAATCGTCCTGGAAAACTGCGGCATCATCGAACCCGAACGTATCGAAAGCTACATTGCCGAAGGGGGATACGAGGCACTTTACCAGGCCTTGCGGCAGATGAGTCCAAAGGAAGTCATAGACGAAATCTCCACCAGCGGTCTCAGGGGCCGCGGAGGCGCCGGCTTCCCAACCGGGCTGAAGTGGACGACTGTTTACAAGGCACAACATCACGAAAAGTACGTTGTCTGTAACGCCGACGAGGGAGACCCCGGTGCGTTCATGGATCGAAGTGTCCTGGAAAGTGATCCGCACCGGGTGATCGAGGGAATGGCCATCGCCGCCTACGCGGTGGGCGCCTCCCGGGGTTATATTTATGTGCGTGCCGAATATCCCCTGGCCATAAAGCGATTGCGCAAGGCCATAAAGCAGGCCAAACATTTGGGGATTCTCGGGGAAAATATTTTCAATACCACCTTCGCCTTTGACATCCAGTTGCGTCTGGGCGCCGGCGCTTTTGTGTGCGGCGAGGAGACCGCCCTGATCGCATCCATTGAGGGACGTCTCGGAAGACCCCGTCCCCGCCCTCCCTTTCCCGCCGAGTTCGGCCTGTGGGGAGCACCCACCATCATCAACAACGTGGAGACCTTCGCCAATGTCGCCCCCATCATCCGGCGGGGCGGCAACTGGTTTGCGGGTATCGGTACCGAAAAAAGCAAGGGAACCAAGGTCTTTGCCCTTGCCGGCAGGGTAAACAATACCGGGCTGATCGAGGTGCCCATGGGTACCACGCTCCGGGATATTGTATTTGATATCGGCGGGGGTATTCCAGGGAACCGCAAATTCAAAGCAATTCAGACCGGCGGCCCTTCCGGCGGATGCATTCCGGAACAGTTCCTTGACATGCCGGTGGATTACGAGTCCCTCAAAGAGGTGGGCTCTATCATGGGTTCCGGCGGCATGATCATTATTGACGACACCGCCTGCATGGTGGATGTAGCCAAGTTCTTCATGGAATTCTGCATGTCAGAATCCTGCGGAAAATGCGCTCCCTGCCGCATCGGAACAACCCAGCTTCATAAGCTGCTGGAGCGCATCACCCTGGGCCTGGGCAGATCCGACGATATCGAGACACTGAAAAGTCTATGCGATCTCATCAGCACAACCAGTCTTTGCGGCTTGGGGCAGACAGCCCCAAATCCGGTCAAAAGCACACTTCGCTACTTCGAAGATGAATACACGGCACATATTCAGCAGCAACACTGCGCCGCCGGGGTATGTGCTATTCAGACCGCCAAGGAGGCAAAAGCATGACACCCGCCACGTCGCAGACAATAACACCGCGAACGGATGTCAATCCCGCCCGGATCTTCACCCTGACCATCGACGGCAAGGATGTCAGCGGACGGGAAGATGAAACTATTCTGACGGTTGCGCGGCAAAACGACATTTATATTCCCACCCTGTGTCACCTGGACGGTCTGGCGGAACGGGGAGCGTGCCGCCTGTGCATCGTTGAAGTCAAAGGGAGTCCGAAACTTTTTGCAGCCTGTGTAACCCGTGTGAAGCAGGATATGGTGGTCATCACCAATTCCGAAAGGGTCAGGGACTATCGCCGGAAAATACTGGAACTTCTCTTCTCGGAGAGAAACCATGTCTGCTCGGTCTGTGTGGTGAACGGCAATTGTGAACTGCAGAACCTCGCAGTCACCCTTGGAATGACTCATGTCCGGTATGAATACCTGAATTCACCCCACAGGGTAGATGCCTCCCATTCGAAGTTTTCCGTGGATCATAACCGGTGTGTTCTCTGCATCCGGTGCATTCGTGTATGCAAGGACGTCGAGGGTGCCCACACCTGGGATATTATGGGTCGCGGCATCCATTCCGAAATCATCTCGGATCTCAATCAACCCTGGGGTTCCTCAGATTCCTGCACCGGCTGCGGCAAATGTGTTCAGGTATGCCCCACAGGCGCCCTGTCGGAAAAGGGAAAGTCCGTGGCGGAAATGACCAAGCATCCAGAGTTTTTGCCCTATCTTAAACTGATGAGAAAGGAAGCGAAACCATGAGCGATCCCCAAAAGGAACCATCGAAAAAGCTTCGTATCGCCACCATCTGGCTCGACGGTTGTTCGGGCTGCCACATGTCGCTTCTGGACATCGACGAGCGTCTGGTGGCCTTGGCCGATCGCATCAATATTGTTTACAGTCCCATTGTCGATACCCGAGTCTACCCTGAAGCCGTTGATGTCTGCCTTGTGGAGGGTGCGGTCAGCACCCGGGAGGATGTCGAAAAGCTTCATACGATCCGAAAAAACACCCGGCTGGTCGTCTCCTTTGGAGATTGCGCCGTCACCACCAACGTGCCGGGAATGCGAAGTCGCTTCAAGCTTCAGGATGTGCTCTCCCGCGCTTACCTTGAAAATGCGACGTACCGCCCGCAAATTCCGGGAAACGACATTCCGGCACTTTTGGATACAGTCCGCCCGGTCCACGCACTTATCGATGTGGATCTGTTTTTGCCGGGATGCCCACCGGCGGCGGAGGCAATTTTTTCGGCCATTGCGGCGCTTCTGGAAGATCGTATGCCTGATTTGGCCGGTATGGTCCGTTTTGGATGACTTTTTTCTCCCAGGAGACTCACTATGACGAAACAAATTGTTATCGACCCGATTCATCGAATTGAAGGGCATGGGAAAATCACAATTAGGCTTGATAAAGACGGCCAGGTTGAAGATGCCGCTTTCCATGTCACACAGTTCCGGGGCTTTGAAAAATTTTGTGAGGGCCGGCCCTATTATGAAATGCCGTCCCTGGTTGAACGAATCTGCGGCATCTGCCCGATTTCCCACTCGCTTGCATCCGCGAAAGCGTGCGACGCTATCGAGGGCGTAAGGATACCGGCAGCGGGGAAAAAGCTTCGTGCCCTTCTGAATTTCGGAGAATTTATCCAATCTCATTCCCTGAGTTTCTTTCACCTGACCTCCCCGGACCTTCTCCTCGGATTCGAAAGCCCGCCCGAGAAACGAAACCTCCTCGGCGTACTCGAGCACCACCCCCAAGTGGCCGCAGACGGCATCAAACTTCGCAGTATCGGCCAGAAGATAATCGAATGTCTTGCTGACAAGCGGATACATCCCGCCTGGGTGGTCCCGGGCGGGGTCGGGACTGCGCTTTCGAAGGAAAATCTCGATAACATTGCCGGACTCCTTCCTGAAGCCAAAACGATAGTACTGCGCACAATAGACTGGTTCAAAACCTCATTTGAAAAGTATCGCGAAGAAATAAAAACATTTGCAAATTTTCCGACGATGTTCATGGGACTTGTGAATGGATCCGATAATCTCGAACTTTATGACGGCACACTGCGGTATATCGATTACCAGGGCAATATCGTTGCAAACCAGGTGCCCCCTGACCGCTACATGGAATATATCGGGGAAGCAACGGAAGCAAATTCCTACCTCAAGTCTCCCTTTTTCAAGCCACTAGGATACCCGGAGGGAATATACCGTGTCGGGCCTGCCGCACGACTCAATGTCTGCAACGGTTGCGGCACGCCTTTGGCCGATCAGGAATGGGCCGAATTCAAAGGCCTTGAGAAAGGCCCCGTACTCAGCTCTTTCTACAACCATTATGCGCGGCTCATCGAGATACTCTTTGCCGTTGAAAAAGCGGAAGCACTCGTCGCTGATGAGGAAATACTGAACTCAAAGGTAAGGTCCCATGCCCAGCCGAATTTCTCCGAAGGCATCGGAGTTGTGGAAGCCCCCAGGGGCACACTGTTCCACCATTACCGCGTGGATGACAACGGCCTGATCACCTGGGCTAATATGATCGTGGCAACCGGAAACAATAATCTGGCTATGAACAAAGGGGTGCTGCAAGTGGCCAAACACTTTATCCGGAACGAAACGATATCCGAGGCAACCTTGACAAGACTTGAGGCGGTTATCCGGGCCTTCGATCCCTGTCTCAGTTGCTCGACGCATGCCTTGGGGAATATGCCGCTTCATGTGCAGATGCTCTCGGCTGATGGAAGGTTGATAAATGAAGCCTTTCGCTGAATGTTATACGTATCCAGTGTCGAATTTTGGTCAATTTGCATACCGATGGAACAAGAGGTTCACATAACGAGGCCTCAGCATGGAGGAGGAAGAAAAGATTCACATCATCGCTTATGGAAATCCCCTCCGGCAAGATGACGGCGTGGGGTGGCGGGCCGCACAACATCTGAGAGAATTTTTTCAGGATGACCCGGTAGAGGTTATATTTCGTCAGCAGTTGACCCAAGATTTGGCCCTTGCCGTGAGCAATTCATACCATGTGATTTTCATCGATTCGGAATTCGGCAACACCCCCGGAACTATCACTCACCGCAAGCTCGTGCCTGCACGTCACCTCAGCTCCACCATCACGCACCATTTGACCCCTGCCGAGCTTCTTGCATTGACAGGAATCCTTTGCGGCCAAGTACCACGTGCAGACCTGGTCACAATCACCGGTGCCGCCTTTGACGTCAATGAGTTTCTGTCACCTCCGGTTGAGGCGGCGCTCCCTGCCCTATTTAAACTCATTGAAGGCATTGTGAATCCGTTGCCGAACAAGTCCATATAATGTGTTTTATCCGTTAGACGGCCTCGTCTTATGCCCCTACGTTCAAAGAATTCTGAGCTAATCATCTATGGCCAGCGGCAAAAGCTCGCATCAATCCATGGGGATAACCTGCTGCGCACTCGAGTTATCGTCTCCACTGCCGTGTATTGCTCTGCCTCTGCTTACACCCGACCTTTCAGGCTGAAGTCTCCTGGACGCCTCCCTATCCTTTGCGTGGTGACTGAAGATACTTTTCCCTGTCATTTGCTTGGTGGGCCGATCAGCCTTGTCCGTATTCCCCACCAGGGCGACCAGTTCCATGACTATATTCCTCAACTCTTCGGCCTGGGACGAAAGTTCTTCCGCCGCACTGGCAGATTCTTCCGAATTGGAGGCGTTTTGTTGCACCACTTTGTCCATTTCCGCCACAGCGGTGTTGACCTGTTCGATACCCTGGGCCTGCTCCTTGGAGGCGGCCGATATCTCGCTGATCAAGGTGGTTACTTTTTCTGCCCTGTCTTGGATGGAACCTAACTGCTCAGAGACCTCTCCGGCCACCTGCACCCCGTTTCTGGCATTTTCCTGAGATTTTTCTATGAGGTGGGCGGTATTCTGAGCCGCTTCAGCACTGCGCTGAGCCAGGTTACGCACTTCTTCGGCCACCACGGCAAATCCTTTGCCGGCTTCTCCGGCTCGGGCCGCTTCCACAGCCGCATTCAGGGCCAGCAGATTGGTCTGAAAGGCAATATCGTCAATGGTCTTGATTATTTTAGAAGTTTCGGTGGAGGATTCCTGGATTTCATCAATGGCCTCGCGCATGCGGTGCATGGAATCAACACCTGTTGTGACCACCCGGGAAGTTTCTATGATCGCCTGATCAGCCTGCTCGGCGTTGTCTGCATTCTGTTTTATCTGGGAGGATATCTCTTCCAAACTGGAAGAGGTTTCTTCCAGGCTGGAGGCCTGTTCATTGGCCCCTTCGGCAGAGGACTGACTGCTGGCTGAGACCTGGGATGACGCTGACGCCACCTGTTCCGCATTTGCTTGCAATCCATGCGCTATCCGCTTGACCGGTCCAGTTATGGACCTCGTTAATATCCAGCTCAAAAGAACTCCCAACCCCAATGCACATCCGGCAATGGTGAGCATCAAAAAATTCATATGACCAGTTGTCGATTGTATGGTCTCTTGCATATCTTCATAAAACTTTCTGGAATTGGAAATAACCTTTCTTGCCGCGGCCACCATGGATTCAGACCCCTGGGTTTTGCTTTGCCATGCCTGATGCCACTGCAACCCGATCTGCTTGTATTGCTCAAGTTCCGTTTGCAAAGTGGCAACAATATCTTGGAGCCGATCCTGATTTTGCAGCGTTTCGGTCCACGCAGTAAGACCCATTTTTACCCGATCTAATTGTTGCTCATATTTTTCCCACTGCTCTTTATTCGGCTGGTCAAACAGATCGAAGGTGGCAATCCGCAACAAGGAAAAAGGCTGGATATATTGACTATTCAAGTTACTTTTCAGCGTCAACCACGTAATCAGCTTGTCACCAGCCGCTTCCTTTCTATATTCTGCAATTTTCGGTTTGAATATTTCCGCCTGCAGCATACGAATATCCTTTGATATTTTGCTTCCTTGCTCTTTCCATTTGGCCTTGGCTTCCAGTCTGGGACGAAGGGACTCGACCACCTGAAAAAAACTCGTCTTATACGCCTTAGCACTTTGAAGAGTATTCGCAACCAGTTCCTGTTGCTTTGCAGATAGCTGATCCGAAGATTGGAACGAATTGAGGACAGCGACTAATGCGGCATGATCATCCTCCCACTTTTGGACACTGTTTTGGGTGTCGTTGCCGTACTTTTCAAATCCCCTGAGCATGAAGTTTTTTTCTTGCCGTCTGGCTTGCAGAACATGCTCTATGCATTTGTTTGCCTTGTCGCTGACTGCCTGTAACTGGTGCAGCTTCGCAAGGGCGAAATAACCCACAACTGCAATCAATAGGGTCAGAAAAATTAAGACACTGCTCAAAATACATATCCTGCCGCCTATTTTGACCTTGTCCAGCATGAGTTGACCTCCTCCATTGTCATACATTTCCTGCTATACACCGAAAAAGTTGGCCCCATATTTTGCTGCGGTGAACAGGATAATACCAACCAGCATTCCCTTAATCTTTCTGGCCGACACGAACTTCTGGCCCCTGGCTCCCAGATACATCCATTTTATCAATCATATCTTTGTATTCTCACGACAGCATATGCCCATGAAAATGCAATAGCTAAAAAAGCCATCATTTTGTTGACCACTGCAAGGTCGAGCGGGAGCAGATCGGGAGATATCGTTTGCACAAGTTATCCACTGCCAGAGCCTGTTTCATACTGTCAGCTTCTCCCACTTCAGGATGTGAGCCACGATCAGGCCGGATAGAAACCCGGCGGCCAGATTGGAGGCCAGGGTTATGCCCAAGATCAGGGCAGCCACAAAAAAGTCTTTGCGGCTGTCCAGATCCATAACAGTCAGGGTCAGCTGGGATCCGGCAAAAAGGAGCAAAACCCCCAGTACAGCCATTGGCAGCAGGTTGAGAACGCTCATGACATTGTTGCCCAAGAAAAGGGCCAGGAGGAGAAAGATCAGTCCAATCATGAGGTTCGAGCCGGCCGTTCGGGCTCCGAAGCGGTAATGGGCAGCCAGGCCTCCAGCCCCGTGGCATAAAGGCATCCCCCCCAGGAAGAAGCTGAAGAAATTGGCCAGGGCCATGCTGATGCAGACCCCCCTATTGGTCACTTTGTGCGAGCGGTCTGCAAAATACTGATTGGACAGATCTGTGTAAGCTAAAACGGCATTGCCCAGGGTCATGGGCAGCTGGGGCAGGACCAGGGCAAACAGGGCAAAGGATAAATCCACTTGTCCCGGCAATCCAAAGGGAAGAACGGACGGCAGATGCAGACCAAGGCCCTGGCTGTGCAAATCAATCCGGGCGCCCAGAACCAAACCTGCAACCAGCCCGCCAATCACAACGATCAGGCCGGCCGGAAAGCGTTTGTTGTCCAGCAAGAGGAGAGTAACCACAGCTGCGGCAATGCCAATAACCAGACTGATAGGCACCGGACCCAAGGATTGGAAGGCCAGATAGGGTTCTGCTGCCTCCTGCATGGCCTGAAATTTGGACGTCCCTATTATGAACTTGACCCCGCTAGCCATGAGCAGGGCTCCGGTGGACAGTTGAACTCCGCGGATTACGGCATGTGGGGTGGCCTTGCGAATCAGATTGATGGCCCCGGTCAGACCGATAATCAAAAGAAAAGCCCCCATGAGCAAAGAGGAGGACAGGATCTGGTCCGCTGTCAAGCCCGTGGCAATGGCATAAGCGCCGATGACCTTCATGGGCTGAACTGGGACTGTGACTCCGAAGTACACGCCGGACAGGATGTAAAAGATCCCGACACTGAAGAACAGGCCCAATGGGTCAAGGCCGTTGACCAATACCATGGCAATGGCAATGGGCAGAAGGGTACCCAGATCGCCAAGCGAGCCGGCAAGTTCAAGACGGTTGAAGCGAAACCGTTTTTCCATCAATACCTCCTATGCTTGTATCCCGCGGGCCATAACGAATGAGGGCAAAAAGTCTTTTTCTTCGTTCCCAGGGTTCACCCCGTTAAATCTCTTCCATTTAACTGGGGTCCTCCCTGGGGACGTTTTCTTCTTATGGCTCCAGCCATCCTCTTGTTGCTTTCTTCTCGGGTCCAGCTGGCAGCGAGATCACGAAGAGAGGGGCTGGAGCCCCAAGATAGGACGTTACGAGGGCAAAGCCTCGTAACGAAGAGAAAGAGAGCAAAGTTTTGGGAGATCAAAGTATCGCTTTTGTGCTACACTTCTCCAGTCAAAGCACCTATATCCTCTTCCATTTTCTGCCTGTGTTCCAGGCGCAGGGACTGGTTGTGCATGACCATATCCAGCTGGCAGGTATGGATAAGCATGTAGCCGACAATTTTCAGCCGCTGCAGGACAAAGTCCCTGGGCACGTTTTCCAGCCTGGCGTGGAGCAGATCCTGGCGCACGTCCACCTGAAAGTCCTGATCCTCCAGAAAGTCGGCGATAAACCGGACCCGTTCGTGCCGCCGATCCATGTCCGCCGCCCCGCCCTTGAACCGGAAGCTGAGATAGTTTTCTTCCGAAAGCTCGCAGACCCTGGTTTCCACGGTGCAAAAATGAAATCCGAACTGGGCCTGCAGGTTGCAGAAATCCTCGCTGATCATAAAATAGTTGCGACGTTGAGTTATTGACCCCCTTCCACTTTCCAATTCCGGATTCATGCCCGCCTCCAACATCACAGACATGAGCCCTTTGGAATCCATGTGCACCGGTGCCTGCCTGGCGACAGCGCACATACCGTCCCATAAAGCCAGCATGGGCACGGAAGCGATATCATCCAGCTTGACCTTGGCGCCGGAGACGGACCGCTTGAATCCTCCTCCCAAATCCAACACCCAGTACTGCATGCGCACTCCCTGGTAGACTAAGCGTTTGCCGAAGTGTTCGGGCAAAGCTCCGGTTTGGGACAGGCCGAACATCTCTTGGACCGCTTTTTCATGGCAAAATCTGGTTATATCATGATACGTCGTGCAATTTTGGGGCACAAAATCCTGGGCATCAGGGTCCAGGAGATGAAGGGGAACGATGTGCTCGGCCACCTGGCTTAAGACCTTCATCACCTCAGTCCCCAGCATGGGAGCGGTCTTTTGCTTGTCGGCCCGTTCGAGCAGGGGCTGTACGCAACCGGCATACACGCAGCGACTGTCGGCATCCACAGTCACTTCTTGGTCCCTGGCCAACAACTCAACCGCCTTGGGCACCCCGAACAAAGCCGGAACGTGAAATTCCCGGGCCACATTGGCCAGATGACCGGTATATCCTCCTATCTCACTGATGACAGCGCTGGCCCGCCCCAAAAGGGAGGCCCACCGGGCTTGAGGGGTACGGCAGAGAAGGACTCCTCCTTCCGGGAAGGTCAAGAGATCAACATCCCTGCGCACAAGTCGGATCGGCCCGGCCCCCACCCCGGGGCTGGCGGTCTCACCGCCTTGAGCCAACACTGTATAATCAGTGCACGGAGCATGCTTTTGGCCAGACCCATGCTCGGAATCCATGGTCAACAAAGGTCTGGTTTGGAGGACAACGAGATCTCCA
>CAYZLB010000064.1:0-13846 GCA_964479235.1 uncultured Desulfohalobiaceae bacterium
GCGCAGGCCCAGATGTCCTCTTTTCGGGTTATGCCGCAGACTTTGGTTATCATAATGGGGCTCGTCGTTTTGTTGAAAGCATATTACAGGTTAGGTCCGCCGGTTAAAGACCGCAGGGCGGCCAGGCGATCCGGACTGTCCATGATGGAGGTCCCGATCAGGCAGGCAAGGTACCCCAATTCGGCCATTTTCATGATCTGGACCCGCTGGGAAAGCCCGCTGGCACAAATCCAGAGTTCACCCGCCTCTTTGTCCTTGATCAGCCTCTGATGCAGATCCAGATCCAGCTTCAGGGTGTCCAGATCGCGGCTGTTGACCAGGATGACTGCGGCCCCAAGGTCCTTGGCCGCTGCCACATCCTCACGGTCGAAGACTTCGACCACGGGTTCCAATCCTGCGGCCACACCAGCCTGATACACGGCATGCATGCCCTTTTTATCCCGGGCAAACAAGCGGGTGATCAGGAGAAAAGCCGAGGCTGGCGTGGCCGCAGTCTGGGTGACCTGGATGGGGTCAATGAGAAAGTCTTTGCGGAGTAAAGGCAGACCAGTTCCAGCCAAAGCAGACAACGCCTTGAGGTTTGAACCAAAAAATGTGCTATCAGTAAGCACTGAAATGGCCGCAGATCCGCCCTGGACAAAGAGTTCCCCAGCCTGCTCCGGGCTCAGATCCAAAGCAATAGGGCCTCGACTGGGGGAAGCAGGTTTGTATTCGGCAATGACCGCTCCCGGACCAGCTTGGAAAAGGGCGGAGGAGAGAGCGGGGCTGCGTTGTGCACACAAAGACGGGGGACCCTCGTGGGCATAGGCCTGTTCCAGATCAGCGATTTCCTGTCTTTTGGCTTGGACAAAGCGGTTGAGCATACTCTGGGCCTTGGTTTGCATATGATGTTTTTTTTGGCTCATGGGAAGAATCCTTATGGCTTTCTACAGGAATACAAAAGGCCGCGTTCCAGGGGAAAAACGCGGCCTTTCATTGTTTTGAAACCAACAAAGCTTATAGTTTTTCCCCGTTGTTTTCAGCACGCCACCACCAGGCGGCCATATCCTGCAAAAGATCCATGTCTCCAGCTGCGGCCAGATTCAAAAAACGGCGGAAGTGCCGGACCGCGTCCTGGCTATAGGGATTGGCTTCAAATAGTGTTTGGAACAGGGCTCCGTCCTGGGTGAGCATCTTTTGGGCCGCTTGCAGGCGGCGCTGAAAAGAGGGTGTGATGAACTCCATGAGGCCCTGGTCCTGGGCCACAGCGGCCAGATAGGAAATAGTGGTCACAAAGTTCAGACTCTGAATCTTGGCCATGGCCTGATCGTGGACCCTGGCGGTGGTAAAAAAGGGTCCAAAGCCAAGATGTTGGAAAAAATCGTGCACCGCGTTGCAGGCATTCTGTTCCCGGCCGGGGATGATGGCCATTTTCAGCTCAGTCTCTGGATCGGGCTGGGGTCCAAACAATGGATGCGTCCCAACCACTGGCCCGGCGTGGGCCTGGAGCATCAATTGAAGGGGCCGTTCCTTGACCGAGCAGATATCGGCCAGGATCGTAGCCGGTCGAAGGCAGGGGACGACTTTTTCCAGAACATCGGGCATTGCCCCTATGGGCACAGCCAAAAGAACGAGGTCGGCCTCGGCCAGCACCGTGGCCATCTCTTCCCTAACCAGGGGCTGATCAAAGCCGGATACCTGGATACCCGGTTGATGCATATACCTGGACAAGCACCGGCCCATGCCCCCATGGGCCCCGATCAGACCCACTTTATCAATGCTGTCGTTCATCGCCGTCACCATCAGCTCTCCCGGACTGTTTCCCATACATCCCAGAATCCGGGATAGGATTTGGCCACACATTGTGGATTGTCCAAGACAACCCGAATCCCAGCCAGCTCCAAAAGGGAAAGACTCATGGCCATCCGGTGGTCTGCGTAGGTGCAAAAGCAGACGCGCTTGTCCCGGGGCAGAGGCTGGGGATGGATGTGCATTTCGTCCGCCTCCAGGTCCACTCGGGTACCGATCCGGCTCAGTTCCGTAGCCATGGCTTGGGCCCGGTCGCTTTCTTTCAGCCGGAGGTGGGCCACGTTGGTTATCCGGGTCGGAGACCGGGCCAGGGCAGCCAATACAGCCACTGTGGGCACCAGGTCCGGGCATGAGCCCATATCAACTTCAATACCCTGCATGCTGGCCGGGGAAATGGTTATTTTCCGGCCGTCAATCTGAGGGGTTGCCCCCATGGCCTGCAAAATATCCAGGATCTTCCGGTCACCCTGTTTGGACTGAGCATCCAGGCCGGCAACTGTTGTTCCCTGGGGATGAAGGAGCCCGGCGGCCAGGAAGTAGGATGCATTGCTCCAGTCCCCTTCGACCTGGAAGTTCATTGGCCGGTATGCTCCCTGGTTGATAATGAACCGGGTCTGATGGGGGATGATGGCCTGCAGTTCGTTCCAGTCCGTGTCAGCCCATTGGTCTTGTTCGGTGCAGGTTTGGACCTGTACCTGTTGGCCAAATTCGTGCATGACTTGCAGGGTCAGGGCGATATAGGGCCAGGAGAGTACGGTTTTTCCAATCACATTGATTGTCAGCTCCTGCCGGGCAAAGGGTGCGGCCAAGAGAAGGCCGGAGAGGTACTGGCTGGATTGTTCCAGGCTGATATCCACCTGGCCTCCGGAGAGTCCATGCGGGGTGATGAGTATGGGCGGACACCCGGGCCGGTCTTGGAAGTGTATTTCGTTGCCCTGGGATAGAAGGGCCTGAGTCAATTCCTGGATAGGCCGCTCATGCATTCTGCCTCGCCCGAATATGCGGCATGGACGTTGTCCCAGAGCGGCGATGGGGGTAATCAGCCGGCAGGTGGTCCCGGATTCGCCGACATCCAGGGGCACAAGGTCTCCAGGGGGCATTATCCGGGGATCGATGCCCACAACATCCAGGGATCCTGGAGATTGTTCGTGTATCTTGGCCCCCAGGGCCTGCAGACAGTTGATGGTGCATTGCAGGTCTTCACTGTCCAGCACATTTTTTAGCTGGGACTGCCCCGGTGCCAGGGCCGCGGCAATGAGCGCCCGATGGGATACAGATTTGCTGGCTGGTGCGTTTATGGTCATGCTCATGGTAGTTCCTGGTGATGTTGTATAGGGATTGCGTCGGAGGTTCAGTTCGTTTGGCCATCGGTTTCACCTTCTGTGGCAGACACAGCCAGATCAAGTCCGGGGCCATTGGGGTAGCTGCCCAGGATACGCAGGCTGTGGCAGGCCTGTTCCAGCTCCTGCATCAGTTGGGTGTATTCCAGGGCGGAGAGGTCGCATTCCACATCGGCGAAAAACACATATTGCCAGCGTTCCCCCCGGGAGGGCCTGGATTCCAGCTTTTTCATGTTCACCCCTTCCCGGGCCAGGAGGTTGAGCACAGCAGCCAGGGAACCTGGACGGTCTGGAAGGGTGAAGACCAGAGATGTCTTGTCCCTGTTCCCCTGGGGGGGAATATCCGGGCCGATGATCAAAAAACGGGTCCAGTTTTCAGGAAGGTCTTCGATGCCGGTGGACAAAACCTTCAGACCCAGGCTGCGAGCCAGGCCGGGATGGGCGATTGCCGCAGCCCCTGCTTCGGTCTGGACTCTGGCGGCCCCGGCGGCTGTGCTGGTCATGGGAACGATTTTGGCCTGAGGCAGATGGCTGTTCAGCCAGGTTGTGCATTGCTGCAGGGCCTGGGGATGGGAATAGACCACCTGGATATCGGAGATGTTTTCTGTGCTGGCCAACAGACTGTGACTGATGCGGCAGTAGATTTCAGCCTGGATAAAGACTTCAAAGCGCAGAAAAAGGTCCAGACTCTGGCCCACAGATCCCTGGAGGGAGTTTTCCAGTGGGATGATCCCCAGTTCGGCCTGCCGGGTGCGTACGGCCCGGAAGACGTCTTCCAGACCGGGACAGGGAGAAAAGGTCGAAGCTTTGCCCAGGTAGTGCAGTCCGGCATAAAAGGAAAATGTCCCTTCAGGCCCTAAGTAGACCACCCTTTGCGGACGCTGCAGACTGCGGGAAGAGGAAAGGATCTCCCGGTAGATGGCCTGCAGATGTTCCGCCGGGAGCGGACCGGGATTGGCGGCCAAGATTCTATCCAGAACATCCTTTTCCCGAAACGGTTTGAACACGCTTTCCCGGCCGGACTCTTTCAACCGGCCAACGGCAATACTTAAGCTGGCCCGCTGGTTCAGGAGCTGAACAAGTTCGGCATCGATCTGATTGATTTCCGAACGAACCTGGTCCAGATCCAGGTCTTGGCCAGGCCCGGAAGACAGGGAAGAACTGTTCATGGTCATTTTTCCTCTATACTTTCCTGAATGCGCATGCCGAAGTGGCGTCCAGCTTTGTCGGTCCGGCACAAAATACGGTCGGAAGGCTGCAAAGAGACCACGCTGACCGGGGTGCCGTCGTGGTGGACCATGCGGATGGTCTCTGCGTTTTGAACAAATATGTGTCCGGTCCGGTTTGCGGTCTGGGCGGTGATCAAAAGCAGGGGACGGACTTCCACCTTGGCCCGGCCAACGGTGGCCGTTTTGCTTTGCCCATTGGCATTGACAATCAACACCTCCCGGCCGGCTTCAAGTTCCTGGAGGTAGGCGGTCTGATCCCCGGGAAGAAGGACATAGGCATGGGCCGCTCCGGCGTTGATCCGAAAAGGCCTGGCAGCTACATAAGGATTGGATTCGGTCTCGGCGTGGACCAAAAAGGTAAATGTACTTGAATTGCCGACCAAAAGGCCTTGTCCGGAGTGCAGGATGGAGCAGGTGTCCACACAGACCCTGTGCCCCAGGCCAACGGGTGTTATCGCAGTCACTTCAGCTGTTTCCAGTTCCATAGGCTTCTGAGTGAGTTTGAGGTCCTGGAGGATCGGCTTGAGATCGTCTGGACTGTCTTGGGGTATATAGACAATAAAATCAGCTCCCCGCTCGAGGATGCCCTGGCTCAGGCGGGCCTGTTCCGGGGTATTTACTTCAAGCCCCAGGATGCCTTGGGCTTTGGCGGCCAGGAGATTTTCCACCGGGATAATTTCCCAGCCTTGGGCTAAAAGGACTGTTTTCCCGGATTTGAGCGCTTCAGCAGCTTGCTCCTCGTCGTCAGGTCCATTGACCTGGATATGGACCAGATCCTGGTGACTCAGGAGCTGGGTCCGGCTTAAGGCCTGGACGTCGGCTGCGTGGTCATCGTCAGTTAGAATGCCGTCTGCTCCGGCTTCCAGGGCTTGGGTAACCAGGGATTTGTCATACGGAACGGCCTGGACGTAAATTTCGCAACTCATGTTGAAGCTCCGGATTGTTTGTCCAGGGCGGCCAAGAAGTCCATGGTCTCCTGGACCGAGGCTTCCTCGTGGACGACGTGGTGCAGGGCCTGAACCAAATGCCGCGGCTGATGGTCCTGGAAAATATTTCGCCCGATGGACAGCCCGGCAGCTCCGGCCTGGACAGCTTCCGAGGCCATACGGATCAAGTCCTCCCGATCGTCCAGCTTTGGTCCCCCGGCGATAACAACCGGTACACAGCAGGCATCCACCACCTTCTGAAAGGTGTCAACACTGCCAGTGTAGTTGACCTTGATAACGTCGGCCCCCAACTCTTCGCCGGCCCGGGCGCAATGGGCCACGACCTCTGGATCGAAGCTGTCTGTGACTTTGGGCCCACGGGCATAGACCATGGCCAGAACCGGCATGCCCCAGGAGTTGGCCACGCTGCTGACCTGGCCCAGGTCCCGGAGCATATCCCGCTCGTTCTCGTCTCCCAGATTGACATGGACCGAGACAGCATCCGCGCCCAGTTTGATTCCGTCTTCTACTGTGCCGACCAGGGTCTTGGTGTTGGGAAATGGGGAATGGCAGGTGCTGGCCGAGAGATGGATAATCAGCCCTACATCCCGGCCGTGTTCGCGGTGTCCGCAGCGGACCAATCCCTTATGCATAAGCACGGCGTTTGCTCCGCCCTCGGCAACATGGTTGACAATGCTTTTCAGGTCCGTGATCCCGTGGATGGGACCGACGGTAACGCCATGATCCAAAGGAACAATAATGGTCCGTCCGGTGTTGCGGTTAAAGATACGCTCGGTGCGGATTGATTTGCCCAGGTGCATGCTGTGCCTCCTTTGTGCGGTTGGATCCGTAACAGGCTTGCAGCGGACCCAAAAAAAGGGCCGCTGGCTGGAAGCCTGCGGCCCTTTGGGGTGCTTGTATGTATACTCAGAACTTACATGGTACCCGTACGACCACAGACTTCCCACTGGGTAAAATAATACCAAGCCCAATAGCTGAAAAAGGAAGTGTGGTTGAGTACGTTGCGCATGACAAGCAGAATAATCGAAGATGCTTTGCCTTGTCAAGGGATTTTGGAACAAGAACCTGAAAAAATAGCCCCAAAAGGTGACAGCTTGACATCTGCGTATATGGTTTTACATTCGATGCTGTTTTGGCAGGAAAAAAAATATTGCATGAGGTTTTGGAAATGAACGATACATTCCCTGAATAAAGGAGAGGGTATGGGAACAGAAGAACAGAAATTTACCTGTCCACACTGTGGTCAGGAGCTTGATGCCTGGTTGGCCCCGCCGGATTCGGGCTGGGGAGAAATTTTGGTCTGCTTCAACAACACATGTCCCCATTATGTGGGTTCAGCTACCGATATTGAGAACAAAGGGACAGACAACAGGTCCATGGGGTGCAGGTACGCCATTGATCCAGCCAACAAATATCGTCCATTTAACCTCTTAGCGGTCTGCCCGCATTAGCGGACAGATTCAAGGCCCTGAGTGTGCGTGCATTCAGGGCCTTGTTTTTTTGTTGACCAGGCTTGCTCCTATGACGACATTGTCAACTATTCAGGAAATTGCCAAACAACTTCAGGTTCCAGAAAGCAATATCCGCTATTATCGGGATCGTTTTGAGGAGTATATTCCCAGTGTCGGCGATGGCAGACTGAAGCGATACAAAAAGGAGGCTGTGGACGTTTTTAGACATATTGTCCAAGGATACAGGGATGAAAAAATACCGAACAAATAACAGCCGAACTGGCCGAGATGTATCCCCAAACATTGCCCGTGGCCAATGAATTGTTTCAGACACCACATGGAGCTGAGCGCACATATGAGGAGCTGGGTGCCGGACTCCAGAGTCATGCGCATCCGATTCTGCGGGCTCAGGCTCGGACCTTGGAACATTTGGCGCAAACCCTGGCCGAAAGAAATTCCCTGCATGCAAAGTTTTCCCATTTCCGGGAAGAACACGAAAAGCTGAAAAAAGGTCTTGTCTATCTCTGGCGAACTCGAAAGGCAAAAAACGACAATGAGGGCAGTGACCGTGATATGTCCAGAGATACGCTGTCCAAGCAGGTCTCTACTTTAGAATAGAGGATCGAGCGCCTGGAAAGTCATGTGGACAGGGAGTTGGGAAAAATACGATCTGAAGTGAAGGAATTTCTGGATCTCACTCTGGAGATCATACGCAGGGGAGAGATGACAGATCTGAAGAGGAAAACTAAAGAAGATTACGAATAGAATTATTCTATGGCCCTTTCATAAATTTTACCTGTAGTGAGAAATGCTGGAGTTGAGGGCCTGTGTTTTCCAAGCTCAGTGCTGCATTGGGGCAGTATTTGACAATTCCGGAGATGTTAGGCTAGTATACCAAATGCTTGCAATGACCATCCCATATACCTACCTCAATAATTCATCAAAAAAATAGGAATAGTCCATGGAAGAACAGAATGCAAAAGTTGTGGTCAAGGATTTATACAAGATCTTTGGTCCAAATCCGGAAAGGGCTTATGAGCTCATCGAGCAGGGAAAAACCAAAGATGAAGTTTTAGAGGAAACCGGTCTAACTATTGGAGTGCAAAAGGCGAGCTTTGATGTCTATGAAGGCGAGATATTCGTGGTCATGGGGCTTTCCGGTTCTGGAAAATCTACCTTGGTCCGAATGCTGAACAGACTCATCGAACCGACTTCCGGCAATGTTTATTTAGAAGGCAAGGATATTGCCAAGATGAGCAAGGAAGAGCTCATCGACATTCGGCGCAAAAAAATGAGCATGGTTTTTCAGTCTTTTGCGCTCATGCCTCACATGTCTGTTTTAGAAAATGCAGGTTTTGGTCTGGAAGTGGCCGGTATCTCCGGGCAAGAAAAACAGAAAAGGGCCATGTCCGCCTTAGAGCAGGTAGGACTCAAAGCCTATGCCCACAGTTATCCCCAGGAACTCTCCGGAGGGATGCAGCAGCGGGTTGGCCTGGCCCGCGGGTTGGCCGTGGACCCAACGATATTGCTTATGGATGAGGCTTTTTCCGCCTTGGACCCCTTGATTCGGACCGAGATGCAGGATGAATTGATCAAGCTGCAACAGGAGAGCCAACGCACGGTTGTATTTATTTCCCACGATCTGGATGAAGCCATGCGCATTGGGGACCGCATCGCCATAATGGAAGGTGGGCGCATAGTACAGGTGGGCACGCCGGAAGGGATTTTGAAGAACCCGGCTGACGAATATGTCAGAGCCTTTTTCCGAGGCGTTGATCCGACCAGTGTGCTCAAGGCCGGGGACGTTGTTCGGGACAACCAAGTGACGATTATACGGCATCGAGGCGGCGGTCCGCGGGCAGCCTTGGAGCGGCTCATGGATCAGGATCGCGATTTTGGGTATGTCTTGGATGCTGATCGCAAGTTTTTGGGGGTTGTTTCAGTAGAATCTTTGCGGACGGCGATTGAAGAGGCCGGAAATGACCAGGATCAGACGCTGCAAAAGGCGTTTTTGGAAAATGTCCAAAGTGTGACCACAGATACCCCTATGCAGGATATTTTGCCGTTTATCACTGAATGGGATTGTCCAGTCCCGGTGGTGGATGAAAAAGGTGTATATCAAGGGGCGGTATCCAAGAATCGTTTTCTCAAAACCCTCAAACGCGAAGGATAATTACCATGAGTTTTACTATACCTTTAGGCCAATGGGTAGAATCTTTCGTCAACTTCTTGATGGATAACTTTACCTGGTTGTTTGACTTTATATCTTTAGTTGTCGGCTGGTTGGCTACCTCGTTGGAGAGCCTACTGATGGGGCTTCCAGCATGGATCATGATTGCAGTTATTGTTCTGTTGTCTTTTTGGCGTCTGGGGTGGCGGTATGCCCTGGTCTTTTTGGGCACCCTCCTCCTGCTGGTTGGGATGGAAATGTGGGATGCAACCATGTCCACACTTGCCCTGGTTTTGGCATCCACTGTGGCCAGTCTGGTCGTAGCGATTCCCATGGGCATCTGGATGGCCAAGAGTGATACGGTGGAGGGTATTGTCCGGCCTATTCTCGACTTTATGCAGACAATGCCGCCATTCGTCTATCTTATCCCGGCGGCCATGTTTTTCGGCTTGGGCAAAGTGCCCGGGGCTGTAGCCACTATCACCTTTTGTGCTCCTCCGGCGGTCCGTCTGACCAACTTAGGTATCCGCCAGGTGCCTAAGGAATTGCGGGAAGCCGGTATGGCCTTTGGCTGCACCGGGATGCAGTTGCTGCGCAAGGTGGAAATCCCCATAGCCATGCCCTCGATCATGGCCGGGATAAATCAGAATATCATGATGGCCCTGTCCATGGTGGTTATTGCTTCCATGATCGGAGCCGGCGGTTTGGGAAACGTGGTTTTAAGCGGCATCCAGCGCATGGATATCGGTCTGGGATTCGAAGGTGGCTTGGGTGTGGTCATTCTGGCTATTATTCTGGATCGTTTGACCCAATCCTTTGGTCAAGGGCAGGGTCCAAGCCTGATGACCAGATTGAAAAACCTGTTTGGATCGTCGTAACTTGAGGTGTTTCAGGCTTTCCATGTAGAAAAGTTTTGGAAAAGGAAAGGGGATACCTTGTTCCTTTCTGCCCAGTGTCTTCTTCAAGGACCTGCAGATTGGAAAAGGTTTGTGTACAATAAAAACCGAGGAGGCCGAAATGTTTCGAAAATTAAAACAGCTATGTGCCGGTTTGTTGGTTCTGGCAGTTTTTGGTTTGTTTGTTGGTCCTATAGCCCAGGCAGCTCAATACGATAAGCCGATCAAGATCGGCTGGACGGCATGGTCTACTGCCGAGGCTAACACCAAGCTGATCAAAAAGATCCTTGAAGACAAAATGGGTTATGACGTGGAATTGATCATGTCTGATATTGGCATCCAATACCAGGGCATTTCGACTGGGGATATCGATCTCATGCTCATGGCATGGTTGCCAACCACGCATAAAAGTTATTGGCAAAAGTTTGCCGGGAAGGTTGTCAACCTTGGTCCGATTTATACCCGGGCCCGTTTGGGATGGGTGGTACCCAACTATATTCCCAAAGATAAACTGAATTCAATCAGCGATCTGACCAATGAAGGGGTGGCCGAAAAGCTGGATAACAAGATTGTGGGTATTGATCCAGGGGCCGGGCTGATGCAGGCCTCAGAAGAGGCCATGGAGGAATACGGATTGGAAGATGCCGGATATCAGCTCCTTGCCTCCAGTGGAGCAGGGATGACCGCTGCCTTGTCCCGGGCCATCAAGCGAGACAAGTGGATAGTAGTCACTGGTTGGAGCCCGCATTGGAAATTTGCCAAGTGGGACCTGCGCTATCTGGAAGATCCCAAGGGGGTGCTGGGAGGCAAAGAGAGGATTCACTGCCTGGCCCGCAAGGGTTTCTATCAGGACGTTCCCTATGAAGTCTTTGAATTCTTTGTCCGCTACAATATCCCTATCGACGACTTGGAAGCCCTGATGCTGGAAGGCAAGGAAACCTCGTACGAAGAGGCTGCGGATAAATACATTCAAGAAAATCCCGACCGGGTGAACTACTGGGTGACGGGAGAATTCTAAAGCTGTCATCCGGAGAATGTACGACATCGTCGTGCGCTACGGTTTCAGGACGCATCTGTCCGGCCACTTGCGACAGGATGCGGTGCCGGCATTGCAAGAGATTCACCGTGAATCTCTGTGCTGGTATGTATATGGCAGCGGCAAGAGTGAAGGGGAGGCACTGTGCTTTGGTCTCCGGACACTGGATGCAATGCCTCAGGATTTCCCCATGTTCTTTGCATCCCGTCCTGGATTGAGGACGGGGCGGGAAAGTTCGAGATGTTCCCGTGTTGATCTTTAAGCTTTTAAAATACAGGAGGAGAGCTATGCTCCACAGTTTGAAAAAAACCGCTGCGGTACTGTGTGTTTTTGGTCTTTCGGTTCTGCTTTTCAGCCCAATGGCCCAAGCTCAGGATTACGACAAACCAATCAAAATCGGATGGACTGCCTGGTCTGACGCGGAAGCCATCACCAAGATCGCCAAACAGATATTAGAAGAAGAGATGGGCTATGATGTCGAACTGGTCATGTCAGATATCGGCGTACAGTATCAGGCCTTGAAAACCGGTGACATCGACATCATGCTCATGTCCTGGTTGCCTGTGACACATCAAAATTACTGGAAAAAGTACGCCAGTGACGTGGTCAATCTCGGACCTTTGTATACCCGGGCCAAACTGGGCTGGGTGGTTCCCGATTATATTCCGGAAGATACGCTCAATTCTATTGACGACTTGGTTGACGAGGAAATCGCTGCCAAGCTGGATCACAAGATCACAGGTATCGATCCTGGGGCAGGTCTGATGCAGGCCTCTGAAAATGCAATGAAAGAATACGGCTTAAGCGATGCGGGCTACGATTTAATTGCCTCCAGCGGTGCCGGGATGACCGCGGCTTTGGCCCGGGCTATTGATAAAGGTGACTGGATTGTGGTCACTGGCTGGAGTCCGCACTGGAAATTCGCCAAGTGGGACTTGCGGTATATTGATGACCCCAAAGGGGTTTTGGGTGGCCGTGAACGTATCCATGCCTTGGCCCGGAAAGGATTTTATCAGGATGTTCCCTACGAAGTTTTTGAATTCTTCACCCGTATGTATATGCCTTTGAGCGAATTGGAAGCGGTCATGCTCAAGGCCAGCAATTCTTCCTACGGAGACGCTGTTGATGCATACATTGAAGAGAACCCTGAACGGATCTCTTATTGGGTAACTGGAGAGTTCAAATAAGACATTGACGATGCTTTAAAATAGAGAACAAACACTCTTGCCGCCTGTTCTCTGCGCCTGCTTCGGCAACCGAAGCAGGCGTTTTTTTATGCACAATGTTTATGCATTGCTCTTTGAGGTGAGGAGTGAGAATGGTATAAACTTCTTGAGCAATCGCATCTAGCTTGTTGTTCGTCTTTTCCACAACTGCATTTCCTGCATTTTTTGTTTTCGTTGGCGAGCTAATGCCTTGGCGATCAGGGAAGCATTTTTCTTGTAGCCCCACTTCTCTTTGTACTCTTCAGGGGTTAGTCCATGCTGGGCAAGGTGTTTTTTGGACAGAACCTTGAACTTTTTGCCGCATTCCAAGCAGACAACGGCTTTTTCCCGGATTGCCTTCTTGGGATCAACGGCTGGTTCTTGCGGTTGATCGGAGTCCTGAGCACTTTCGCTTCCTTCTACGATATCTTTGAGTTGTTTGGACAAACTTTGAACCATGGATGTAATTTCTTCTTCACTCATGGTCCGTACACTCGCTTGAGCCTTCACGATCTCCAGAGCTTGTTGCACATATTCTTCCATGTGATATCTCCTCTGATTTACATATTGCAGTTTATATCTTTTGGTGTGTTCCCAAAAAGTTGTATTGTAAGTACAAACAAGAAAATGTCAAACCATAGGTGTTTAGACGTATCATTCATGAAGATGCCCGATCATTTTCCACTTCAGGTCCAGTAAGCGAGCCCCTTCACGGTCTACTTCCCATGGGTTGTATCCGGCTACAAGCTTGGATAGTGGCGGGTTACAATGTGCCCCGCCCAAGTGATATTCAGGCATGCCCACGCTGGCGTCCATGATTGAAAAATCCGGGCACTTGTAGGATACCAGATCAAGTATTGCCTGCTGCACGTTGGCGTGAAAGGCTGCTTTTTTCCAGGTGCCATATCTGCCGCTGTAGTATGCGGGCGGGGCCAGACCGATCATATTCTTCAGGGCTCCAGTTATACCGGCCAAAGAATGGGCCTTGAGGACTGGAACAGAGATGAGAAAACTGTGCACAGCTATCTCGGGAAGGTGTATATCTGGGAAAACCGGGCAGGCCTGGTTGTGGAGATGGACAAGTTCTGCTGTATTCAGATCCACCAGATCAACACCCAACCGGTCGGCCATTTTGGTATAGCCCAATCGTTGAAAGACCGTCCAGGTATCAACTTCGGGCTGGCCGCATCCTTCGGCAATAACAATGCGAGCGTTTGTATGGGACCTGAGATAGATGATGATTTCCCGGCAACAGGCAACAGGGGTGGTAATAGGGGGCGGCGAATCATTGATCAGATTTGGTTTGATAAGAATGGTTCCTGTTTGTGGAAGATGCTTTTCAAGTTCCAGGGATGCGAGCAGGTCTGGGACAGAATCCTGATAGGTAATAAAATCTGTTGTTGTAGGCATAGAATTGAAGGTTTGTTTTTTTAGATGGCACTGCAAAAAGTCTCAGCCGTAACACGATCAAAGTTATGCAATAATAATATTTATTGTTGACATGGTTATTAGATATATGTATTGTACCTCCAGATCAAAAATGGAGGAATCCAATGCTCTACCACAAAGATCGGTCTCAGCTAGAGCTTCCTACTAATCTAACAAGACTAAATGATAAAAAATATAATTTTATTCAAAATTCTATATACCATTTAATAAGAATTACTATCCTTCCAATATTGCCTGTAAATATATTTTATAATCTTTTTAGTCATGATACTGGAAGAAAGTCAAAAGATATACAATCTATGGTCGGTCTCTTTGTCATGCAAGCCCTTTTCGAC
>CAYZLB010000065.1:0-6623 GCA_964479235.1 uncultured Desulfohalobiaceae bacterium
CGGACCGCTTGGACATTTGCCGTCAAGTATCACGATTGACCCCCTAGATATTCAAAAATCTGAAAAAAACCGCCAGCGGCACAACCAAAAAACCAACCCCGATGACCACAGCGGCAATACGGCCCCCTTTGGTGATCGCGGACATGGTCCGGTCGGTATTCCAACCCATGGTCTGGAACAGGCTTTGAACGCCGTGACTTAAATGTAGGAACAAGGCCGCCAGCCCAACGACATAGACGAGGGTCATAAAAAAGCCCTGCAAGCCGCCCACAACCATGGTATACACGTCATGACGGCCGGCGCTGTCCACTAGATGGGAAATCTCCGGATGGATGAGTCGAAAAGTAAAGTGAAAGAGGTGAAAGAGAAGAAAGGCCAAAATGACCAGTCCACTGTAGATCATTGTCCGGGAATAAATGGTGCTGCGCTGGTACGTTCGCCGGACATAGTCAGTAGATCTGGATTTCCGGTTTTCCAGGGTCAGGGTAATCCCGAAATAGATATGTACAGCGGCCAGGGCCAGCATAATCAGGCGTTCCAGCCAAAGGATCGGACCCAGGCTTTGCACGTGATGGGCATAACTGTTCAGGCCGGAGGGCCCGAAAAATATTGTTGTATTGCCAAGCATATGGCCAATGATGAACAGAAGGAGAAAAATGCCGCTGACCCCTACTGCGATCTTTCGGGCCAAGGTTTTTTCAGTCAAAATCATGCGCGTTTACTCCTTGCAAAAGAATGTGTCAGCACCGCATTGTCACCAAGTCCGGGCCATGGCCATGGCCTCCACCGCTCCGGACGAGACCAGGCGTTCTATAAAGAACAAACAATCACTTTTGCCCAGCATCACCCCCTATAATCGTTTTGTTATCCCCTCATGTCAGACCGTTAGCCTAACGGTCTGACTCTTCATCATGTCCTGGACAATCTATAAGCAAGCAAAAATTAAGACAATGCGGGAAAACTGTGGACAAAATACGTAGACCATTTACGTATCATACGGATTCCATATCCAGAAGGCAGGCCCTGAGATTTCTGGAGGTGTGGGACAAGCCCAATTTTTTGCGCATGTTGTGCCGATGCGTATCGATTGTACGTTTGGAGAGCTGAAGCATAGAGGCTATTTCCTTTGTGCTCAGTCCTTGTTTTATCAACTCAGCCAACCGCGACTCCGTGGATGTAAACCCGTACTCCTGGGCCAAGCTCTTTTGGGTCGGAGAGAGGATATGTTCAATGCTGGCCCGGATCATCCCCATCCACGTCGCCTGTCGGCTGGTCAGACCTTCATTTTCCAGTTGGCTGAGCAAGGGAAGCACAGACTGCTTTAAATTGACCACCATGGTTTCCTGCATAATGCCCCTGCTCTCGTCCTTCTGCTCCAGCAGGACCCGCAAAGCGATATTGGCTTCTTCCAGCTTTGCATTGCTGGCCATGAGCTCTGATGTCCTCTCCTTGACCCGCTGCTCCAGGGCTTCGTTTGCATCCTGAAGCATCCTTTTGGTCTGTTGCAGTTGGAGATGGGCCTCTATCCGGGCTACCACCTCTTCTCGCTGAAAGGGTTTGGCAATGTAGTCCACCCCGCCGGACTTAAAGGCTCGAACCTTCTCCGATGTTTCAGTGCGCACGCTGAGAAAAACGACCGGAATGGACGCGTAGGCAGGACTTTCTTTGAGCCTGGTGCAGACATCAAAGCCATCCAGGCCGGGCATGGCAATATCCAATAAGATCAGATCCGGCTGTCGTCGTTTCACAAAGGCCAGGGCCGCTTCACCATCTTCAGCCACTGCTGTTTTGTATTTATGCTCCCGAAGCATACTTCCCAGAACCTGGAGGTTCGTTACACTGTCGTCTACAATGAGAATCAATGGAGAGCCGTCCCTGTCTGCCGGCATCACGCCCTCTTACAGTTTTACCGTCCGGATCACATCTATAGAACCCACGCTCTGCTCAAAATCGCGAATCATTGCCCGGACCGCTGGGACATTGAAATCCTCTATCCGGGCATGCAACTCCTGAGCCCAGTCATGAAGATCTTTTGCCCCGGCCTCCCCTGCGGCCTGCCTGAGGTCCTGAGCCCAACAGGAGGCATCGTCCATAACCAAGGCCGTACTCAATTCAGAGCAACGGGAGGCAAAATCAGTACGCAAACGATCCAATATCTCGGCATTGCCTGTGCGAAGAAATGCCTCCAGCTGTTTGGATTCGCTCTCCCCTTCCAGAGTCGTATTTTTCTTTTCCCTATCTGAGCACTGGAATGACTCATCTTTGAGGCCGAGGAAACGAGAACAGAGGCTCAGGACTGCCTTTTGGGTTATCGGCTGGGCGAGGAAGGCATCAAACGAATACTCCGAAACTTCTTGTCCCTCGTGCGTTTCATAGGAAGTAATTGCCACCACCGGCAAGTCGGGCAGAAGTTTTTTCATCAGTTCGGCAGCGTGTGCCCAGCTTAAGTCCGGCAGATTCAGGTTCAAAAATACCAGCTGAGGCCGCTTTTGATCACAGATTTCCATAGCTTCATTGGCACTTTGGGCCCCAAGGACCTTGAGGGGGGTGGTTTCCAAAATGCTGGTCACCAATTCAGTATTTACCAGCGTTGCATCCACCACCAAAACTGTGGCCGGGGGGAGCTGCGAGTTCATCTCTCGTGAATATGTTGAAAACTGTGCATTGGCCCTCCATTCCACTCCTGGTAAATGGATGCGAAAGAAACTCCCCTGATTGACTTCACTGATCAGGGATATGCTTCCCCCCATCATAGAGGTCAATTTTTGGGTAATAGCCAGTCCCAGGCCGCTTCCACCATACTCTCGTGTGGATTGCGAGTTGCACTGCCTGAAATTCTCAAAAATGATTTCATGTTGTTCTTTGGGGATGCCCACCCCTGTATCTTCCACTCCAAACTGCAGGTCAACTGAGTGAGGATACCTTTTGTTCTGCTTCCAGTCCACGCTGATCCGGACAAAACCCTTGGCCGTAAATTTCAAGGCATTGCCTACCAGATTGATCAATATCTGCCTGATACGCACTTGGTCCAAAACAAGACCCTGGGGCAGATCGGAAGGGAGATCAATGAACAGATCCACTCCTTTGTCATCAAACGATGGTTCAAACATAGCCTCTATGTCATGAATAAGTTCTCTCAAATCTACAGGCTCAGGCCTGATGGCCATTTTGCCGGCCTCAATCTTGGACAGATCCAAAATATCGTCAATCAAGGTGAGCAGGGTTTGACCGCTGGATACAATGGTCCGCAGGTAACGTCTGCTTTGAGCGTCGTGCACTTTATGCAGCAAAACTTCACTAAAGCCCAAAACAGCATTCATCGGGGTCCGAATCTCATGAGACATATTGGCCAGAAACTCACTTTTGGCCCGATTAGCAGCCTCAGCCGCCTCTTTGCTCTTTTGCAAAGCAGCCTGGGTCTTCTTAATCTGTGTCAGATCCCTGGCCACACATACACTGCCGATGGTCCTTTCTCCCTCTCGAAGCAGACTGATGGACATGCCCAAAGGAAGAATATGGCCGGACTTGGTCCGAATTGTCACCTCAGCATCCCGAACATACCCCTTGTCTCGTAAGGTTTCCAGCATGACCTGCATTTTCATTTGATCGGCATACAAGTCAAAAGCGGATTTGCCCCTGAGTTCATGAAAGCTGTATCCAAACAACTCTTCGGCCCGCTTGTTCCAGCGGATAAACCGGCCCTTGGCATCCACAATGCCTATTGCATCCGCGGAGTTATCCAACACATTTTTAAAATAGTCCCGTTCTTTTTTCAGGGCGTCTTCCGCTCTTTTCAGCTCGATCAAGTCCTGGGCCACTTCATACAACGATCGCATATCTGTATTTGCATCTACCGCCCGCTTGCACTCAACGAGCATATCCTCCAACTCCTTGTTCCGGGTCCGGAGATTGTTGAGCTCCTGCATCATACGGGTCGTTCGGGTTTCGTGCATTGAGTCACCACCTTGCAACTGTTCAGATTTGCCTCCGGCAAATCTGACATATCTTTTGCCCTAAAACGGGACAAAAGGATTGTGTCTTTTTTGAGCAAAAAAACCATGGGTTGAAAATTACACCAGGCCGACGGGGTGATCAAGACCTCAGGCCGACGATCCCGGCTTTATAGACTAGGACCCTCGGTGTTCTGCCTGGCTTTTTCAGGAATCGCCCTGCTTGAGCTTGAGGCAAAAAAGGCCGGCGCAGCTTAGCCCATACCAAACCATGGATGACATTACGTATCTTGAAACACAATTATCCCTCCACTGTATCCCGGCCCCTTGTATTGGAGCTGAATTTTGGGTATGACTCGCCACAAAGTTGAATCCGCAATAAAACACAGTTGAGAAAGGAGAAAACCATATGGCTTTTGAACTGAGCAAAGAACAACGCATGATCCAAAAAATGGCCCGCGAATTCGCCCGCAAGGAGCTGGCTCCACTGGCTGCTGACCGGGATCAAAAACACGAATATCCGGCCGAGAGTCTAGGAAAAATGGGTGAATTGGGTCTGCTTGGCATGCTGGTTCCTGAAAACTATGGGGGCGAAGACATGGACACAGTGTCCTATGCCCTGGCCATGAGCGAAATCGCCTATGCCTGCGCTTCAACCGCGGTCATCATGTCCGTCCACGACTCTATCTGCTGCGGAAGTCTCCTCCGTTTCGGGACCGAAGAACAAAAAAAGAAATACCTTGTCCCCATGGCCCAGGGAGAATTTATTTGCTCCTTCGCCCTTTCCGAACCGGAAGCTGGATCAGATCCGGCCGGGATGAGCATGACAGCAACCAAACAAGGGGACTATTATATCTTAAACGGCACCAAACGCTGGATCACCGGCGGAGCAACGTCCAAGCTGTTCATCGTCTTGGCCCGCACAGACCCGGACGCAGGTCATAAGGGCATATCGGCCTTTCTGGTCACCAGAGATATGGAGGGGTTCTCCACCGGCCGTCTTGAGGACAAGATGGGCCAATGTGCGTCTGACACCACTGATCTCATGTTCAACAACTGCAAAGTCCCGGTGAATCATCTCCTGGGCAAGGAGGGGCAGGGATTTAAGGTAGCCATGTCCGGCCTGGACGACGGGCGGATCGGCATTGGGGCCTTGTCCGTTGGCGTGGGCCAGGCAGCCCTGGATGCCGGCGTGGAGTACGCCAGGCAACGGGAACAATTTGGCCGGCCTATTGCCGACAATCAGGGATTGCGCTGGATGATCGCCGACATGGCCACTGATGTCGAGGCTGCCCGGCTTCTTGTTTTAAGTGCCGCATCGGCCAAAGATCGGGGAGAAAAATGCAGCAAAGAAGCTTCCATGGCCAAACTGTACGCATCGGAAATGGCCAACCGGGTTGCCGCCCAGGCTGTGCAGATTCATGGTGGGTATGGATATACCAAAGAATTTCCTGTCGAGCGTTATTACCGAGACGCCCGGGTGCTGACTATCTATGAAGGCACATCCCAAATCCAAAAGATCGTCATCGCCAACGAAGTACTCGGGGACAAAAAGAAGAAAAAGAAGTAAACAGTAACTTTATCACATCCTCAGCCGACAAGGCTGATCCCCTGGCTCCCCTCCCTGCTGCGGCTTTGTGCTGTTTTTAAGGGAGGGCTTAGGGGGGACGAAGAAAAGGGAGCGACAGATGAAGGCTGATTTTTCACTAGCGGGCTGATCCCGGGATGCCTGGACTAAGTCCTGGAGATCATCCGCCAAAAGATAGATCAGGGGTGCAATCCGAGCCGCCCCCGCCAGATCGTTGCTCTGTGAGCCTGCATCTGCCAGGTCTTTGCCTTCCTGGAGATTGGCCAGCGTCTTTTTGGTCCCCTGGTCCACGTAGCTTGCTGCATGGATCCAAAATTCATGCCACTTACCGGCGTGCTGGGACCCGGACCAGGGAGCAAGAAGGGTATCCACTCTGGTAAACTTCTGAACCATTTTCTTCTGGTCATAGATCCAGTGGGCCCCCAAGGCCAGAGAATCGGCCAAAAAAGAAGCCCAGACAATACCCCGCAACTGTTCACTGTTCATATGTTCCTCCGTGCGAACAACCAATGAGAGTGATTTGATTCTTCAGATAGGACGTGATAGAAAGATCTCATAAGGTATTCATGTACATGATGAGGTCTGAATTTCAACCCAGGGAGGATCATTATGAGCACTGAACAAACCACCCCGCAGCACTGTCCCGGCTTTCAAACCCACAAAAGCCTGAGCTCTTTCATCTGCAAGTGTCCGGAATGCAACGAAGAAATTGAAATCTTCTCCGACGAATTTGACCGGCCCCACACCTGCCCCAAATGTAAAAAACCAGTTGATTTCACTCAGTGTACCCTGGATGCCAGTGGAGGAACCCGGACATAGACTTAGATAATATCCAAGCCCTGCTCCGGGAATAAAAAACATATGCCCATATCATTTGCAGATAATTTTATTGTCCTCTCCGCTTGGCCTGCGCAAAGTACTTTGTGCAGGCCAAGCGGAGAAAAAGTCATTTTTTTTCATCCCCACCCCAAGACAATGACACAAACCGGATCGGTTCCTGGGCGGGCCTCTTTTCTTTTATCCGGGCATATGAGGTAACGGCGTGGTAGAAAACGAAACCAAAATCTTGATAGTCGATGATTCTC
>CAYZLB010000065.1:6723-13786 GCA_964479235.1 uncultured Desulfohalobiaceae bacterium
TGAGGTAACGGCGTGGTAGAAAACGAAACCAAAATCTTGATAGTCGATGATTCTCAGGGTGTGTGCGACCTGCTGAGCGAATTCCTGGAAAATGAGTACAGGGTGGAGACGGCCAAAGACGGCAATCAAGCCATTGCTGTGTACACCTCCTACCAACCGGACATTGTCCTCCTGGACATGCACATGCCCCGTATGGGAGGGCTGGACGTCATATCCCGGCTGCGCAATGATCGGCAGGATCAGGAAGTCTACATCCTGGTCATCACCGGGGAGACATCCTTTGAATTGAAAAAGAATTCCCTGGAAACAGGCGCCAACGATTATTTGATCCGCCCGTATCATTCTGAAGAGCTTCTGGCCCGGGTCAAAGTGGCCGAACGGCAAATCAATCTGCGCAAGCAGTTGAAAAGAGCCTATAGAAATATTGAGCAGGAAATTGAAATGCTCGGGGATATTCAGTCCCGGCTGCTGCCGGCTCCCCATCCACCGTTTCCCAACGTAATGATAGACACCCTGTTTAAACCTTCGGGGCGGGCCAGTGGAGATTTCTTTGATTATTTTCCGGTTCGGGAGAATACAGTCCGGATCGCAGTGTGTGATGTATCAGGACATGGAGCCAGAGCCGCATTCCTCATGGGAGTCGTCCGCACCTTGATCCGGTTGAGTGAAAAAAACACCCTGAACCTGGCCCAAGTCATCACCCTGCTCAACGATTCCCTTATGGACATCATCGGTGACGAAAGTGATTTTGTGTCCCTTTTTCTGGCTGATCTCGACATGCAGTCCATGATGCTGTCCTACATCAATGCAGGACATTGTCCCGGCCTGCTGAGTACAGGGGCAGGTGATATCACCAGCCTGGAAGCAAACCTGCCTATCCTGGGAATCACCCGCGTTGCCCCCCAGGTGCAAACCTGCTTCCTGCAACCTCCATACGCTCTTTTTCTGTACACAGACGGGTTATATGAATGGCGTACAACGGACGGGAGTTTTTTTGACCAGGATGCTTTCCTGGAATTGGCCAGAAACCTCATGACGTACCAAGGTCCCTTTTTAAACCAGTTGATGCAGGCCTTGCAGCAGGCCTCAGAATCAAGCATACCTTTTCGAGACGATGTAACCGCCCTGTATCTCTCCTTGATTCCTCAATCCGAGCTGCGGCTGGAATCGTCTGCCTGCGCCCCGGCCACCGCCCTGAGCGGAGAAAAAAGTTGAGGACTGACTTCACAAATACCTTGGTTGGCTGTGGCCCGATTCTATACACCTGGCATGGATATGACTGGCGAGGCTAAAGCCGGCATTTTATACTGTTGCGTCCAGTCTCCTTGGCCTCATACAAGGCAAGATCTGCCTTATACAACACCGTATCTGCCGTCAGATGTGCAACGTTTTCCGTACTTGTGAGTCCCATGCTGATGGTCACCGTCACCTCCTGCTCCTTGTCAGGACAGGCAAAAGAGGTTTGTGCAACCTGAGTCCGCAGCCGTTCAGCCAGCTTTAACCCGGAGTTCAAACCCGTCTGGGGCAGAATGATGCAGAACTCTTCACCCCCGTAGCGGCCGAGTTTGTCATAAGGGCGAAGGTTTTGACGCAGGAGGTCGGCCAGACCGGTCAGCACCCTGTCTCCACACTGATGCCCCAGGTTGTCATTCACTGCTTTGAAATGATCTATATCCAATATAATGAAAACAAAGTCACTCTTCTTTCGTTTCCACAAGTCGATCTCAGCCTCCAGGCACTCCGTCAAGTACCGGCGATTGGCCACTTTTGTCAGGTAGTCAGTCCGGTTACTTTCCTTCAAGGTGGCCAAGGTTTTTTCCAAGCGGTCCATATATATAGCGGCATTGGTGTCATCAGCTATGGTGACCAGAACCTGTACAGTCTGGCCTCTCAAATCCCGGACAGGGGCCAGGCTGACATTTTGCTGCATGTACTCATAGCCCTCACTCAAATACCGCTCCGAGGGCATTGGAAAGACATAGTGATGCATCTGTTGGGAAAAAAAGGCGAAATTACCCAAGGTAAGAACGTTTTGAGCTTTCCAAAAAAAACCTTTTTTTTCCAGACCTGGATAAATATCTCCTATATGCCGGCCCAGCACCTTGTCTCGCTCCAAACGGCTATGCTTTTCCATCCACAAATTCCAGAACGCAATGGTCATATCCCTGCTTAAAAGGATAAGCCCGTAATTAACTAGATCGCATATCTGTTCAAAGTCCAGCCCAACAGCTTGCGATTGACCCAGATGCTGTGTATAAGAAACCGTTTGCAAAGTCATACTCAGGTCTGCTCCTCAAGAAACTTGTCTACCGCCTGAATAAGCCATTCCAAGCATTGCGCGGACAAGAAAAAGAACAAATAGCCGCTCACCATTTTTTCTTTTATACGAAAGCTTGTCCGTACCAGAAGGGCACCGCCCTTGACTTGTGAGACCCGGCGCTGGAAATCGTCTGAGCAAAGCATCTCCTGCGCAACATGAGGCGGCTTGAACGCGACCCTGGTTTGCAGAAGTGCTGCAAACTGGCCCAAACTAGCGCCGATGACCAAATTGCCGATTTCCAGCAAGACTTCCTGCTCAAGTTTATCCGCATCCAGTTCCGGAACATAGCCCATATCAGAGGAGAGCATCTCCACCAGGACCTGGCTTGAGCCCTTTGGCAAAATCAAGGCTGCCTCGCCCATAAAATTCCCGTAAAAGGATTGCTGAACCAGGCTCACAGGGTCCTGATTTTGAAAATGCTGGCGCAAAAATTCCACCACAGAATCAGATTCGACAGTTGCGACAAAAGGCACACTAAGTTCTAGTCGAGCACACAAAATTTGGGCTACTGCCGAGGCAGCCCGGCCAAATCCAATATTTATGATTTCTTGAATGGCTTCAGCTTGTTCTGTAGATAAGGCTTTCATGACAGATACGCATCCAGAACGTGCTGCACCATTTCTTGACTAGCGGGTTTTTGCAAAAAGTCCAATGCTCCAAGTTGCATAGCCTTTTCTCGAGAAGATTCTTGTATATCTGCACTGACGACAACGACCTTCACCTGGCTGTCGATGAGCTTGAGCTGTTCGAGGGTCTCAAAACCATCCATATCCGGCATTGTGAGATCTAAAAAAACCAGATCAGCTGGTTGGTGCTTGTATTTTTCTATACCCTGCATTCCAGTTGAGGCTTCCTGTATTTGAAACATATCTCCAGGTATTTTTTTCATTAACATCCTGCGAGAGACAAGAGAATCATCAATTAGAAGAAGTCGTTGGACCATACTAATTTCCTGTTCATGCTCGAGGCTTGACATGCCTTCATTTCATGGGCGAAGTAATTTTTGTACATGATAATTCTTCTTTCTTCAAGCGCAAATTTTTACACCTACATCCATCACAAGGATACACGCCCATGGATTTCGACTCTGGCCTGCTGTCACATGAATTCGATCAGCACTTCAAACTCTTTCATGAACTCATGAGCCGGAAAATCCGGGAAATCATGCTGATATCCACGCCTTACGACGCCTGGATCATGGAGCAGGATTGTTGCCTGTCGGAAAGAATTATTAATGAATATAGAGACCTCAATCTCAGCCATCCTCCCCGCTTGACCTGGGTGGCCACTGCGGAGCAGGCCCTGGCCAGGCTGAAAGTCAAAGGATTCGATATGGTCATCACCATGCCCAGGCTGGCGGATATGGATGCCTTTGTTTTGGGCCAAAAGATAAAGCAGCAGGTTCCGGAGTTGCCCGTGATCCTCTTTTCCCACTCTTCCATCCCGTCCAAGGAGTGCACCATCAGCAAAACCCGGCCCCCGGGCATTGATCGCATTTTTGTCTGGACCGGAAGCACTGACCTGCTCCTGGCAGCCATCAAGAGTACGGAAGATGTCTTGAATGTGGACACAGATACTGAGTATGGGGGCATACGGGTCATTCTTTTTGTTGAGGATTCACCCATCTACCTCTCCTCCCTGCTGCCCATCTTCTATAAAGAACTGGTCTGTCAAACCCAGGAAGTGATGGAAGAAGGTCTCAATGAAGAGCACAGGCTATTGACTATGCGGGCCAGGCCCAAAATCCTGGTAGCTGAAAACTTTGAAGAAGCCGTTTCCCTGTATCGAAAGTATGAGCCCTATATTCTGGGCGTTATATCCGATGTCCGCTTTCCGAAAAATCGGAAAATGACTGAAGATGCAGGAATCAAATTCCTGCATATGGTCAAAAAGGACCATTTCGACATCCCACTCATTCTGGGCAGTTCAGAACCGGCCAATGCCGAGAAAGCCAAATCCATTCCCGCCGATTTTGTGGACAAAAGTTCACCCAGCCTGCACGAAGATGTCCGGGCCTTTTTTCAACAACGACTCGGGTTTGGCGATTTTATTTTCAAAAGGCCCGACGGCAGGGAAATAGCCCGGGCTTCCAATCTGCGGGAATTGGAGAGTCTCTTTACCACCATACCTAATGCGTCCTTTGTCTATCACTGCAACAACAACGATTTTTCCCGCTGGCTTTTTGCTCGGACTGAGGTCGAACTGGCCAAAAAGGTTCGGCCTTTGCGCCATGACGACTTTGAGGATGTGACCGCCCATCGCCGGTTTTTGCTGGATTCTATCCAGGCCCGGCGCAAAGAGCGTCAGCGGGGAGTAGTCGTGGACTTTGATTCGGAAACCTTTGATCCGGAAACCGACTTTCTGAAGATGGGCAAGGGATCACTGGGCGGCAAGGCCCGGGGCTTGGCATTTCTGACCACCATTTTGCGCCAGAACCCGCAGATTGTAAACGGATTTGAAAGTACTACCATTTATGTCCCCCAGACTTTGGTCCTGACCACAGATCTCTTTGAGCAATTCATTCAGAACAACGATCTCAAGGAATTGGCCAGTCTTGATCTCTCGGACCAGGAGGTCGCCCGGCGTTTTTTGCAAGGCGCTTTCCCGGACTGGATTGTCCAAAACCTGCGGGGGTATCTGGCCAAGGTGACCTATCCTCTGGCCGTTCGCTCCTCCAGCCTGCTTGAAGACTCCCAGTTTCGGGCCTATGCCGGCCTGTACAGCACCTACATGCTGAGCAACACCTGCCCGAACCTGGAAGATCGGGTCAACGAGCTGCTTCGGGCCATTGCCTTGGTCTATGCCTCCACCTATTATCAAGCCCCCAAGGCATTTTCCCGCCGAGTCGGGCAGCGTACCGAAGAAGAACAGATGGCGGTCATCATCCAGCAGCTGGCAGGCAGAGATGTCAATGGATTCTTTTATCCAGCTGTATCCGGAGTGGCCCAATCGCACAATTATTATCCATTTGCGCGGATGAAGCCTGAAGACGGCATCGCCACCATTGCCATGGGGCTGGGGAAAATGGTGGTCGAGGGCGGACAATCCCTTCGCTTTTGTCCCAAATACCCCCAAATACAACCCCAACGTTCCACAGTAGACGACATCCTGAACAACGCCCAGCAGACATTTTACTGTCTCCCCATGAGCCAGAGCTGTCAGGTCCTGGAGGTGAATGATTCCTCGAATCTGACCAAACGGGAGATCATGGACGCGGTCACTGACCCTCCGGTCCTTTTCTTGACCAGTACCTACCTGCCCCAGGAACACCGGATTCGGGATTCGCATACCAGCAAAGGCTATCCAGTGCTCACTTTTGCCCAGATCCTCAAGCACAACCAGATTCCATTGGCCGGCATCCTGGAGGCCACCCTGAGCCTGGGAGAAAAAGGCATGGGTACCCCGGTGGAAATCGAGTTTTCCGTCAACCTTCCCTCCACAGCCCAGGGATTGGCTGAGTTTGCCTTTTTGCAGATCCGGCCCATGACCGCCAGAGCCGAGTCCCAGGTAGTCCAGATAACAACAGAAGAAATCAAAAAGGCCTTTTGTTTGTCATCAAAGGCCTTGGGCAATACACAGCGTGGAGACATGCACGATATTTTGTATG
The DNA here is from genome assembly GCA_964479235.1 of uncultured Desulfohalobiaceae bacterium. Classification (GTDB taxonomy): domain Bacteria; phylum Desulfobacterota; class Desulfovibrionia; order Desulfovibrionales; family Desulfothermaceae; genus Desulfovermiculus. The sequence goes on from CAYZLB010000065.1 coordinate 12,651, forward strand.
TCAAACCACAGGCATTCGATCCGGCCAAAACCAGGGAGATTGCTCAGGAAATCAGCATACTGAACGCCGAATTGGCCCAAGAAAATCGAAACTACCTGCTTATCGGCCCCGGACGCTGGGGGTCAGCCGACCGTTTCCTGGGCATCCCGGTCAATTGGCGGGACATCCATGGGGTGGGAGCCATCGTGGAAACCGGTTCCGACAAGCTCAAGGCAGAACCGTCCCAAGGCTCGCATTTTTTTCACAACATTACGACCCTAGGGATCAATTACATCACTGTGACTGAAAAACGACATGGACATTTGGACTGGGACTGGCTGACCAAACAGCACATACACGATCAGACAGAACACGTAGCCCATGTACGGCTCAATCAGCCGCTGATGCTCAAAGTAGACGGACGAAGCTCCACCGGCGTGTTGCTTGTCCCCTAGTCCTCAAAAGGCGAATGATCATTCGTCTCTACCCACTCGCCAGTTTCATCCTTTTGATCAACCTGGTAAAACATTTTTTCCGAGGTAATAAGCTTGGACAGGATATGCAGACGAATGGCCATCGGTTCATCGGCCTGAACAACCTCAGCCCCGGCAGTGCCGTGAAGCAAAAGCATCCTCATCGTGAACGTCATCCATTTGCGCATAATGCTCCTCCTCATAGATAAAACTCCATGTAACCGTCCGGACGGTCAGATATGACACCATGTTTTCTCTCTTTTTGCCAAGGGGCGAGCGGCGCTCGCACTTCTTAGGCCAAGCTGGAGCCTGGCGATCCCGGACGGTCGAGCCAGCGACCTGGGTTGGATCTCGTTAATATGAAAAGCAAGGTCTAACATGCTGGATTTATTGATATTAACTAAGAGCTGTGTGCGCACCTCCCCATTCAAACCGTAGTTTACTAAAATGCCCTTTGGCCTGATCTGCAGCTGTTTTTTAATCCAGGTGGTAGCAAATAAGTTTAATATGCGTGGTCTCGTTTGAGCCGACAATTTGTTGTCCACGCTGGATTGGTCATGTTCATACTCGCGCTTGAAAGCACCAGTTTGTAGCTCGACCTTTATATCTAATAAGCACGAACTATGGGGATGGGAAGCTTTTCATCCTTCGTTGAGCCCACGTCTTTGTGGGCATGGGGGTTCA
>CAYZLB010000066.1:0-13470 GCA_964479235.1 uncultured Desulfohalobiaceae bacterium
GATGATCTCCTTGCTGGAGCTGGCGCGGATACGGTAGTTCCGCACGTCCCGCACCCCGCAGAGGATGATGGATTGGGGGAAGTGGGCCGGGCGTTGGTCGTAACCCTCGCGGAGTTGGCGCAGGACAGCGACCAGAGTGTCGCCAACCAAGGCATCGATCTCATCCAGCAGGAGCACCATCGGCTTCTGCACATGCAGGCACAGAAAGCTCAAGACCTCGGTCAGGGCGGTGTAGGGGCCGTTTTGTTCAAAGATCCGGTGCCAATGCGCCTGCAGGTGGGTATCGTCAAAGGCGTAGCGATACCTGTAGTCAATTTTGGCCAGGATGCTGTGTATTCCGGCATGGACATCCTCCCTGGCCGCCTGGGCGCCTTCCACATTGACGTACAGACAGACGTATTCTGATCCGGCGTTTACGTGTTGCTGCAGCGCCAGCAGGCAGCTGGTCTTTCCCGTCTGCCTGGGGGCGTGGAGAACGAAATACTTCTGCTGGGCAATGAGCATCTCCAGCTCTTCCAGATCAAGGCGCTGCAAGGGCGGCAGGCAATAGTGCCTGCGGCAGCCCACCGGCCCGGCGGTGTTGAAAAAACGCATGGGAATGCTCCAATTTCTGATGAGGATTTTTGACCACAATTCATATACAATGTACTCAACCGAGTCCGCTGGGAACACACGACTTTGGATAACAAATTCCGGTACTGGCTGCAAAGCTCTGTTTATCAGGCACATAAAGCTGAGTTCGCCAAAGGCGACTCTCACTGTGGTCATCTCTTGGGTGAAAAGCAGGAAACATATTCCTTAACCGGCCAATAGTTGGAGTCTTCTTTTGAAGATACTTCGAGATCACAAAACGGAACACAGGGCTACTTTGTCCTCATCTGTTCGGTCAATAAAAACATACGGGCTGTCTTCGACTACCTCAAAATGACTGGGAACTCACAAGCAAAGGCCCATATCTAGGGCAGTCATGGACGGGAACTAATTTGCCGTGTTCTCCTCATCTTACCATCTTGACGATTACGTAATTGTATGGTTAAAAAAAGTATGCCTACACAAGAAACAATTCAATTGCTCCAAATTGGTGAGGTGGCCGCCAGGGCTGGCGTCACCGCAAGGACCGTCCGCTATTATCTGGAGAAGGGCTTTATCCAAGCAGCGGACAGGAGTCCTGGGGGATTTTACCTATTTACTCCTGATGCTGTTGATACTGTCTTTTATATCCAGAAGCTGAAAAACACCGGGCTATCCCTCAAGGACATCGAAAAAATCTATCAAGCCAGAGCTCAAGGCACCACCGGAGATCGGGCCTCAGCCCAGGTCGTTGAATATCTGCGCCAGGAAAAAGAGCTGCTGGAGCAAAAAAATCGAGACTATCAGAAGCTGCATTCCGAAATCGAGGCGGCCATCGACCTGGCCAGGCAGTGTCACGGTTGCAGCCTCCGACCGGCCCGGGAAACCTGTCTGGCCTGCACGGTGATCTCCGGCCGGAACAGGCTTCCGATTCCGATCCAGGCTATCTTATAATCAATATACTGGGAGGAGTTTATGGCCAGACTGGACCGTATTCCCGAACCTATGCATTCACATTTGGCTGACCTGCCCTGCCCAACGTTCGAAAGGACCCCATGGGCCTCTGGCCCGGAGTTGTCCGCTCGGAGAGTGGCTATTGTATCCACAGCCGGGCTGCATCGCCGTGGGGATAGGCCATTTACCGGTATGGAAGGAGACTACCGGGTCATTCCCGGCGATACATCTGCTCGGGATTTGGTCATGACCCACATCTCGACAAACTTTGATCGGACCGGGTTTGTCCAGGACTGGAACGTGGTATTTCCTCTGGACCGTCTGCACGACCTGGCCAGGGAACATCTCATTGGAAGCGTTGCCGATTTCCATTATTCGTTCATGGGCGCCACAGATCCAAAGCAAATGGCCGGCCCGGCCCAAAACCTGGCCAAGCTTCTGCAGGGAGACCATGTGGATGCCGCATTTTTGGTCCCTGTCTGACCATTTTGTACCCGCGCCGTGGGCGCGCTGGCCCATTATCTGGAAAATAACGGCATTCCCACCACTCAAATCAGCCTCATAGCCAAGCATACAGAGATCATCAAGCCCCCCCGAGCGCTGTGGGTCCCTTTTGAGCTTGGACGCCCCCTGGGAGCGCCCAACCAACCTCAGTTTCAGACAAAGGTCACACTGGCCGCATTGAAACTCTTGGAGGCAGAGCAAGGTCCTGTTCTTGAGTATTTCCAGCAAGAAGCCCCGCATAGTGTCCAGAGTGAATCCGACCAGCCAATAACCTGGGCCTGTCCAGTCAATTTTTCGCCTGGCGCTGGGGGCAAAAAAGTACAAGAAGAACTGGGCAATGCTCTGCACAGGGAATTGGCCGAACTCAGACCTTGGTACGACCTTGGTTTGGAAAGGCATGGGCGGACGGCTTTGGCAGCCTTTACCCCAGAAGCAGCAGCCTCTCTGATTGCAGATTACCTGGTCAACGGATCTCCAAGCGCACCGCCGAAGGAGCTCACCCCCGGGGTCGCCTTGCGTTTGGCAGCCCAAGATTTGAAGGCCTTTTACTTTGAAGCTGCCTCGTCCCGGCCGGGTGCCGGCGTTCCAAACAGCCGGGTTTTCAGCAGCTGGTTCTGGAATGAGACTGCTGCCGGAAAAACTTTGCAGGAAGTCAAAGATATCTGCGTTCAGTCTGCAGATAAGGAACTGCGCATGACAGCGAAAATGTTTCTTGTGCCCATGCTCCGCTAACGTGATTGAAAGCCAAACGACATCGGAGGATACATGAAAGTACTGGGTGTCTCCGGATCACCGATTCCAAACAGCAATACGGATCGGGCTCTGCTCACGGCCCTGGAATCCACCGGTCTGGAGACCGAATTCGTCAAGCTCAGCGACCTCGACATTGAGCCCTGCCGGGCCTGTTTGGGCTGTGTGGACAGCAACGAATGCGTGATCGGCGACGACGGAAATGTCCTGGCCGAGAAAGCCAGGGAAGCGGACGGCTTGATCATCGCCGGATTTACTCCGTATTCTTCCATCGACGGCCGGTGCAAGGCGTTTATGGAACGGCTCTATCCCCTGCGCCACAAACACGGATTCATGCAAGGTAAGCCTGGCGGGGCCATTGTCACCTGCGCCATACCCGAAGACTGCCAGCATCTGCCAAAAGCCTGCGAGAACGGGGTTCAGGCCATTCAGGCCTATATGATGGAAGAGGGCATGGAGTTTTTGGGAGGAGTGAAGATCCGGGGCAATATCCCCTGCTTGACCTGTGGGTATGGAGACGAGTGCGCTACAGCCGGCCTGAAGATGATTTTCGGACCCCAGGCCACTATAGATTCCGTAGGTCTGACCCATTTTGAAGACCAGACACAAGCCCTTCAGGAGGCCCGGGAGCTGGGAGCAAATATCCGAGCCTATCTGGATCGGAAAGCTAAAGGCTAAGCAGGAGAAAGACATGATTCTCGGCCTTCAAAAAGACGGCATGTCCACCTTGTATGACAAACTGGAAACCACCCCGGGCCTGATCTTCGGTGGGGTGAACTACCAACCGGGCCAGAAAAGAGATGTTCCAACGCTTTAAGACAACACAGACGCTGTCATGGTCTGTGAGCGTCTGGGGCAGACCCTACGAACTGCTAATGATATGCTGCTTTGCTCTCAAAAGCTAAAACATTCAATCTCAAAGCTTCCATGTCGGCCAGGTTTCGTTCCACCTGCTGGGAACGCTCAGCGCCAAACACGAGCTCTCCTCCAGTGACTGAAGAAACGGCCATTCGGCCGTTATTTTGCTCAAAACGCGCCTTCACTTGCTGCGGCCTCTTTTTCATCGTGTATATAACGATATTGGTATCCAGCAGGTACTTGTTTTTTTGAAAAGCTCTACATCGGCAATTGAGTGCCGGACGGGGACAGGGGTGGTGGTCATGGTGACAGAATGGTCCGTGCAAAACATTTGCAGCAGCATATACTGGCCTTTGGCTGGAGGCTGTCCTTACGAGACATGGTTTGGCCTGCTTGATATTGCTGAAAAATTAATTTTTGTACTGTCTTCTTGATTACTTCCAGTTTTCCAAAAACAAGGGAGCTTTGATTCGCTGAAAATGACGTGTGTTGTTTGTAACCAGAACAGCGCCAACCGACAAAGAATGGGCAGCAATCATCATGTCCAACTCTCCAATTGATTGACCTGTAGAGGTTAGTTGATGACGAATTTCTGCATACCAATCAGCAGCTCCTATGTCCCAGGACAAGATGCGCACAATCTTGAACAAACGGTGAACTGCTAAATGTATACAATGTTTAGCAGACAAACGTTTTAGCCCATACATGAGTTCAGCACGGGTCACTGTTGATATGCAGACTTTGGAAGGCAAAACAGTTCCGAGCTTTGCCTCTATGTTTGCAGAACGTCCCTTGAGAAGATAGCTTGATGTGTCCGTGTCCAGCATATAGAGCATGGGACTAGCTTTCCTTAACTATCGTCCGACCCAACATCATCAAAGATTCCATTTTCTTGAGGAAGGACATTCATTGGCCTGTCCGACATGAAAGCGTCTGAATCATCGATGGAGTGAACAAGTTCGAAAAATTCCTTCCATGCGCCTACACCCGGGCGACTTGAGAGCACGACATCGCCTGTTGTCTCGTCCCGAAAGATATACACCTCATCACCACGAAAGCGAAACTCGAAAGGAAGCCGAACAGCTTGACTGCTGCCATTTTTGAATAGCTTGGCGGTTTGCGTCTTTTTCATAAAAGTTCTCCCTTTGCTTGAGTATATATTTAGGTATATATCCAAGTATCCGCCATGTCAAGACAATCCCTCACACGTCACACCATCGGGAGCATTACGCCGTATCGCTTGAATTGATAACCAAGTGAGCGGGTTTTAGTAACGTATGTGCCATGATGATAAATAAGGCATTGCGGGCAGGCCTGCAGATAGATGGCAGGTTTTTGAAGCCCCAGTCCGGCACTCAGTGCAATGAGTTGCTGTTTTGTAAGAACGTTGCCATACATTCGGCCTTGCATTATGCAAATATTTAACGCTGAGTGCCGGAGGGTTGTTGATAGTGGTTCCTGCCCGCATTGCTTGTGCTGAGATGATCGAACTGAATTTTTTTGACAATATGAAACTTCATTGTATTATCAAAGTATGTGCTCGAGAAAATCTCTAGCCCGATCCGATTTGGGTTTCTTGAAAAAATCTTCGTATGTGCCTCTTTCCACCATCTTGCCTTTATCCATGAAGATTATTTCGTCGGCCACTTCTCTGGCAAAACCCATTTCATGGGTCACGCAGACCATGGTCATGCCTCCTTTGGCCAGGTCGATCATGACATCGAGGACTTCCTTGATCATTTCCGGATCCAAAGCCGAGGTTGGTTCGTCGAACAGCATGGCCTTGGGCTCCATGGCCAGGGCCCGGGCGATGGCAACCCGTTGCTGCTGCCCGCCGGATAGATTGGCCGGATAATTGTCCGCCTTCTCCGGGATGCCCACCCTTTCAAGCAATTCCATGCCCTTCTTTTTCGCTTCGGACCTGGAAAGATTTTTCACTTTCCGCGGGGCCAGGGTTATGTTCTCCAGGGCGGTCATGTGCGGATAGAGTTCAAAACGTTGAAAAACCATGCCTATCATCTGACGGAGCTTATACAGATTCGTTTTCGGATCATTCAATGGGATGCCGTCTACTATGACATTGCCTTCCTGAAATGGCTCCAACCCGTTTATACATCGCAGCAAAGTGCTCTTTCCGGATCCGCTTGGACCACACAGGACAACCGTCTGCCCTTTTAAAACAGTCTCGTTAATATCTGATAATACCTTAAAAGAATCAAACCATTTTCCAAGGTTCTGTATGTCAATCATTACATCTGTCATAATACATTCGCCTTTCGATATTTAGTTTCAAAATGGAAGCTTATTTTCGATCCAGCAAAGCATATAACAAAGAAAACCACGGCCACGAAACTATATAGTTCAATTGATCTGTACTCAAGATTATTTACAATATTAGCGGTGGTAACGAATTCATGCAGGCCGATGACAAAGGCCAGGCTTGTGTCCTGAAAAGTGATAATCGATTGAGTGATGAGGCTGGGGAGCATTCTTCGGAAGGCAATAGGGATGGTGATATATCTGGCCACCTGCCAGTATGTCAATCCGGTGGCATAAGCAGCTCCAACCATGTCTTTACTGATGGATTGGTATCCAGCCCTGAATATTTCCCCGAAATAGGTGGCTTCGAAAACGATGAAAGCAATAACCGCGGAAATGAACGGATTGAGGTTTTTGCCCACAATGATCGGCAAAATAAAGTATATCCAGAAGATAATGATAATGAGGGGGATGTTCCTGAGAAAATTTACATAAGCGCTCACTGGGTAGTAAATCCAGTTGATCGTGGATATTCGCCCGAGACCAACCAGGATGCCCAAAGAAATACCGCCGGCTAATGCCAATCCGGCTAATTTGAACGTAACCAGCAATCCTTTCAGCAAAAACGGGAGGTACTCGATAACCACATGATATTCAAAAAACATATTGCTTAACCTCTCCCCGTCATCCCCGGAATTTTAAACTTTCCTTCCACAAGGTCCATGACCTTGACAACAGTTATGCCGATAAAGAAATAAATAATCATGGCCGCGGTGGTTGCTTCAAAGCCGTGAAATGTTTCAGCATCGATTTGATACGTCATAAATGTGGTTTCAGGTACGCTGATGACCATGGCAATGGAAGTGTTTTTGAATATAGTCAAAAATTCCGTGGTGATAGGAGGCAATATCAGCCTCAGGCAATACGGAATAATAACATACCGGTACATCTGGATCTGACTCATGCCGGTGGACAGGACCGCCTGATATTGATCCCGGCTGATCGAGGCATAGCCGGCCCGAACATGCTCGGCCACCCTGGAGGCTGTATACAGGCCGAGACCAATGATTGCGATATAGAGATTCAGATTCTGTATCTTATTGATGACAGGACCCAGGGCTTGCCCGAAGAGCGATGGAAAGGCATAGAACCAGAAGAAAATCTGAACAATGAAGGGTATGTTTCTGAAGACTTCGGTATAAACGGTGGCTAAGAACCGCAAAATACGAATATTGGTTATGCGCATGGTGCCGATAAGCACGCCGAGAATAAAAGCAATCACCCAGGCGCAGGCCCCGATAAGCAGGGTGTAGCCGATGCCCTGAAGTATCCACATTCCATAGGGCTCTTCCCACAGGATGGACCACTTGAAGTTATAATCAAAAGCCATTATCTCCTCGATTCATGAAGGTTCAGGCTAGAGTCAAGCAATGGGGACCGATGCATTGAGCTGTATCCGAGTGATCCGGGAACAGCTCAACGCATCAGTATCGGGTCACAGTAGTGACCTATTTCTTCCACCATCCCTCGTCAATGGGGTAGACGCTCATCTTCAGATAGGTCTTATAGTCAGAAGACATCTGCATGGGCAGCTCCCCTTCGGGACCAAACCACTTTTCGTAAACTTCAAAGAATTTACCTGTCTTGATGCTCCAGGCTATTGTATTGTTGATGAAATCCAGAAAATCTGAGTTGTTTTCGCGGACGATGTAGGCATACGGTTCATAGCTCAGGGACAGGCCGACCGTCTTCCACTTTTCAGGATTCCTGGCTTTTTTACGAATCCCTTCCAGCAGGGTCCTCTCCGTGGTGTAGGCATCGATCTTCCCGGTCCGCAGGGCGAGCATGCCGGCAGGGTGATCTTTTGTCACCAGAATATCTGCGGGCTTGAATTCACCCTGTTCAACGAGTTTTCTGATGTTCTTGATGTTGGTGGTTCCCCTGGCTGCTCCAATGACCTTGCCGTTCAGATCGGTTAGGCTGTCGAGATCCATGTCCTTTGAAACCAGAAACGTCTGATCCGAGAAAAAGATGGGCATGGTAAAGTCTACCACCTTATCCCGCTCAGCCGTATGGGTGGAAGATCCGCAGACGATATCCACGGTGCCTGTGGAGGTCATGGGAATCCGGGTTTTGGGGGATACCGTGTATGGTTCAACCACGATTTCCTTCTCAAAGTGCTTACTGAGGTAGTCTGCGAAAACATAGGCCATGTCTACGGAAAAACCGACCTTTTCCCCGGCCTTGGGATCCATGTACGAGAAAGGAACGGATCCTTCTCTCAAGCCGACACGGATTTTGCCGGTTTTTTCGATGCGCTTCATTGTTTCACCCTGCTTTGCAAGAACCGGGGCAGCCAGGAACACTGACAGAGCCAGAAACATGAGTACGCTGCTGATAGTCCTTTTCATAAAAACCTCCTGTTGGTTAGGGTTGAAAAACGACTTGCTCAGCAAATAGAGACTTGCTCTTAAAAAAGGCCTCAAATGCGATATATCCATCATTGTTTCGATCCCTTGACCTGGGAAACAATGCTTTCCGCCAAAACCTGAGCCGTGTCCACAACATGGCTTCCCATGAATTCATCCGCAATAACAGAGAGTTCAGTGCAGGCTATCAGTATGGCTTCTGCTCCCTTATTCTGCAAAGCATCGGCAGCAAGCCGGAGAGCGCGTCTATCTTCAGCTCCATAGCGACCGGTCTTTATCCGGCGTATGGTGTCCATTATTGAACATTGCAAATGGTCATCCGGTGACAGGAGATCAAGCCCATGCCTTTGAAATTCTTCTTTGTATAAACCAAGGTTCAATACGGCGGTAGAGGCCAGTATTCCCGCTACTTTTAAATCAGGTTGCTTCTCTATAACAAAGCGAACCGAGAGCTCTATCATATTCAAAAGGGGAATATCGACTGCATTTTGAATCTCATGAAAATAGCAATGCGCAGTATTGCAGGGCATAGCCAACAGATCCACCCCCCAATCCGCCAGCTTGACAGCCATGTCTTGCAGGCACGGGGCCGGAGATTCTCCGGCGTTTTCCAGCAGGGCCTTGATCCGTGACGGCACTTTTGGGTTGTTGTCCACGACCATACGGATATGATCTATGTCGTCTGCGGCCGGAGTAGCCTTCAACACCCGGCTCATCAGGTCCACGGTAGCCTCTGGTCCCATGCCTCCGATTATGCCTACGATTTTTTCTTTCATGGTTTTCTTGATGGGCTGGAATCAGTCCGGTACTTCTGCCAGCCCGAGGATTGTCCTGGTGTAGGCGTACAGTCCAGGCGCCCCACCGGTGTGCACAAAAAGAACCTTCTCGCCTTTCTTGAAAAATCCCTTGCGACTGAGATCGATAAATCCAGCCATTGTTTTCCCGGTATAGACAGGATCAAGGAGAATGCCCTCGGTCTGGGCCAGCATATTCACTGCTTCCACCATTTTTTTATTGGGCACTGAATATTTCGGACGCCAGTAATCCCCGAAGGTCAGGACCGCGTCCCGGGGAATTGCGTTTTTAACTCCCAGTCTTTCGGACAATTCCCGGACCAGATTGTAGACTATGGGATCTTGTTCTTCCGGATCCCGGCTAACATTAATGCCAACGATCGGGATATTCATGTTACAGCCCTGGAAACCGGTGAGTAAGCCCGCATGTGTACCACTGCTTCCTGAAGCCACAACAAGCCGATCCATGTCAAGACCTTTCTCAAAAAGCTGGCCCTGAATTTCCTGTGCGCAGGCGACGTATCCCGTGGCGCCTATGGCATCCGAGCCTCCCCCAGGTATGACGTACCCCTTGCGGTTCTCTTTCTCCAGATCTTCTGCAACTTTTCCCATGGCAGCCATCATATCCGATCCGCCGGGCACGACTTCTATTTTCTCGACCCCAAGCAGCCTGAAGAGAAAATTGTTGCCGCTGGCTTCGGGATTATAGCTGTCCGCCACTCTCTCTTCGAGAACCAAGCGGCACTTAAGCCCTTCTTTGACTGCCGCGGCTAAAGTCAAGCGGCAATGGTTGGATTGGACTGCTCCGCAGGTAATGAGGGTGTCCGCCCCCCTGGCCAGGGCATCGGCCACGAGAAATTCCAGCTTGCGGGTCTTATTCCCCCCACCGGTCAGGCCAAGCAGATCGTCTCTCTTTATATAGACCTCTGGCCCGGCCAGGGCTTTGCTAAAATTTGGGAGGAATTCTATGGGCGTTTCAGCCTCGGTATACCGACGTCGGGGAAACTTGGCGAGATTCATGCGGACCTCCTAATACGATAAACTGATTATAGCCTCTATTTCGATCTCCGCGTCCCTGGGCAGAGCCGCCACCTGAATTGCCAGTCGGGCCGGCGGATTTTGCGGAAAATGCCGGGCGTATGCTTCGTTGACTGCATTGAAATCGGCAATGTCTTTGAGGTAAATATTGAGCTTGACGGCTCGATCAAGGTCAGTCCCGGCAGCCTGCGCGATGCTGCGGATGTTTTCCAAACACTGATGCGTCTGTTTTCCAATGTCTCCCTGCACAAAATCCCCGGTCAGCGGCTCGAGAGGCAATTGCCCTGAAACAAAAAGTAAATTATCCGCAGCTACGGCCTGGGAATAGGGGCCGATGGCCTGTGGAGCCTGAGGGGATTCGATGATTCGAAGAGGATCCTTTCCGCCCATAGTCTTAGCCTCCTTGGATTGCGAGCCGCCAGATGCTTACAGGCAGTTTAAATCCTGCATCGTTCGACTCTTTTTCAAGTAATTATAAACAGTATACCTGCTTACCCCCATGAGTATGGCTATCTGCTCAATACTGCCCTTGATATTAAAAACGCCATTACACTCCAACTCTTTTACCAAATCAATTTTCTCTTCCATTGACATGGAAGTGCATTCCTTTCCGATCTTAGATATCGCCTGATAAAAGATTTCTTCAATGGTCTCATTAATGGAAGTGGCGAATGTTTCGGTTCTACTTCCTGTATTATTGTCAAATGAATCTGTAGTTGTTGTAAACATTTCCAGTGAATGTACGGCATTAAGATAATCTGTCATGTCAAAGTTGATGCAAAATGCTGCAATAACTTCACCATCTTTATTTCGAATAAAGGAGGTTGTCGACTTGAGTGTCCGTCCGTCCTTTGTTTTTGTCTTATAGTTATATCTATCTTTTATATCTTTCCCTTCCTTATGAAGAGATTTGACCACTAAGTCCGTAACAGGACCACCTGTTTTCCGTCGAGTAACATCACCGGCTATATGCTTGATGGATTTTTGAGGGGTTGAGAGATCGTGAACAACCACCTCGAAAGATCTCGGAAAGGTCTTGGTGATGGCATCGGCGATCTGCTCCAGGGTCTTGAAAATCTGTTCGTTCTCTGTCATGATTCCTCTGAGTTACATTCATTATCGGCAGCGGCGGCATTGAATCAGCCAACAAGTTCATCTGTCATGCCCGGCTTAAACGCTCCGGGGCCTGGTGGCTGGTCCCCAATTGCTTTAATATGCTCAAACTTCGCTGTGCGATCGTCAACGGCACATTCGATGACGTCTTTGTAAAATATGTGACCAGGGAGCAGGCAAAGAGGTTTACAAAAAACGCGTAATGCTCCCGAGGGTTTTCTCCCTGCGGGAATCGTCGCACACCGATGCCGTGATTCTGATTGCATCGCAAGGACGATGCCCTCTTAAATTGAGTGTCTATGCAACTACAAAAAGAACCTCTTGTCAACAAAATTTGTTGAACATTTAAAAAAATTAAAACAAGATAGGTCTCATCAGTATTGAATTGAGGCTCAACGAAGATGCCGTTGAAAAGACCATGGCCACTTGTGGATATTCTCCCGTGATCACCAACAAGCCCGACCTGTCACTCAATGATGTCATGCTTGCCCAATAAAGGATAGTACAAAAGCGAGGCCATTAATCGCAGAGCCAAAAGTAAACTCAACCTTGAACCAATTTATCTCCATATTCCGGAGGGAATCCAGGCCATTCTGTTCCTCTTGATGCGGGATATTTTCAGAGGATTAACCTATTCATTGATCAAGCCCAACAGCTAATTAATATCCGTAAAAATTCTGAAAGATCCTATAATCTCATGAAAAATCAAGAAGGACTCAAGACCCCCCGGCCAAGGAGCAAGCATGGCATCCTTGTCCAATGCACATTTGCCCAGATGGTTACATTGCTCCTAAAAATGGCTGGTACACGACGTAAACATAAACCTGAATCTCAAAAGGAGCGGCAACTGCCATTACCCATTGCCGCTTAATTGGTAAAAAGTACAATCAAAGATTAACTTTTACATTACAGAAACGTTCTCTCTTTTGCACTCCTGTTTTGTTGGGCATAATGGTTGGATAAATGAACCAGCTATCAAGGTTATTAAAAGATTACACGCAAGAACCAACTTTCTAGTTTTTGATAACAGTTTGAAACACAAAGGAGAAGACTATGACTGTCTGGAAATGTTCTGAATGCGGACATACTGTGAACGAGCCCTTGCCTCCCGAGACCTGCCCCAGCTGCAAAAAGAAATGCGAATTTGTGGACGCGTCGTGCTATACCCCGGATTGTGGAGGACCACAGTCCGGAAACATCAACCCGGACATTGCTGAAGGGCACAAAAAGTAATTTCAATACGAACAGGTATGGAGAAAAAAGCACTACTCACAGGCTCACAACTGTGTTTGAACTACATGGATGCGGCAAAACGACCCTGCTGCAGGGGCTCTTGGGCCACCTGAAACCAGAAAAAAGAACCGTCAGGCTGGAAACCAACCTGCATATTGCCTATTCAGACCAGATGCGGGAACCACTGTCTCCGGATACCCCGGCCAGAAAGATTGTGGCCGGGGGCAACGTTTTTTTGGATATAGGGGGCAGGCGGCAGCACGTGGTGTCATATCTGCGTGATTTTTTGTTCACCACGGAGCGGGCCCAAGTGCCCAGCAAGCTGCTCTCCGGGGGTGAACGTAACCGCCTTTTGCTGGCCGTTCTGTTTGCCAAGCCGGCTAATGTCCTGGTCCTGGACGAGCCGAACAACGACCTGGACAGCGAGACTCTGGAGCTCTTGGAAGCCAAACTGGTGGACTTTGCAGGGACGGTTTTGGTCGTCAGCCACGATAGGCAGTTTTTGGAAAACGTGGTCACTTCGATCCTTGTCTTTCACGGTCAGGGTCAGGTGGTGGAATATGCTGGAGCTGTTCCGGATTGGGAACAGCTGTGGCATAGCCTTTAGTGGAAACCCGGCCCAAGACCTGGAAAAAAGATTCCCGTTTACAAAAGGAGCCGAAAGCCAGGCTCAAGCGTTTGACGTTTGCCCAGGCACGGGAGTTGGAGCGCCTGCCGGAGGAGATTGAGGCCAAGGAAGAGGAGTTGGCCCTTTTGCATCAGGCCATGGCTGCTGAAGATTTTTACCGCCAAGAGGAGACGGCGATCAAGAAGGCCGTGGATCGGCTGGAACCCTTGCAGAATGAAATTGAAGCGGCCTATGAACGCTGGGGAGAACTGGAAAGCATTCGTCAAAAGCAGGAAGAAAAAATAGCGGTGCGGAACTAAAAAATGTTGTTTTGGCTGAGAAGAGGAATGGACGGTGACAA
>CAYZLB010000067.1:0-13386 GCA_964479235.1 uncultured Desulfohalobiaceae bacterium
AGCTTTCCTATCCGGTGCTTGTAGAGGCCATTGACGCCTATTTTCATGGCAAAGAGCCGGATTTGACCTGGATCGAAGAGATCGATTACTCAGGCTAAACGGGATAACCCCTGAATGGATACGCTCAGGCTAAACGGGATAACCCCTGAATGGATACCGGTCTATTCCCAGGACTTCTGTATCCCCTGAATGCTTACAGGAGATCCTCTCTCCTTTGTTTTCTTCCTGGATGATTTCCCGAGTTAATTGGCTGTTTTCTGCAAAAATATATTGCTTTCTGCTGCATATCGAGATATCATTTCTTCAAGAAAAAGTACTTTTTTCGCCAATCAGTTGGCAGGAACGTGACATGATGCTTATAATGGAGTCGTGATATTGACTTTTGTTTCAAGTATCCCATTGAAAATGTGCAACTTTCATGCAAGAATGCATGTATGTATTGAGATGCTTGCACGGTTGGACCATGAGCCCATTACAGGAGGAAGAAAGTGAAAGAGACTGTATTCCTATCCAATTTTCATTTGTTCAGTTTGTCGAAAGCACTGACGATAGCAACTATCTTCATTGTATTTTGGGGGATAAGTTCTCATGCTAAGGATTTGAAAGGAGTTGTGCAAACTTCGATGTCAACCATAACTGTGGCCCAGCTCTCGGACCTGGAAGGCACGGCCGGGCATCAGGATTTTTCCCTCTCGGATTTGGAAGGGGATGTGGGTCATACCTCTTCAGTCCAGGAAAAACAAAATGAAGGGATCATCTGTGCTCAAGGTTCGGTGTGTCTTGAAGAAAAAACCCAACTTCCTCTTCGGATACTGCCCCGGCCCTTTTCACACATCTATTCCCATCCCCAAGCCGATGATCAGGCCATTGTCCAGGCCAATGTACCGGCCTTTCATCCTCTGTATGTATTTGCCCGCCAGGATGTGGACATGAGCGATCCTACCGCTCCGAAAGGATGGTATCAGGTCGGACCGTCCAAAGAAGCAGCTCAAGGCTGGATGCAGGCCAGGGACGTTATGGAATGGCGGCAGGCCCTGTTGGTCTCTTACACCCATCCTGGAGGCCTTTTGGAAGGCCGCAATCCGGTGCTTATGTTCCGCAGTTTAGATGCCCTGAAGTCCCTGGTCGATTCTTTTGATATGGCCGACCAGGCCCAGCAGCTTTATGCCAGCATAGAACGTGGTGATATCCCTGAAAAAATCGTCAGCATGGAACCGCAACGTTTTGTGGACATCACCAAGCAGTTCTATATTCTGCCCATTCTTAACTGGGAAGAAACCCAGATCATGGGCGATGATGTCCGCCTGTTGCAGTTAGCGGCCGCCGTACCCCAGCAGCGGGGCGCGGATACTTTGGAAGATGAAGAATACCGGACCCAGGCCCGGGCTGAACGCGGAACCCAGCAAGGGGCATCTGTTGAGGATATGCAGGTGGACATTGTCTTTGCCATTGATACCACCCGCAGTATGCAGCCGTTTATCGATATGACCAAAGAAGCTGTAAGCAAAATGGTCCAAAGTTTCAACCAGGATACTGCCCAGCGCTTCCGTTTCGGCTTGGTCGGATACCGGGACGATATCCAGACCGTTCCAGAGCTGGAATACGACGTTCGAAACTTTACTCCACAACTTGTGGATGGGCAGTCGTTGATCCATCTCCTTGATTCTGAATTCAAAGCAACCAGGGTGGGGAGCTTGGACTACCCTGAAGAGGTATTTGCCGGGGTGAATACAGCCCTGCGATCCGCCTGGCGGGACAACGCCCTGCGATTTGTAATCCTTATTGGCGATGCCAGTGCCCATCCGAAAGGACATGCGCAAAACATAACCGGTAAAGATGCCAAGAATCTGCGCCTGGAGGCGGACGACGCGCAAGTCCATATCCTGGCCATCCATCTGCAGGACCCGCGGGCCAAAGCAGATCACCCTGTGGCCATTCCCCAGTTCGCCAAGCTCTCTCAGGTCCGCGGCAGCCAGGACTCGGCATTAAGTGAGGTCAATGCCTTTGAGCAGGCAGAGTACCAGGCGGTAGTGGACACTATTGTCACTGATATCAATGATCGGCTGAATGTTCTGTTGGGTTTGTCCGGACCCAAGAAGGCCAAAACTGAGCAGGCAGAACCAACGGCAAATACCCGGGCCGTAGAGCAGGGCCGGGAGGCCGTAGGCAGAATATGGGAAGCCGCGCTGGTTGAGTATCTGGGCCAGGCAGCCAAGCCACCCAAGGACATTGTGGCCTGGGCCGCAGACCGGGACTTGGTCAACCCGGCAGACAAGGCCCTGGATGTCCGGGTTTTGGTCACCAGGGATCAGCTCAATTCCCTGGCCCAAGCTCTGGACAATGTTATCCAGGCCTTTATGCGGGCGGAAGTGACCCAGATGCAGTTTTTCGAGTCCCTTCAGAGTGTTTCCGGGCAAGCGATGAAACGTCCGGATGATATGGGCCAGGCCAAAAAACTGGCTGATACCGGCCTGCTTCCGGCCTTCATTAAGTCCTTGCCCTATACCAGTGACATTTTGTCCTTAAGCGACGAGATGTTTGCCAGCATGAGCGCTGAGCAGCGCTCACAATTGGAATGGAACATCCTGGCTAAACTGGAGCAGTACCGGACCATTAATGAACAAGTGGACGCATGGTTCCGGCTCAACGAAACCGATCCGGATCAGGACATGGTCTATCCCCTGCATTTGGATTATCTGCCGTGATTTCAGTCCCGCCAAGGCGGGACCGAAATCTTTTTTTGCCCCAGAGCGGGCAAAAAAGGATCGTTTTGCCGGATTTATCAAGGATGAAAAATGAGCCATCCCTGTTTTGTCATTGCCCGGCCCGGATCATGCGAATACAGCGGGATCAGCCTCGCCGGGCAATCCAGGGGAAAAGCAGTCTTTCTTCTTCGTTTCCAGGGTCCTTTCTGGAAACGTCTTTCTCTTGTTGTGGCTCCATCCATTTTCTTATCGCTTTGAATGTCTTGCTAACGTATAATTGAAAGGTTGGGCTTTTAGCAGTGCTTGATCTGCAAAATCTTACGAAGCGGCGGGAACAGGCCGGCAGTGTGTTTGAGCTGACAATCCCCTCCCTGCGGGTGGAGCCCGGGCAGATGGTGGCCCTGGTCGGGGACAGCGGATGCGGCAAAAGCACTCTCCTGGATATTCTGGCCCTGGTCATGCAACCAACCAGGGCGGACTCCTTCTCGTACCGCTTTGGAGGCTTAGACGTTCCGGCCAAGGATATTCTGGCTTTTTGGACCGTCAGAGCAGATGCCGAGCTGGCTCGCCTGCGCAGGGAGCATATGGGCTATATCCTGCAAACCGGCGGTCTGCTGTCCTTTCTCAGCGTTCTGGACAATATCTGCCTTCCGGCCAAAATCAAAGGACTGCGAAACTATGGGCAACAGGTGCAGGATTTGACCAAGCGCCTGGGCATAGACCAGTGTCTGCAGCGAAAACCAGATTCCCTGTCCATAGGCCAGCGGCAGCGGGCGGCCATTGCGCGGGCCCTGGCCCATGGCCCTGAATTCGTTCTGGCCGACGAGCCGACAGCTTCCGTAGACAAGGCCAGAGCGAGACAGATCATGCAGGACTTGAAGGAAGTTACTCAAGAACAGCAAGCGGTTGTGGTCCTGGTCACCCATGATCCTGACCTGACTGTAGGCGCGGATATGACCTATGTATTTGATGTGCAGCAGGCAGAGGACGGAGCAGTGCAGGCCATTTGCAGGCGGGCTGTTTGATGCAGGAAACAAAGGCTTCTGTCTTCAGGGTCGTCCCAGGATTGGCGATTTCCAACCTGACTCATGAATGGATTTTGAGCCTGTGCCTGGTGATCGCTGTGGCCGCGGTTGTTGCCCCCTTGATCGTCCTTTTGGGCCTGAAATTTGGAACCATTGAGACCCTGCGGAATAGGCTGGTGGAAGACCCTGTGTACAGGGAGATCCGGCCGGCTCAAATTCATGAATTTACCGAACAGCGGCTGCAGGAGATCAGCAGCTGGCCTGAGGTGCAGTTTGTCGCTCCATCGGTTCTGCCTCTCTCCTCCATCGTGCACGTACAGTACTCAGACTCTAATGACCTGAAAATAATTGATCTTTTTACTACCGGTCCTGGAGATCCTCTGCTTGAGGAAAACAATATTTCACCTCCCAAACAGGGGGAGTGTGTGCTCACTGCTGAGGCGGCCAGATCCCTTGGGCTTGAGGACGGAGAGTATCTGGAGGCCAAAGTCACCCGCAGTCGGGGCGGACAAAAGGAAATGGCCGGAAGCCGCCTGCTGATCAGCGGCGTTTTGCCTGTCCGGGCCGGGTCGTTGCCCCGCATGTACTGCCCATTGGACTTTGTGCGCGATGTCGAGGCCTACAAGCAGGGCTATGCCGTGCCAGGGCGGGGGTGGTCCGGAGACAGGGCCCAACCGTACTTGAGCTATGACGGGGTTGTGCTGCTGATGACCCGGGAGTTGTCTCCCATTGCCCGCAGCGGTCTGATTATCAATACCGGATTTGCCCGGATCACACGTATATCACAGGGGCAGGTTCGTGATTTGACCGGGATTTCCAGCCCTGAAAACTGGACTGCTTACCAGATCATGAGCCCAGGGACCCAGGTGACCATGTCCTCTTTGCGGGCATTGAAGCAAAAGCTGCGTGGCCGGGAACACATTCTTCTGCCCTATGTCCAGGACATGGTTCTACTCGATGCCCGAAAACGACAGATCCAGCCTGTCGGGCTTTCACTGAGTCCTGTGGAGGCAGATATTCTGGATATTTGGCCATTGCCCTGGGGGGGATTTACCGGACGAGTCGGACCCGGTTCCCGACTTACCCAAGTCTTGATTCCAGAAACAGAACCCGAAAGGGATCAGACATTGATCCTCTCCAGTGCGGATGAACTTGAAGTTCCCCTCAAAGCAGCCGGTTCGACCAACTTGAAATCATTGGTCATTCCGGCAGAACTCGCAGGAGTTCTGCGTACTGCACAACAGCAGGAAGTGAGCTATGATCCGGCAACGGGTGAATTCGTTCTTGTTCGGGGCGGATACCGGGGGTTCCGTTTATATACCGCCAGCATCGATGATGTGCCTGCTGTAGCCGCCCGCCTGGAGGAGCAAGGAACCGAAGTTATTGCCCAGGTGGAAAGCATTCAGCGGATACAGGTTTTGGATGCCGGTTTGGGACGCCTGTACGGATTGCTGGCCGGATTGGGGATCTGCGGCGGAGCGGCTGTTCTGCTCTCCAGCCTGTATGCGGCCGTGGAGCGCTTGAAAAAAGATCTGGGCATACTGCGCCTGGTGGGCCTGGCCCGGGGACATGTCTTCATTCTGCCTGTGATTCAAGGTCAACTTTTGGCTGCTGCAGGTCTGATCCTGGGAGGTGTTGCTGCCTTTTTTCTGGCCCGGATCATCAATCACAGCTTTGCCTCTGAGCTTGCGCATGGGGAGAAGTTCTGCACCTTGCCTCTAGTTTACATGGCTTTGATTGTTCTTTCGACCCAGGTTTTGGCCTTGATCAGCTCCCTGGCAGCGGCCTGGCGGGCCACTCATATTGATCCGGCTGAGGTACTGCGGGAGAGTTGAGGTTTTATCCGGAATCCGGAAACGATATTCACGCCTCGTATTGTTTGGCCTTGTAGGGGAAGTTTATTCTTATAACCGTGAACTGTGAACCTGGAACCGTGAACCAGTGAGTTACGGAGGATACCATGAAAACACGAATCTGGCCTGTGGCCTTTCTCATTGTCATTTTGCTCGTTTCCGGATGCGCCACCTCGGATCAGACCAGGACCAAGGCCGAGGGGGCCGGTATAGGGGCCGCCCTTGGCGGACTGGCCGGGTATCTGATCGGAGATGAAGAAGGGGCCTTGATCGGAGCAGCGGCTGGGGCCGGGGTTGGATTCCTGGTCGGGAGGGAAATTGCTCAGCGCAAAGCGAAATACGCCAGCCGGGAAGATTTTTTGGACGCAGAAATAGCTCGGACCGCAGAGTACAACCAGACCATCCGGGCCTACAACGAAAAGAGCGAGTCAGAAATTGCGGCCCTGGAAAAGGAAGCAGAGGCCTTGCGTGATGCCTATAAGGCAGGGGCAGAACAAAAAAGTACCTTGCTGGCTAAACAAGCAGATATCAAAGAACGTTTGGCCCAGAATAAACAGTTGGAAGAAGATCTTTTGGCTGAACTGGAGGTCCAGACTAAAATTATCGAGCAGGAAGGAGCCGAGGCAACGAAAGACGATCCGTATATTGCCAAGCTGGAAAAGGAAGTTCAAGAACTGCAGGACAACATTGCAACTCTGCAGGAAGACAGTACTCAGCTGGCCAGCATTGATGAGAGGTTGTCGGTGTGAAGTCGGAGATCGGAAGTCGGAAGTCGGAAGTCGGAGGTCGGAGGTCAGGGGACAGCTTTTCCGCTGGCCGCAGAAGCCTTCATTTTTGTTCCCACGCCCTGCGTGGGAAATATTAAGACAATGAACACCATATGTCTACGCATCAATGCAGGGAAGAAATCATGATATTTGACAGTTATTTTTCTGGGGCTGGCAACCTCATGTTCAACTGTATCAAACAGCTGCGCTCTGGATTACTTCTGTTTGCTCTGGCCATATTCTGCTCCGGTTGTGCTTCGTCCACAGATCCCCGGGAAGGGGGATTCTTCGGTGGGGTACAGGGGTTGCAGTCAGGGGCGTACGAAGAAAGAGTCCAATCCCGGGAGGAGAGTTTGGATCGGCTCCGGGCTCTGCAGGCGAAGCTGGATGCCGAACAGTCTTCGCTGGGGGCCGAGAAGAGGAGCCTGGAGGAGGAGATTGCCCTGGAGCGGCAGAATCTCACAGCCATGGAACAGGAAGTCGCCGGTCTGAAACAGAGTCTGGATACCTATCAAGCTGGTGATGCCCAGAAACAACAACAGATCAACAAACTGCGGTCCCGGCTTGCGGAGTTGAAGACCACAATGCAGGAGCAGACATCGGCCCTGGACGCATTGGAAGGCTCAGGAACAGGGAATATAGACCAGGATCTGCGGCGCAGGCAGCTGGAAGAGCAGCGCCGGGCATTGCAGGAGGAGTTCGGCCTACTCATGGATCTGTCTTTGGAGTTAAGTAAATGAGTTGTGGTGGTTTTTAGTGCCTTAACCATAAAGATTTGTTGAATTAAATTCGCGGGTGAGTAGTAGGGGCAAATAATCATTCGCCCTCGTGTGCCAGTGCGCAGACCCAGTGAAATGACCTCAAGACCTGTTTGAAATTTCATCCATCATAAATATACAATAATGATGAAACAGAAAATTTTTGCGGCATTTCTGCCACCCCTGGTCTGCCTGGTAGTTTCAGGGTGGGTTTTTGCCACTGATTCGTATGCTCCCGTGGATGAGATCCGGGATGTCCTGCGTACCCGCCTGTATCCTCCTCCACAGGAAGCAGATCTGCAAGCCTTAACCGGACAGACGCTAGCCCAGGACATTAAGAACCTGGATCCCTATGCCAGATATTACCCGGCTGAAACCTCCCCAGAAAATATCCTGCCGAACAATCAATTGTCAGGAATCGGGGCTCAGCTCTTTGAGGGCAATGGACAGATACTGCTTTCTCCTTTTTCCAGGGGGCCTTTGACCCAGGCTGGAGTCAGTGAACGTGCTGAACTGCTGGAGGTCAACGGTCATTCGGTCCAGGGCCTGGCCCTGCACGATATAGCGGCCATGCTCCAAGGGGAACCGGAGAGTTTGGTGCAGCTCAGGATTCGTCCCTTGTCTGCGGATTCAGCTCAGACCGTGACTGTAGTCCGCAGCACATTTCGGCCTCTGGGTGTGGAGCTTGTTGACGCACATGGACAGCCAGTGCTCAGAATACGTGATTTTATAGCCGGACAAACCAGATCCGCGCTCAAGGCCAGCATAGACTTTCTAGATCTTCGCGAGGGTCCTTTGATTATCGATCTGCGGGAATCAGGAGGCGGTGACTTGTTCGAGGCCCTGGATTGTGCGGGTTTGTTTGTTGTCCAGGGCAAATCCCTGGGCGGATTAAAAACGCGTGGTTCAGGGAGAACTTTCATCTCATCCCCGCCAGGCCGAAAAATTTCAGTTCCGGTGGTCCTTTGGGTCGGTCCGGACACTGCCAGTGCGGCCGAGGTCTTTGCCGCTGCCCTGCACAGCAATGACCGAGCGATTTTGGTCGGCCTGCCAACCTTTGGCAAGTGCTTGACCCAAACCGAGGTCACGCTGTCTGACGGCTCTGTCCTGCGGATTACCAATGGGCGTATTTTACTCCCTGAGGGCAGTAAATGCTCCGCAGAAGGCCTTATTCCGGATGTCCACATACCTGAGTACAGGCTGTACAATGATGCCTTTCTCATGGATCAGAGTTGTACAGCCAGTGCTTCCAAACCACAGTCGAGGTGACGATGCCCTGTTCTACCTGCTGACCCTGGGCAAGCAGCGCTCCATGGTCAAGGCTCGACAGGGGCTGGACGATATTCGCTGGGACTCCTTGAATTGGGAGCCACCCAAGCTCAAGCTGGCAAATTTTCGGGTTGCTGATAAGGTTTGTACCGACCTTACTCCCCTGGAAGCGGCTTTTTATCTGGAGATTCCTTTTCGGCGCATCTTGAGTGCTATGTTCCATTCCATGGTTAAGGAAGGGTATTTAAAGGTCATTGCATACCAGCCCGTATTGCGAGCCCAGCTCCTTCGCTCCCCCGGACCGGATATGGAAATATATGAGCGTATGTTTCTACATGCTTTTGCCGATGACAATGAACTCTCCCAACAGGAGTTGGAGGAGATCATGAACATGGCTGTGCACTCTATTCAGGAAAAGCAAAGCCGTCGGATGCGGCCCGAATTTTGTATTTTGCCATGAAACTGGCCGAGGGGAGCAAGTAATTACGGACTGTATAGAAGAAGGCAAAAAAGATGAATACTATTGAGCGCCTGCTGCAGATAAGAACACAGGAAGGAAAATTCACCACCTGCATTCTTGTTCTGCTTCTACTTTTTTTCTTCGGACAATCTTTCGCCCCTGGGATTGCCTCTGATGCCCTGATGGCATCAGGAATACAAAAAAGCGGGGTTTTGGCTGAAACCAGGGAAAGGGCTGGGCAGTCTGTTCTGGAAACTGCAAAAGGCAAGGCAGCGGTTAGTCCGGAACTCCTTAATCTGCACAGGCAGGGCAAGCTGACGGTCCGGGCCCTGGGAGCATTTGGTCGGCTTCCTGACGGTTTCCTATCCGCGGCCAGGGAGCTTAGAGGCCAGAAGCTGGACCTGTTGGCTGCGGACCGGCCAGCCATAGTGCGTTGGCTGGAGCAGGCCGATCAGGGAGAGCTGAATCTGACGTCTCAACATCGGCAGATATTGCAAACACTGTTGGCGAGCATGACCCTGGATGAAACAGGCACTTCCTCTGAACGGGAGTCAGGCTTGGCAAAGGACGGGCCCATGGGATGGGCTGAAAAACTTCCTCCGCTTCCCCGGCCGGTCCCCATGCGCTTGGTCCCGGACACGGACCTACGTTCACTGGGGACGGAACGGTACGCCGGAATGGTCAGCCTGGCCAAGGAAGCAGTGGCCGAGCTGCTTGGGGTCATGGATGCAGGTCAGCAGCAGGTCTTTGATCAGCTCTGGCAGCCCATGTATGCCTTTCCGGCCCCAGAGTGCATCGTCTACTTGGAAAAAGTCATTCCCCTGGTCGAACAGGCCCTGAGCCTGCGCACAGCAGTGATCGAAGGAACCAAGCAGACCAGCGAGTTGTGGCACGCGGCGGCCATTGCGGCCCAGTACGACGAAAAGGCCGCTTCGTCTATTTTCCACCGCATTCGTCTCCAGACAGCGGCCCTGCAGGGGTACAAGGAAACTCTCGGCGCTGTGCTTGATGAGCTACAGGCCCTGGGGCAGCCACCCGATCCCAATGCCCTGCAAAAAGCCGCTCAAGACCGGCACCAGAGGGCCATACGGACCCTTGAAAGCCTGGTTCAGGGCACCGTTCCTCTGGAGGGGTACTACGAGCAGTTGTCCGGGCTGGAGTATGTGCAGGGAGTGCAAGATGCGATGTATTACCGGGCGGAGCACCGCACGCCGATTCTGCATACTCGGGCTATCAAGCCCCTGCAGGGCAGCAGCAGCAATCTGGTCCTGTTCTCCGAGTATGTCTATCAGGAGCGCCGCAAAGACGATGTTTTCAGCGAGCTGCTCGAGGATATGGATCTGGGGGGTAACTGGAGGGTCTGGTATGCCGAACCGACAGATGATGGATGGGCCAGCTATGAATACGATCCCGAAGAACCGGACCAGTGGACCGATGCCTTTTTCTATACCCCGTCCCACGACCGGCTGATTGTTGATCATTATTCCCTGTACGAAGGTGCAATCGAGGCTGAGCGGCAGATCTTTCACCGTGCTCCCCTGGATCCGGCTGTACAGCTCTATGAGCAGGGTGAAACCGAGGAGTCCATTCAAACCACATTGCAGGAGCACCGCGACGACATCCGGGCCATGGAAGAAGAGTTTCACCAGGCCAAGGCCGCCTTCCATCGGCAGCTCAAGGCCGGACAAGAGTTGCCGGCTCTGGGAAATCCGGACCAGCTGTACTGGGTGCTCCGTGATGTGTCCACTGAAAGCCTGTCCGAGCCCAGATTGCCCCGCAAAGAAGACCAGCGGCCGGGTTGGGACTTCGCCTATCAAGACCTGCAGTCCTTTGCCCCCGGCCCCAATTCACTGTCCAGTACCTGGAGCGACGTGTCCGTGACTTGGGCAATGGATTCAGGGCCGCAGGCCCAGGGGACATCTTCAGAAAGCCAAATAATTCTCGATCCGGATACTGAATACGAAGCCGATCTGAAATGGAAAGCACGAGAGGAGCGGACTGTCCATTCCAGCCTCGTGCATTGGGAGCCTCCTCCAGCCGTTATTGCCGACGGCGCTTTTTGGGAAATCAATCCTACCCTGGAGGGCACCGGGGCGCAATTTTCGGTGCAAGCGAATTTTGTCAGTCGCAAGCCTTTTGGAGATGGCTACGATCATCTGCATTATACCATGCCCCAAAAGCTCTTCGATCCGCCCAGGGGACTCCTCATCCTTGACCATCCCATTCATGCCGATGTCCGGACTGATCCACAGGAAGAAGAAAACTGGATTGTAAAAGGAGATCCTTCCCTGGAAGCAGGAGAGAGAACGACCTATCCCCTGGCCGTTTCCTTACGCTCTCATCGCATCCAGGAGCCGGAATATAAGGTTCAGGTGCACGGAACATCTCCGGTAGGCTATGTGCAAACTACCTATACATATGGACAACGTCTGCTGGATGCCCGGGAAGCCGCGGACCTGTCCCGGTCTCTGGAAGGGAGCATGGTTTCAGCCTCCCTCTCGGATGTGGTGGAAAAGACCCGGGAAAAAACCGCCCAGGCTGTCCGGCAGGCGGATATGCTGGCCGAGATGCAGGAACTGGAGAGCGAACGTAGGGCCTTTCACCAGGCCAACATGGCCTATGCCCGGCAAAACGTGCAGCGGCTTGAAGGTGAGCTCGATGAGCTGCGCAAGCAGGTGAAGGCGGAGCCCGGAGATCAGGAGGCTGTTGAGCGCTATAACCAGCTGCAGTTTCAGTTGATTACCGAACGAAGCAATGTGATCAGCGAGCAGGACCGTCTCCAAGAGCTGGAGACAGGGGTTGCGGTCCACACCCGGACGCCCTTTGATCAGATGGCCCGGACCCAGATGATCCACAAATGTGAGGAATCGGCCCGTACTCTCAGCGCGGGCATCAGGGCCCGGAATCTGAGCACCTACCTCATGAACAAACTCTCTCCAGGCCAGCGAAATAACGCGCTTGGTATCCTGGAGACAATGCAGGCTGATGGCAAAGGACTCTATGCAGAAGATTATGCTGATTTGAACCGGGCGATGCAGAATATGTTTCAGGGCGGGCAGGAGTTTGAGCAGGCCCGGATCGAAGAGGAGGTGGCCTGGGAAAATGCCTTTGTGGAAGGGGCTGAATACGTGAAGACCGGTGCGGATATCGGCCTGACGCTGACGTCTCTTTTTGGTGGCCCGGCCCTGGTCAATGTGGCCTATCACACAGCGAGCGGGAGCATTGAAAAAGATATCTGGGAGGGGGCCAAGCGGGGGATCAAGGTCTATTCCGATGCCGCGGATATTTTAATCAGCGGCTACGACGGATGGCAGTCCGGAGGTGTGTGGGGAGCAGTGGAGGAAGCATCCTGGTCCACCCTGCTCAACCTTGCTCCCCAGGCGGCCATGAAACGCCTGCAGTTCAGTCGGGGATTCGACGGAGGGTACCGGCCGGTGGGAGCGGACGGCAGCCTGGCCACGTCCCGGCAACGATCCGAGCAGGTTCGGGACATGATCCGGGGCGATCAGTTCAAGCAGGAAATGGAGTGGGGCGAGGCCCTGGCCCGGGACTACTTCCACGACTACAGCCGGCTGCGTACTGCCCAAATCAAAGGCGACATGCCAGTGGACCAGCTCCGGCAGCTGGAGATGCAGGTCCGGCAGAAAGCGTCTGCCGTCTCGCACAGTATGCCGGCCAAGAGTTTTCTCAAATATCAGGCCCCGCGCAGAATGGGGGCCGCCCATGCCGAAATTCACCAGAATATTGTCGACGACGCCGTCTCTTCCTTTCAACTGGAGATGCGCCAGCGGGGCTTCAGTGAGCACAGCCTGCAGCAAATCCGCAACGCCTCCAGCCTGGACCCGGGCATGGACACAGATATCGCCCTGCGTGAGCAGTTCGGCATGCAGATCACCCGAAACGGGCAGCCGGTGTCCATTGAAGAATATCAGCGGGTAGCAAGGCGGGTTATGGCCGACAATTACAAGCATGTATCAGGTTATGACGCTAGGTCTTCCTTTGTGGAGTTGACCACCTCGGTTCATCCAGAGTCTTACCAGAACCTGGAGTTACTCAAGCTGCCCAAGGCAGGGCCCCATGCCGATCTTGGAAAGGTGCACCGCATTCAGGACCGTATATTCGGAGGCCTGGATCCCAAGGATATCACCCAGGACCTGAATATCACCCCGACCAAGGCTGAGATCATGTTTCGGGAGCATCCTGAACTGCGCCCCCTGGGCAGCCTGATGGAGACCTCGCGGGGTACGGCCAAGGACCTGGAGACCAAGTTCATCCCTCTGGTGGAATCCAAGATCCGTCAGATCCAGACCGTTCCGGCAGCGAAACGCACGCCGGACATGGAGCATACCTTACGCGAACTGCAAAACAGCAAAAAACAGCTCACAGACTGCTATCGGGTGATGCAGGACATCGGACAGGGGCGGACCCATCCAGCCCGCTGGTTTCAGGATTTCCGCCGGGTTACGGGAGGAGAAGATCCCATCGCGGTCTCCAGGCGGTTGGCCAAATTGACCCAGATGGCGGCTGAGATGTGAGGGGGGGCAAGATG
>CAYZLB010000068.1:0-12918 GCA_964479235.1 uncultured Desulfohalobiaceae bacterium
TTGGAGGTCAGCCCAAACAGACCTCCTTCATGGAAAAAGTCATGGAGGTCTTGCCAGAGGGCGGCAATCTCAATCTGTGCCTCACCTGCGGGGCATGCTCTTCCGGTTGCCCGGCAACCGGTCTGGAAAACATGGATCCGCGCAAGTTCCTGCGCATGGCGGCCCTGGGTCTGGACGAAGTGACCGAGTCAGGCTGGGTCTGGTGCTGTACCCAGTGTCAGCGCTGTGTTCGGGCCTGCCCCATGGGCATCAATATTCCGGCCCTGGTCTTCAATTGCCGGGCTTCCTGGCCCAGAGAGGAACGGCCCAAAGGTATCCGCGGCTCCTGTGATGCCGCCTTGAACACCGAAGGGACCAGCGCCATGGGAGCGTCTTCAGAGGACTTCAAGTTCGTGGTTGAAGACGTTCTGGAAGAAGTTCGTGAGGCTCAACCCCAGTTCAAAGACATGCAGGTTCACTTTAATAAAGAAGGGGCTACCTACTTCTTGAACCAGAACTCCAGAGAACCGGTCACCGAACCGGACGAAATGGTTCCCTTGTGGAAGATCCTGCACACCGCCGGATGCGACTGGACTTACGGAACCATCGGCTGGGCGGCTGAGAACTACTGCATGTTCCTGGCCGACAATGATGCCTGGGAAAAGATCGTCCGGGCCAAGGCCAAGGCCGTGGACGACCTGGGCTGTGAGTACTGGCTGAACACGGAGTGAGGGCATGAACTCTACGCGGTCCGGGAGGGACTGCGCAAGTTCAATATTGAGCATAACTTCAAAATTGAATCCATCATCTACCTCTACGCCCGCTGGATCCGTGAAGGCAAGCTTCCGGTCAACCCGGACTGGAACAAGGATCGCAGGATTAAGTTTACTTTGCAGGATCCTTGCCAGCTGGTGCGCAAGACCTTTGGTGACGATGTAGCCAAAGAGATGCGCTTTGTAGTCAAGTCCGTGGTCGGTGAAGAAAACTTCATCGATATGCAGCCGAACATGTCCAACAACTTCTGCTGCGGCGGTGGCGGCGGCTTTCTGCAGGCCACAGGGTATGCCGATCAACGGCGGCAGTACGGGAAGATCAAATTCGACCAGATCATGGCTACTGGTGCAGATTATTGCATTACGCCCTGCCATAACTGCCATTCTCAGATCCATGACTTGAGTGAATACTACGAAGGCCACTTCCCGGTGGTCCATATCTGGACCCTTATCGCTTTATCTTGCGGCTTCCTGGGTGAAAACGAACGTGAATACCTGGGTGAAGACCTGTGCGACTGCGGTCTGGAAGACATCGAAAAATAAATAGAACCCGTCATCCGCACGGGATGATTGCAGCAAAGCCGCCTCATCTGGCGGCTTTGCGCATTGACCGGAATTTACTTCTCATAGAGAGATTTTATTCATGAGTACACATGTCGTCATCGTCGGAGCAGTGGCCCTGGGACCCAAGGTGGCTTCCCGGCTCATGCGCTGCGCACCGGATACCCAGGTTACCATTCTCGACCGGGACCGGCTCATCTCCTACGGGGGATGCGGCATCCCCTACTATGTCGGCGGAGACGTCCAGGACGTCTCCGCCCTGCGCACGACCATGTATCACATGGAGCGTAATGAGGCCTTCTTTCGAAATGTCAAACATTTCGATGTCCTGACCGGAAAAGAAGTCACCTCGATCAATCGCCGGAACAAAACCATTACCTACCGGGATGTGGAGGACAACAGCGAAGACCAGCTGAGCTACGACCAGCTGGTCCTGGCCACCGGGGCCTCCCCAGTGCTTCCTCCTTTGCCCGGAACCGATCTCCCCGGGGTTTTCACGGTCTCCAATCTCCACCATGCCCAGGCCATCAAGGCCAAGCTTACCCGGGGTGAAATCGAATCCGCAGTGGTTGTGGGCGGAGGAGCCATCGGCCTGGAAATGGCCGAGGCCTTCACCGATCTCTGGGGGGTGGAGACCACGGTGGTGGAAATGATGGACCACGTCCTGCCCGCCTCCCTGGGACCGGATATGGCCGGATTGGTCCAAAAGACCATGGAAGACAATGAGGTCCGGGTCAAATGCAATACCAAGGTCACCGAGGTCGTCGGAGACCAGGAAAACGGCGTCCAGGCCGTTAGAACATCCGAAGGCGAGATCCCCTGCCAAGCGGTCATCTTCAGTGTCGGGGTACGCCCCAACGTCACCCTGGCCCGGGAGGCGGGCCTGAGCATAGGGCCCATGGGGGGCATTGCAGTCAACGCCCGCCTGCGCACTTCTGATCCTCATATCTATGCCGGAGGTGACTGTATCGAGCAGCGACATCTGATCAGCGGAGAGAGCTTGGTCATGCCTCTGGGTTCCTTGGCCAACCGCCAGGGGCGGGTCATCGCCAACAATATCGCCGGCCGCAATGAACAGTTCAAGGGCGTCATCGGCAATTTCTGCCTCAAGCTGTTCGATCTGAGCATGGCAAGAGCCGGTCTCACGGTTAAGCAGGCCCAAGAGGCAGGATTCGATCCGGAATACGCCCTCGTAGTCCAACCGGATCGAGCTCATTTTTACCCCACAGCTGCTATCATGTATTTGAAGCTCATCGCGGACAGAAAGACCCGACAGATCCTCGGCGTCGAAGCCGTGGGTCCGAACGGAGACGCGGTCAAAGCCAGGGTCGATGCCATAGCCATGGTCTTGCCCTACCATGTCGATGCCCTGGGCATTTCCAATCTCGAAGTCTGCTACTCCCCGCCCCTTTCGTCGGCGATGGACATTGTCAACGTGGCCGGCAACGTACTCCAAAACATCCTGGACGGTTTGAACAAACCGATATTTCCCCAAGAACTCGTGGATACCTATCCAGGATCCGGAGCCGTCGTGCTCGATGTCAGGCACCCTGACGAGGCCCGCTTCGGAGTGGAAAAATACAACGAGCAGTGGCTGAACATCCCCTTGGAAGAAATTCCCGCCAGAATGAACGAAATTCCCACAGACAAGCCGGTTTATGCCTACTGTAACACCGGCACCAGGTCCTATGAGGTACAGCGCTATTTGAATTCGAAAGGCTGGGACCGGGTATCTGGGGTTCAGGGATCCTATGCCGTCCTCAAGCATCTTGCCCCTGACTTTGATGAACGGAAATAAGTTCATACACATCATGCGCGAAGCTCAAGCTGGAAAATGCCATCCACACAGATGTTTCCCTTAACCGAAAGCAACTAAGGTAAATACTGCCGAGGTTAATATATAACCATTTCATATTATTTAACATGTTTGTCAGGAAAGGAGTCATGAGCATGCTTCAAGACGGAACATCCACACCTAAAGGCTCGGTCATGGTAGTCGGAGCCGGAATCGCCGGGATGCAATCGGCCCTGGATCTGGCCAATTCTGGATATTATGTCTATCTCGTTGAAAAGGCTCCCTCCATAGGAGGGGTCATGTCCCAGCTGGACAAGACCTTTCCAACCAATGACTGCGCCATGTGAATCATCTCCCCGAAACTGGTCGAGGTCGGCCGGCATTTGAATATCGAGATCATCACCTATGCGGATTTGGAATCTGTTCAGGGAGAAGCTGGGAACTTCAAGGTCAGAGTCAAGAAACGAGCCCGCAGCATTAAGGAAGACCTCTGCACTGGCTGCGGGGCCTGTGTTGAAAACTGCCCGGTTGTTCAGCAGGCTGTCTCAGCCTAACTTCAGATCAAACTCAACGCAAAAGGTGGCGCAGGTATGGATAAGACAATCGTTATCAACTGGAAGCAACTTGAAGAAATCATAGAAAAATATAGCAACAACCCTGAGGCCCTGCTGATGATCATGCAGGACATCAGTGATATTTACAATCATCTCCCACCAGCAGTTATCCCACTACTTTGTGAAAGACTGGGAGTTCAGGAAAGTCTCGTCTATAGCGTGGCTACATTTTATAAAACCATCAGCCTGGAACCCAGGGGGAAGTATATCATCAATGTCTGCACCGGAACCGCCTGTCATGTCCGGGGTGCAGATAAAATTTCCGATGCCCTGAAGGAAAAGCTCGATATAGAAGAAGGTCAAACCACAAATGACGGCCTGTTTACCATGGAAGAAGTCCGCTGCATCGGCTGTTGCGCTTCCGGGCCGGTGATTACCATCAACAAAGAGACTTATGGTGGTCTTGATCGTTCCAGCGCTCTTGAAGTCATTGACGAATACAAGCAACATGCCTCCTAATGGCATGGATAACGGAGGTTATACTTAGCCATGTTACGATTCGACAACAGAGAGGCGTTGCAGGAATACAGAAATTCACTCCAGACCGTCAAGCCGGGCCAAGAGAAGAAGCTGGTTTCCATTTGCTCCGGTCCTGGTTGCAGTGTGAACAATGCAGCCATTCATAAGAAATTGCTCAGTGAGTTACGAAGGTATGACCTCGAAAACACAATCGACGTCAGGTTGACCGGATGCCATGGTTTTTGTGAAATGGGTCCGCTTATGGTCATTCATCCGGAGAAAACCTTTTACCCAAAGCTCAAGGAAGAACATATCCCCGACATCGTGGAGCAAACCCTGGTCAACGACCAGGTGGTGGACAAGCTGCTCTACAAGGATACCGCCAGCAAAAAGAGAATCTGCTGCGAAGATGATGTTCCCTTCTATAAACTCCAGAAAAGGATAATCTCCGGAAACAACAATCTTCTCGATCCAACAAATTTTGATCATTACTTTTGCTTAGGAGGTTATCAGGCTTTTGAAAAAGCCTTATTTGAAATGACTCCGGAGCAAGTCATCGACCAGGTGAAGCAGGCCGGGCTTAGAGGTCGTGGTGGGGGCGGTTTTCCTGCTGCCATCAAATGGGCCACCTGCCGCAAACATCATGGCAATAGATATGTCATCTGCAATGCAGATGAAGGTGATCCTGGTGCTTTTATGGACCGCAGTCTTCTGGAAGGAAATCCCAACAGCGTCATCGAAGGGATGCTTATCGGCGCTTATGCCATCGGTGCCAAGGAGGGCTTTGTCTATGTCCGTTATGAATACCCCCTGGCCGTGACCAACCTGACGAAGGCCCTGGATACAGCCAGGCAGATGGGACTCCTGGGAACCAACATCCTGGGATCCGGATTTGACTTCGACATTCAGATCAGCCGGGGAGGGGGAGCCTTTGTCTGCGGCGAGTCCACTGCCCTGATGGCCTCTCTGGAAGGCAAACCCGGTCGCCCCAGGGCCAAGTATATCCACACGGTGGAGCGAGGCTTCCGTGACAGCCCTTCCTTGCTGAACAACGTTGAGACCTGGGCCAATGTCCCAGTGATCATTGATAAGGGCGCGAACTGGTATGCGGCCATCGGCACGGAGCACAGCAAGGGGACCAAGATATTTTCCCTGGTAGGCAAGGTCGTCAATACCGGTCTGGTGGAAGTTCCCATGGGAACAAGTCTGCGGAGGATCATCTACGACATCGGCGGCGGCATCCCCAAAAATAGAAAGTTCAAGGCAGTCCAGACTGGCGGCCCCTCCGGAGGCTGCATACCGGAAAAGTATCTGGATCTCCCGGTGGATTTTGACGAACTGACCAAGGTCGGCTCCATGATGGGCTCCGGCGGGATGATCGTCATGGACGAAGACACCTGCATGGTGGATGTGGCCCGCTATTTCGTGGATTTTTTGGTCGAGGAGTCCTGCGGCCAGTGCAACCCCTGCCGGGAGGGACTCAAGCAGATGCTTTCCATCCTGACCCGGATCTGCGACGGCCAGGGTCAGGATGGTGACATCGAGCTCCTGGAGGAGCTCGGAACCACTATGCAGAACTTCTCCCTCTGCGGTCTGGGGACTTCTGCGGCCAATCCGGTCCTGACTACTTTGTTGTATTTCAGAGAAGAATACGAAGCCCACATTCGGGACAAAAAGTGTTTGGCCGGGGTGTGTAAGCCACTGTTTTACTACACCATTGACAAAGAGAACTGCACCGGCTGCATGGTCTGTGCCCGGAAATGCCCTCAGAACGCCATCAGCGGCGAGAAAAAAGAAGTTCATGTTCTTGATCAGGAAAAATGTATAAAATGCGGTATTTGTTACGATCAATGCAAATTTAATGCGATTCGCATAAATTAATATACCATTTCAAAAGGTTATCTCCTATGATTACGTTTACAATCAATGGAACCAAGGTCCAGGGAGAAGAAGGCCAATACCTTATCCAGGTTGCAGATAACTACGGGTTTCCAATCCCCACTCTGTGCCACCATAAAGGGCTTGACCCTGCCGGCTTATGCCGTTTGTGCACCGTGGAACTCTTTGACGGCCGGCGGACGAAGTTTGTCACTGCCTGCAATTATCCTGTCTGGGAAGGCATGGAAATACAAACTGAGACCGAAGCCGTGCATAAGGGCCGGAAAATGATCGTGGAACTCCTGATGGCTCGCTGCCCTGAGGTCCCGATCATCAAGGAGCTTGCCGCAAAGTACGGAATCGAAGAATCCCGGTTTCCCGCTGAGGATGACGACTGTATTCTCTGCGGATTGTGCACCAGGATTTGTGACAAAATGGGCAACAATGCCATTTCACTGACTGGACGAGGTCTGGATTTACAAGTCGATACCCCTTTCAGCCAGACCTCGGATGACTGTCTGGCCTGTGGGGCATGCGCCTCGGTCTGTCCTACGGGACACATCTCGCTGGACAAAATCCGTACAGAGATCACCAAAGCAAGACCTGAGCTGATTCCCTCGGAATACGATATGGGGCTCAAGGGGCGGAAGCCGGTCTATGTCCCCTATGCCCAGGCCGTTCCCAACACCCCGGCCATTGACCGTGAGGTCTGCGTCCACTTCAAAACCGGCGGCTGCCAGATCTGCCAGGAGTTTTGCCAGACCAATGCCATTGACTACAGCATGGAGGACGAGACCGTCGAACTTGAGGTGGGCTCGATCATCCTCTCCCCCGGATTTCAACCGTTCGACCCGTCCCGATTCGATACCTATTCCTATTCCGAATTTCAAAACGTGGTCACCGCCCTCGAATTCGAAAGGATCCTGGCCGCCACCGGTCCCTGGATGGGGCATCTGGTCAGACCAGCCGATGAAAAAAAGCCGAAGAAAATCGCTTTTCTGCAATGTGTCGGCAGTCGTGAAATCAACAGGTGCGATAACCCCTACTGCTCGTCCGTATGCTGCATGTATGCACTCAAGGAGAGCATCATTGCCAAAGAGCACGCCGGGGACGATCTGGACGTGGCCATTTACTACATGGACATGCGCACCCACGGCAAGGACTTTGACCGTTACTATGAACGGGCCAAGGATAAGGGCGTCCGCTTTATCCGCAGCCGGGTGCATACCGTGCTGGAGCTCCCGGACAAATCCCTGCGTATGGACTATATGGCCGAAAACGGCGAGAAACTCACTGAAGATTTCGATATCGTGGTTCTGAGCCATGGTATGGAAGTCTCCGGCAATGTTAAGGATCTGGCCGCTAAAATGGGCATTGAGCTGGGAACAAGCGACTTCGTCAAATCCAGCGCCTTCTCTCCGGTGAGCACGAACATACCAGGCATTTATGCTTGCGGCGCCCTGGCCGGCCCCAAAGATATTCCCCAATCAGTCATGGAAGCCTCGGCCGCTGCCTGTGCCGCCACCAGCCGCTTGAGCCACGTCAGAAACACGCAGACCAGGCAGCCCGATGTTCCCGATCAAATCGATGTCGTGGGTGAAAGGCCCAGAGTCGGAGTCTTTATCTGTTCCTGCGGCATCAACATTGCCGGCGTCGTCGACGTTCAGGAACTAGCGGGGTATGCCCGTTCCCTGCCCCACGTGGAGTATGTGGACAACAACCTGTTCACCTGCTCCCAGGACACTCAGGACACTATGGCCCGGGTTATCAAGGAGCAGGGTCTGAATCGAGTCGTGGTGGCCGCCTGCACCCCCAAAACTCATGAGCCTCTGTTCCAGGAGACCATGCAATCGGCCGGTCTGAACAAGTACCTGTTCGAAATGGCCAATATCCGCAACCAGGACTCCTGGGTCCACCAGGACGTCCCGGTTAAGGCCACGGAAAAGGCCAAGGACCTGATCCGCATGGCAGTGACCAAATCCGTGCTCAACGAGCCCCTGGAAGAGATTACTCTGTCGGTCAATTCCGGGGCCCTGGTCATCGGCGGCGGTCTGGCCGGGATGAATACGGCCCTGAATCTGGCCGAACAGGGATTTCATACCCACCTGGTGGAGCGGGAGGATCGGCTGGGAGGCAACGCCCGCATGCAGATATCCACCGCCAGCGGGGAGGCTGTAGCTCCCTATTTGCGAGACCTGGAAGGGCAGATCCGGAATCACCCCCTAGTCCATCTGCACGTAAATACCGAGGTGACCAAGGTAGATGGCTTCGTTGGCAACTTTGCCACCACCCTGACCTCCAAGGGAGAAGACATCCAGATCGAACACGGAGCCGCGGTCATCGCTACCGGGGCCACGGAGTACAAGCCGGCCGAATACGCCTACGGCCAGGATTCCAGGATCATGACCCATCTGGAGCTGGATCAGGCCCTGCAGAGCAAGGCACTGGATCCCAAGCAGACCAATACAGCCGTGTTCATCCAGTGCGTCGGATCCCGGGAACCGGAGCGGCCCTATTGCTCCAAGGTCTGCTGCACCCATTCCCTGAAAAGCGCCCTGCGCTTCAAAGAGGCCAACCCGGATTGCCAGGTGGTCATTCTTTATCGGGACATGCGCTCGTACGGGGAACGGGAGCTCCTGTACAAAGAGGCCCGGGAGAAAGGGGTCATATTCGTCCGTTACGATGTGGACAACAAGCCCCAGGTGACCCCCAAGCAGGAAGGGATCGAAATCAGCGTTCACGATCCGATTATCGACCGGGATCTGATCATTGAAGCCGATGTATTGGGCCTGGCTTCAGCCGTGGTCAGCCGGGACAACAGCCAGCTGGCTCAGTTCTTCAAGGTGCCCATGAACGATGACGGATGGTTCGTGGAAGCCCACCAAAAGCTCCGCCCGGTGGATTTCGCCACCGACGGGGTGTTCATGGCCGGACTGTGCCACTATCCCAAGCCTATTGAAGAGTCCGTGTCCCAGGCTCAGGCGGCTGTTTCCCGGGCCGTGGGCCTGCTCAGCTCTACCCGGCTCTCGCTTCCGGGTGCAGTGGCCTTCATTGACCAGGGCAGGTGCGTGGGATGCGGGATATGCTGGACAGTCTGCCCATATCAGGCCATCAGCCAGAACGACAAGGGGCTGGCCGAGGTTAACCGGGCGTTGTGCAAGGGTTGCGGGACCTGCATGGCCTCCTGCCGCTCCGACGCCCCCAACCTGCTCGGATTTACCGGACAGGAAATCCTGGCTGAGCTGACCAGCCTGAGCTGTAAGGTGCCCGCAGTATAAGTTTGACCTGGATAGAAAGAAAAGAACAACCACCTGCGCCCGGCTGAACAGCTCTGCCGGGCGCTCAAGAATGGATCAAGGAGCGCATTCATGCCAACAGAACAGGATTTTTCTCCCAGCATAGCCACATTTCTGTGCAACTGGTGTTCATATGGGGCGGCTGATCTGGCTGGAGTCAGCCGGCTGGGATACCCCAGCAATATCCGGATCATCCGCATACCGTGTACTGGGCACATGAGCCCCAAGTTTATCTTGCAGGCCTTTCGGCAGGGATTCGACGGGGTGTGGGTCTCCGGGTGACACCCCGGCGACTGCCACTATATCAGTGGCAATCTGTTCGCCCGACGGCGGTTCGCCGTTCTTAAGGATCTTTTGGAGTATATCGGACTTGAACCCGGCCGCCTGCACTTTTCCTGGATTTCTTCAGCTGAAGCGGCCAAGTTTCAGGAAACAGCCATCAATGTCGTCGATGCGGTCACCAAACTCGGCCCGACTAAACGACTGGTCAAGGATATTCGCAAGGAGGCGGCATGAGCGATATCACAAACCAACTCCGCCAGAGAGCCAAAGATCTGCTGGCTCAAGGAACTGTCGATTGCGTTATCGGCTATGCCAAGGGTAGCGTCCCCATGCAGGAAAAGCCCTATTTCGCTACCACTCCGGAAGAGGCGGACAACCTGGTCTGGTCCGGCTTTTGCGTTAACAACCTGGCCAACTTTCTGATCGGACGTTCCGGGAAAAACGCCATAGTGGCCCAGGGCTGTGTCAGCCGGAACATTATCGGCTTGATCAAGGAAAACCAGGTTCAAAGAGAGGACGTGTACATCCTGGGGGTGCATTCCCCGGGCATGATTGATGCCTCTAAGGTCCAAAGCCATTTTCCCGGTCGAACCATCACCGATGTTTTTGAAGACGGTAAGGAGATCGTGGTCCGGGGCATGGATTTTGAGGAACGCTTACCCCGGAAGAAGTTCAAGCGGCAAAACTGCTTCACCTGTACCCACCGCAACGCCGTTCTGTATGACGAGTTTATCGGACAGGAAGGGCCGCAAACCGGTGGCGGAAACATCGACAACGTGGCCGAGCCCTGGGAAAAGTTGCCACCCGACCAGCGCTGGGCGGAATTCGAGGCCGCTTTCAAGGATTGCATCCGCTGCTACGCCTGCCGCAATGTCTGCCCTCTGTGCTACTGTAATATCTGCTTTGTGG
This sequence comes from uncultured Desulfohalobiaceae bacterium, assembly GCA_964479235.1. GTDB lineage: Bacteria > Desulfobacterota > Desulfovibrionia > Desulfovibrionales > Desulfothermaceae > Desulfovermiculus. The sequence goes on from CAYZLB010000068.1 coordinate 10,547, forward strand.
ATGAAAACAATCCTCAGTGGGTGGGCAAGTCGCAGGTGGATGCCGATATCTATACCTTTCATATCCTGCGCGCCTTTCATTGCACCGGCCGTTGCACTGACTGCGGGGCCTGTGAATCGGCCTGTCCTGTGGGCATCAACATGCGGGTGCTGACCAAGAAGCTGGAAAAGGATATTCGGGACAAGTATGATTATCAGCCCGGCCTGGACCTGGAATCCGTGCCTCCATTATCCACATACAGAGCGGATGACCCGGAAATCAGCTAATCCGGGCTGTGAGCCCGGCGCTTTGTGGAATGATGGTTCAATCTCAATGCACAAAGGACACACCTATGCCGGATAAAATACTGACCAAGGACGGCCTGGATACATTCATCCAGAAGCTCCTTACGGATTATGATCTCTATGCCCCGGTATTAAAGGGGGCGGACCATACCTGGTCCAAGATACAAGACAGTCAAGACGTGGCCTGGGAGTTCGCCAATACTGCAAAGTCCCCCAAGAAGTTCTTTCTGCCCCAGAGCGAAAGGCTTCTCCATTTCACCAACAACCCGGATGACCCAAACGGGATGATCATGCACGAGGAGCCCGGCCCCGATCGGCCCAAGACCCTGCTGAATATCCGTCCCTGCGATGCCAAGGCCTTTGACGTGCTCGATCTGGTCTTTTGTCAGGACGAGCAGGCCCCGGATGTTTATTGGAAATCCAAACGGGACGCAGCTTTGCTCATCGGCTTGGCCTGCAAAAGTCCCTGTCCCACCTGTTTTTGTTTTTCGGTGAACTGCGGCCCGCACCACCAGGAAGGATTGGACATCCTGCTCGTCGATCTCGACTCAGAGCTGCTGGTCCGCCCCCTGACCTCCAAAGGGGAAGCCGTCAGTGCCGACCTCAAGAAAGCCCCTCAAGAGGCCGTGGACAAAGCCGATGAACAGAAAACCCAGGCTGAACAGGCCATGACCAGCCGGGTGGACATGGAGAGGCTTCAGGAGCGGACGGTCCTGGAAGAGTATGACCAGGCTATTTGGGATAGAGTTCATGAGTCGTGCATCAACTGCGGGACCTGCACCTTCTACTGCCCCACCTGTCACTGCTTTGACATCCAGGACGAGACTCAGGACGAGTTCGGCCACCGGGTCCGCAACTGGGACACCTGCATGAGCTGGCTGTTTACCCACCACACCTCAGGACACAATCCCAGAGGATCCAAGAAGGACCGGGTCAGGCAGCGCTTCATGCACAAGTTCAAGTATATGCCCATCAAGCTGGGAGGGGCCATCGGTTGTGTGGGCTGTGGACGGTGCACCCAGAAGTGCCCGGTGAACATCGACGTCTGTGAGGTCGTCAACAGCATGAACGAATAAATTCGTAATGCATCAGCGAACGAATTTACCTCGTGAATGAAGGATGCTTGTTTATGAAAAATCCGTATCTGCCATATCCAGTACGTATTCAACGGGTGCAGGTGGCCACCGAGGACAAGAGCCTGCGCACCTTTGATTTTGAATTTATAAACCCAGACGATGCCAAGGCATTTGAATATTTGCCCGGGCAATTTGCCGAGCTCTCAGTGCCCGGTTACGGTGAAGCACCCATCGGCATTGCATCCAGTCCCACTGAAGGCGATCATCTCACGTTTACCGTGAGCAAGGCCGGAGTGGTGACCACCAAACTGCACAGCATGGTGCAAGGTGATACAATGGGTGTGCGCGGCCCCCTTGGGCATCCATATCCTTTAGACGACATGGAAGGCAAAAACATCGTTATCCTGGCCGGTGGATACGCCGTCACCACCTTACGTTCGACCATGGTCTGGCTCCTGCATCCGGACAATCGAGACAAATACGGGGAGATCACTTTTATTTATGGAGCCCGTACCCCAGGCATGCTCCTGTACAAGGACCTCTTGGAAGAATGGGACGCCCGAAACGACGTGAACACCTACATTACCATCGACAACGAAGTTGAGGGCTGGGACAAGTACGTTGGCTTTGTACCTCAGATCGCTGATCAGGTGTCGCCTGAACCAGACAATGGCGTGGCCTTGATCTGCGGACCACCGGTCATGATCAAATTCACTCAACCAGTCCTGGACAAAATGGGCTGGACCGGGGACCAGATCATCATGAGCCTGGAGAACCGGATGAAATGCGGTATCGGCATCTGCGGCCGGTGCAATGTTGGCCCGTATTATGTGTGCAAGGACGGACCCGTCTTCACCAAAGCCCAATTAGACGAACTCCCCAAAGAATATTGATTCTCGATTATTTTTTGCAATCATTACTTCTACGATGGAACTAAAAGGGCTGGCATTCATGCCAACCCTTTTAGTATACTTTGCCTAATTTTAAAAAAGATATCTTAGATTATTTCTCA
>CAYZLB010000069.1:0-8315 GCA_964479235.1 uncultured Desulfohalobiaceae bacterium
GCCCAGGCAGGCAGCCGTGATCAGTGCAAGGCCGCTGAACTCAGTTGCTACGGAAGCTAGATAGTGCGGGACACTGAGCAGGGATGTGAACCCGTTTTGGGGGTCGCCGGCCATCAAGCTGCCGGAAAACCCGCCAATTACGGCTCCAAGCATCCAGAATCTCCATCCCAGATAGACGATCAGGCTAAGACAGAAGAAAAGGCACATCTTCATCCGTTGCCAAAAGAGGCCTTGGGGCACAAAGCACAAAATCAAGGGCAAAGGGATGTAGACCTCTTTGCAGAGCATGGCCAGAAGATAGATAATGGCGGCCCAGCCAGCCCTGGATATGGAGTTGTCCTTCAGGGCGGAGAGAAAAAAATAAGCTGCAAGACAGGCAAAAACTGCCCCCTCAATATAGTGCCTGAACATGAGGATCTCTGTTGCCGCGGCAAAGGGCTTGCTCAGGATGAAGAACAAAACCCCGAACACAGCGGCCCAGATGGGGATGTGACGGCGCAGCAGGAGATAGAGCAGGATGCATAGAGCCCATAGGGAGAGTAAAGAGTGCAGATAAAACCATTTTGGGGCCGGGCCGAAAAGGTGGTAATCCAGAGAATAGGACAAAACGACCATGGGCGTGAAATGGGCGCTGGAGAAGAGGTTCCAGGTCTGGGGATCAAAGAAGTACGACCATGCCGGATGCTCGGCGGCATAGCGCAAAATGAATGGGTCGTCGAAGAGCCAAAAATTGTGCACAAAGGGGTGATGGTAGAGGAGGAAAAGAAAACACCCCAGACTGATGGAGGCTATGGATATTTCATGTGTTCTGCGCATGATTAAAGGTGGGGCCTTCTCTTATTTAATTCATTGTCATTCTGTCTTGCCACTGAGAAAGCGCGAGATTCGCTCAATTTTGTTCGTGGTTTTCGGTTTGAAGGGCATTGTCTTTCTCGATTAATCGTCTGCAGGTATGCCAGCCATCCGGATGGGCATAACAGAGATGCAAAGGTCCCTGAAGCATGTCCTGCAGTTTACCGGGAACGCTTCCCTCAGGGGGAAGAGGATAGGTGCTTCCGGTCTTGGATGAAACCAATGAATACGCACCAGAGGTATACGGCCGGAATTTCCAGTGCACCCTGGAGCCCTCCTGGCGCAGTTCACCCTCCAGCAGTGTATCCTTATATACATGCCTGCACTGAGTGAGCTTGTGGCGAATACTTTCTTTTTCCACGTCTTTTATCTTTCTCTCCTGAAAGTCATAGCGGAATACATTAATGTTCTCAGTGAGCAGTTGAAAATCAGAGACATAAAAAAAGTGACAAAGGTCAAAAATCGGTTTGGTTACCAAGGCTCGATCCTGGACATTGTGGGCCATTTTTTGCAGTCCGCCTACATACCAGGAAGGAAGGGCCTGGACCAAGAGGACATCCCCGGCATGGGAATTTTCCCATAAAAAACGGCCCTGGGCGGTGGCCAGATCGGCCCGGTGTTCGATAATGTGCCGTTGTTCAAAGTGGTTGGGTATCAGGCCGAAAAATATGATGGCAAGTATGATCAGGGACAAAATTTTGGCCTTCAAGCCCCGCATGTTCCAGAACGTATTCACGGCATACAAGGCACCCAAAATGAGCAGGAATGTGGGCAAAAGTACATGCCGGGTGCTTAAGACCGGCAGGACCTGGCTCAGAGGTAAAAGAGTGCCCAGGATAATGGTCAGGGCGCACATCAAGTGTTGAAGAGATTGCCTTGACCATTGGACCAAGGCACATACTGCCAGGGACACAGGAATGAACATGAACCACCAGGCATTTGGCCACATCTGAACACTGATGAGCTTGAGAGCCGGGACCAGGGCATAGGACTGAGTATGAAGATCTCCATATCCTCCGATCCAGACCCCGAGCATCCACAAGCGGTATAATGGATAGACAGCGGCTGCAGCCAGGCATGGGAGCAGGGCCTTGATACGCCGCCTCCAGATTATGGCTTTCGAGCCCACAGGACAAAAAAGCAGGACTGCGACCAGGGGGGCATAAATTTCCTTATACAAAACTGCGATCAGAAAACAGGCACCGGCAACCAGTGAAACCCAGGTCTTTTCTTTGACAACAGCGTACCGAAAGGACAGTATAGCCAGCACGGCCCATAGCAAGCCTTCCAGGTAATGGCGGGACATGAGGTCGCGAACTGAGAAAACGTAGACTGGAGTCACGCACCAGGCGAATGTTCCGAGGGCAGCAAGCCAGGGTCTCATGCATAGACGCATGAAGATGTAGGCAGTGCCCGCCAGGCAGGCGGCGGAGAATAAGTTGTGCAGGTAATGGGCATGGGCATTGAGTCCAAACAGGGCCAGGTCCAGATCGTACAACCCCAGGACCAGCGGAGTCAGGTTGGCTGTAGTCAGTTTCCGCCAAGTCTCTGGGTTGAATGTATATTCCCAAAAGCTGTACTTGGCGGCAAATGCGAGCAGTTCTGGGTCATCGGAAGAGATCCACCAATCAGGAAGGCTCCAATAATAGAGCAGAACAACACATGCTGAGAGGCAAACCACAATGGCGGCATCTTTGTGGAAAGGTGAAAATGTTGTTTTGTGCATGTTCTGATTTTGGAAATGGGGCCTAAGGATTGAAGTTCCGCCAGAGCGGTATGCAGATTATCTGTTGCCCAGCTTGCTGGCAAGTGTGGAAATGGATCAGATTGAGCAAATGATTCTATGTCATGGCTAGAATAGATTTGATTATACCAGTATACAACGAAGGACCGAAAGTCCAGGGCAATCTGGAAAAGATTGCGGAAAGCATATCTCATATACCGGATATTCGTTTTTCTTTTATCGTAGTGGATGACGGGTCTTCAGACCAGACGCATAACTATCTTCAACGATTTTTGGAATCCAAACCTGACAGCCAGCTCATTTGTCTGACCAGAAATTTTGGGAAAGAAGGGGCACTTCTGGCCGGGCTTGAACAGAGTGGCGGGCAGGCTGTCCTTGTCATGGACAGTGATTTGCAACACCCGCCAGAGCTTATTGCCAAGATGGTCAACGCATGGCAACAGGGGCTGGATGTGGTTGAAGGCTATAAGTCGTCACGTGGGAAGGAGAGTTTGGGCAAGCGTTTTTTAGCGGATACCTTCTATAGCGTGTTCGAGTTTTTGGCTGGGAAAAACTTGCGCAATCACTCTGATTTCAAGTTACTGGACCGCAGAGTTGTGGACACATATCTGGCTCTGCCGGAACGGAAACGATTTTTCAGGGGACTTATCCCCTGGATGGGCTTTGCCTTTGCTCAAATTCCATTTGATGTTCCGGAAAGGGATAATGGGCAAAGCAGATGGTCGCTGCTCAAACTCTTTCGTCTCTCAGTGGATGCTTTGACCAGTTTTACTTCCGCTCCCCTTTATTTGATTAATATAATGGGTCTCATTTGTTTGCTTTTGAGCCTGGTCATTGGGGGCATTACCCTGTATTATAAATTTGTTGGGGTGGCAGTCAGCGGATTTACCACTGTAATTCTGCTTATTTCGCTCATCGGCAGCTTTATCATGTTTGGCCTGGGGCTCATTGGCATGTATATCGGACAGATATTTGCAGAGGTCAAGAAACGGCCACTGTATATTGTGGATGAACGAAAAAGCAAACTAAAAAAAACAATAAGCGCAGAATGAGGATCTCTCGCAACGCCACACGATATATCCATTATATTCTGGATCAGTTTTTCCCTCCTTGTCTTCGAGATTCCAGACTCTTCATGTATCTCCTGTTCTGGGTTTTGTTTGGCAAAAAGGCCGGAATGTTTATTAATTTTAAGGATAATGTCACGCACATGGAACGCGAATACATTCGGCGGATATATGCTCAGACTGCTACATGCCACATCAACAGGAAAACGGATCTGAATCGGGAATGCATGGAGAGAATTGAGCAAAGCATTTCCGGGCAGTCGGTATTGGATATCGCTTGCGGACGGGGATATTTGGCCGGACGCTTGAGCAAGCAGTATCAAGTGACGGCAGCGGATATGACCGTGGATGCGCAAGCCATCCGCGATTTTCCCCAGGTCACGTTCCATCAGGCTGAGCTGCCTGATCTGCCTTTTGCCGATCAAGAGTTTGATACTGTGGTCTGTACCCATACCTTGGAACACATTCCGGATGTTCGCCAAGCGGTGAGCGAGCTGCGGAGAGTGGTCAAAGATCGTTTGATCGTTGTTCTCCCCAAGCAGCGGCCCTACAAGTATACCTTTGATCTGCACCTGCATTTCTTCCCCTATTCCTGGTCTGTAGAGTTGGCAATGGGAAACAGTGGCTCACGTCAAGACTGTACTTTAGTTGGCGGGGATTGGTTTTTTGTGGAGGATAAGGCGTGAACGGTTCTTCCCGTTTGGGTACTGACACATGATGCATGCGTTGATCAGAGCGAGAATTTTTATTCACCTTTTCTTGTCGCCTGTGAACTGCCTGGTTCGGCATGCCAGCTTGCTCAAGGGCTTTGTGGGCCGGGAGATACGGGGCAGATTTGCCGGTTCCGTTGCCGGGATTGGGTGGACCTTGATACATCCGCTTGCATTGATTGGTATATATACTTTTGTGTTTTCAATCGTCATGCGGGTTAATGTAACCCAAGAAGAAACAGGTACAGACAATTTCTTGATCTTTTTTCTTACCGGCTTGCTTCCCTGGTTGATATTCTCAGACAGTATTGCGAGAGCCACCGGAAGCCTGATAGGTAATGCGGATTTGATCACAAAAGTTGTCTTTCCAGTAGAACTTTTGCCCACATCTGCCATGATCGCTGGCACTGTAACCAATGGAATCGGCTTTGTTCTGCTTTTGGGCTACCTAGCATTTACTGGCTATGCCAATCCATATTGGGTCTTTCTTCTTCCGCTGTTTGCTGCGCATATGGTGTTTACCTGGGGAGTGTCCCTTTTTTTGTCCGCATTGTGTGTCTTTATCAGGGATATTCAGGAGTTGGTCGGACTTGTGCTTATGGTCTGGTTTTTTAGCACTCCGATCATCTACCCGGTATCCTTTGTGCCGGAATGGGTTCGGGATTACATCATGTACAATCCCATGGCCATCCTCATTCTTGCATACCGGAACGTCATTCTCCAGCATCAGATCTATCTTTCTGATTGTCTGCTTTTTTGCCTGGTTTCTTTTATCTTTTTTGCTCTTGGTTCATGGTTCTTTATGCGGGCCAAACCTGCCTTTGGAGATGTTTTGTAATGAAGATTAAGAATCGCTCAGCAGAAGACTTAATTTGGATTTAATAAAGCAGCAAGGATATGTATCGGGAGACTATGCAGGCAGGGGGAGAGGTCAGTATACGCGTTCATGATCTGGGCAAGACGTATAAGCTGTATGCCAAGCCTTCGGACAGACTGAAGGAGGTCTTGCTGCGCAGACCAAAGCATCTTGCCTTTCAGAGCCTGAAATCAGTCTCCTTTCAGGTCTCAAAGGGAGAAAGCCTGGGTATTATCGGCGACAACGGGGCAGGGAAAAGCACACTTTTAAAGCTCCTTGCCGGCACCTTGACTCCAAGCTGTGGAGACATGGATATTCATGGGCGAGTGGCTGCCCTGCTTGAACTTGGAGCGGGTTTTCATCAGGAGTTCACTGGTCGGCAGAATATTTATTTGAATGCATCGTTGCTCGGTCTGTCTGAAGCAGAGATTAAGGCCCAGGAAGAGGCTATTCTTGATTTTGCTGAATTGGGACAGTTCATTGATCGTCCGATCAAGACCTATTCTTCAGGTATGGTGGTCCGTTTGGCCTTTTCCATAGCTACCAGTGTGGATCCGGACGTTTTGGTCATTGACGAAGCCCTCAGCGTTGGAGATCAGTATTTCCAGAAGAAGAGCCTGGACAGAATGCTGAAATTTCGTGAATACGGGAAGACAATTGTTTTTTGCAGTCATTCCATGTATACGGTCAACCTGTTATGCAACAGAGTGATCTGGCTGGATCAAGGAATAGTCAGAGAGCAAGATATTGCTACTGAAGTAACTGCACACTATGAAAACTATTTGCGACAAAAGGAAGAGAAGGAAAATACAAAGGAAGAAAGAAGAGAAGATGCTGGGTGCATAAATGTAGTTACTAAATATATAGAATATATCTCTCTGAATGGAAAGTATGGACCAATAAGTATGGATCGTAATGACAATTTGGATGTGGAAATATGTGTCCAAAGCTTAAGTCAAGATCCATTTACAATTGCTGTGGCCATAGAAAGAAATGATGGTCTGCTTTGTCATGGAATAAATATTGCCCTGGAAAGAAATCAATATTTTCGTCGGAAAGGAAAGATGAGGGTTCGGGTCTCATATCCTTGTCTGCCGTTTTTTCATGGTCAGTTCAGTGTGGTAGCTTTTGTTTTGGATGGATATGGTTTGTATTGTTTTGATAAAAAAAGATCGGCTGTATTCGATATAAACCCCTGCAGGGACTTAAAGCATGAGCTTGGGCTTTTGGATATTGCCCATGAATGGACTTTGTTGGAATGATGTATCCCTTTTATTCTTGTTTTTTTTAAGGCAGACCTGTAGATGCTTCGAATCGCCTTTTTGTTGGAATCAACTGTGCTCTGCGGCGGCGTAAAGGTCGTTCTGAATTTAGCTCAGGCCTTGCAGGCAAGCGGATATGACGTAGCTGTCATCAGCAATGGGTCCTACCCAGATTGGTTTTATGGTCATTTGAATTTTATTTGCCATAATCCTTTTGCTCGGGATGCTGTACAGCCCTTTGACTATGTAGTGGCCACCTCTTTCCGCTTGGTCAATACTCATGCCCGACATACGGCACCTGGTCAGCTTGTGCATCTGGTGCAGGGCTACGAAGGAGGACTGAGCGAATGTGAACATATGTTGGAGCAAATACATCAGGCCTACACGCTTCCGGTGCCCAAGCTCACAATTTCTGAGAGCTTGACTCGGCGGCTCGCGTCGCTCTTTCCTCAGGGCAGGTTCCATACTGTCGGGCAAGGTCTGGAACATGATGTATTCTATCCTTCAGCATCCTGGAAAGACGAAATAAAAAACAGACCTGCATGCCTGTTTCTCGTTGGCCCGGCAACCATCTCTGTAAAGCAGATCTATATTGGGCTGCATGCCTTTAAGCAGGCCCAAAAAGGACATCCTGAACTGAGATTGGTCCGTATTTCCACGGTGGATACCAGGGTAGGGGAAGAACGTATAGCCGGACAGATTGAAGAATACCATGTGCATCTTTCCTCGCAGAGCATAGGTGAGTTGTTTCGAAACAAAAACGGAATACTTCTCGCTTCTTCCGGGCCCGGCGAAGGCTTTGGCCTGCCTCCCCTGGAAGCTATGGCCTGTGCTGTTCCAGTGGTGATGAGTGATATTCCCAGTTTTCAAAATTTTTCTCATCCAGCCGATTATGCCCGGTTTGTCCGGCACGACAATCCAGCAGACATGGCCGAGGGTATATGTGAGCTCATATCGGATGGGACACGGCGCATGCAGTTGGCTGAAAGAGGTCTGCAGGTGGCAAGGGAATACAGCTATGAGCAGGTGGCTGAACGGCTGGCAGGGGTCCTGTTCAGTTGCATGGGAGATTTGGCTGGATAAGTGTTCAGTTGCAAGGTGCAAGCTGTAATTGCTGGGAACCGGGAGACATGGTTACAGTACGAGTTCTGGTTGTTTTCCAGTGTCTTCTTGCTCCGTCATTGTCCGGCCGCGGCTGTTCGGGTACCCCGAAGTCGTCTGCTTTGGGCAATCTGGGGGATAGACCGACTCGTCAGAAACAAATAGAATCAAGTATTGAATCCCTGTCTCCGCAGGCTTGACGTTGGGGAAAGTATATTCAGTCTTGGTATCTATGTGCGAGAAAAGACAATGCCTGAATTTGAATCAAACACCCTGTTTCCGTCCGAGATTGTCCTGGAGGTAACCAATGTCTGCAATCTGTGCTGTCGTTATTGTCATTTCCACTCTGAACAGGCAAAACGCAGACGTAAGATAGAGCACATGGACAAATCCCTCTGGACCAAGGTGCTCCAGGAGCTGGAAGGGTGGTCCCATCCAGTCAGCCTCTTGACTCATGGGGCAGGAGAACCGTTGCTGTACCCCCATCTTGTGGATCTTCTGCAGCAGGCCAAGCAGATACCAAATCTCCAGGTTGGGTTTATGACCAATGCGATGCTCTTAGATGCCCAATGGGCCAAGAGACTGGTGGCCATGCAGATCGATTTTTTGGCCTTTAGTATAGACGGAATCAATCCGCAGACCCACGACTATTTCCGGCGAAATGCGAATTTGAAGATCATTGAGACGAATCTCTCTAGATTGATCCAGGAAAAAGAAAAACAG
>CAYZLB010000069.1:8415-12505 GCA_964479235.1 uncultured Desulfohalobiaceae bacterium
TTTGAAGATCATTGAGACGAATCTCTCTAGATTGATCCAGGAAAAAGAAAAACAGGGAAGCCAGTTACCGCATTTGAGCTTTAATATGGTTGGGTATGAGCAGATCCTGGACCAGGCAGATGGTTACGTGCGCAAATGGCTTCCATATGCACAAAGCGTGAGCATAGCCAAGTTCCGGCCTGTTGGTTCCAGGATCCTCTGGAACAAAGAGAATCAGCCACCTTTCAGGCCTTGTCCTTTGCTTTATAACCAAATGGTCATCGGGGTCGACGGCCGAGTTGGGCTGTGCTGCGAGGACATAAACCTGGAGGTGGGCGTTGGCAAGATTCAAGAAAGCAGCATAATGGAAATATACAATCACAGCAAAGAGTTAAACAAATTCCGTCAGGCCCATGAAAGACAGGATCTCAGACAACTTCCGCTGTGCAGTGATTGTCATGTCTGGGGCGGAGATATTCCCCTGGCAACTGAACTAGTAACCATTGACGGTGTACAGGCTCACAAAACTACCACCCATGCTTTTACATCATATCAAAAAGTATCTTCGCCTGCATAGTCTACAGGAACGGCGGGCCGGGATAACTGTTTGCTGGCCGAAGGTCACCAGCCCGCAGATTGAGGAAGAGGCTTATTGTCTTTGGTTTTGCCGCGCTTTTTCGCGAAAGAACTGCCTGAAAACGGATTCAGCGGTGGACTGGCACGATTATCATCCGCACACAGAACTTAGCCGATTGGTTGCACAGTGCCCTTCAGACCAGATCTGTCTGGTCACCAATCCGAAGCTGTTGATCACAGAGTCTATCCTGCACCGAATGGCCTCGGTCCTGGAACACGGATATGCGGCCTGCGGTCCGGTGTATAACTGGACCGATTATTGGGGACAAAAGGCAGAATTGCCTGTCCCGTACCTGAATATACGCAGTTACCTGGAAGTGATTGAGCTCATGCAGGAAAATCAGAAGCCCGATCCCCGGACGGTGCGAGAGCTTGATCCCGGATGTGCGCTTTTTGATCGCCATTTCCTGAAAAACTTATTCAACAAGAATCAGCCCGTGGAGATAGCTGTTCAGGCTGGAATTCAGTCCCAACATGCTCTTGCTGTGGAGCCGTGGTCCTTGATCCACAATTTCGGGGATTATTTCACCGGAGAGAGAGATGATCTGATTCAGCTCGTACCCACGGAATGCAAACGGATTTTGGATATCGGCTGTGCCGCAGGCATGTATGGCAAAAAGCTCAGGCGGCACATGCCGGAGGTGCACCTAACGGGCGTAGAACTCAATCCAGAAATGGCTGCCCTGGCCCAGGAACATTACGACCGGGTTGTGATCGAGCCAGTGCAGGACATAGAATTCAGCGCCGGATTTGACCTTATCAACTGCGGAGACGTCTTGGAGCATCTGGAAGATCCATGGGCGGTTCTGAGCAAGCTCCGCACACTGCTCACTGATCATGGGTGTCTGGTTCTCAGTGTACCCAACGCAGGACATTGGACCGTGGTCCAGGACCTTTTGCTGGGACGGTTTGAATATGTTCCCTGGGGAATCCTGTGCATAACCCACCTCCGTTGGTTTACAGAAGAATCTATTCGACAGGCCTTGGATCAGGCAGGGTTTGTGATTGAACTCTTTGAAAGGCAACAGGTAGAACCGACCCCGCAAGGCCAGGAGTTCGTGCGCACAATGGTGGAACAGGGTTTGGGCAATGAAAAATCGCTTTTAAGCAACGAGTTCTTGATCCGGGCCTATAAGCGATGAGCATAGCAGTAGCAATCGTCAACTATCATACCGAGCATCTGCTTGTCGACGTTCTGGCTCCTCTTGTCGGACATTATCTGGTGCGCGAGATCTTTGTGATCGACAACAGCGGCGGTTTGCAGGGCAATGGATTTTTGCTTGATTTTCCGAAAGTGCGCTTGTTGGGTAATGGAACCAATATCGGCTTTGGGGCGGCGGTCAATATGGTCGCTGAAACAAGTAACTGCCGGTGGCTGTTAATCATCAATCCAGATATGCTTTTGCTCCCTGGATGCATTGATACATTGTTTCAGTCCGCTCAAAAGCACAATACTCCCTTGGTCGGCCCACGCTTTTACTGGGATGAGGACAAGGTATTCAGGCTTCCTCCCGCTACAGGGCAGAGCTGGTGGCTTGCTCTTGGACGAGATTGCGGCAATAGGCACTGGCTGGATGGTGAGCTGTATTCCTTTTATTGGACTCTGCGCCATGATCGGTTTTGGAGCCAAAAGGAGCCGTTTTTCGAACCTTTTCTGTCCGGGGCCTGTCTGCTGCTGGATATGCATTGGCTAAAATCATGGGGAGATACAGTATTTGACGAGAGTTTTTTCCTTTATTACGAAGACACCGATCTGTGCGCCCGGGTGTTCCAGCGAGGGAAAAGACCTTTGTGCGTTCCTTCTGCCGAAGTTATTCACTACTGGAATCAGGCACCGGGGAAAAACAAAATGGAGCTCATGGATCAGTCCTGTTCTGCCTTTTGGCACAAACATTATCACAATGCGCCAGATGCATTGCACCTGCCAGAGAGTAAAAAGCAAAATAAATGGAAGGATCTTGGTTCGATCGGGCCAGTTTTTGAGTTTATAGGCCCTGAGCAGACAGATACAGGACTTTTGTTTTTCGAGTTTGGGCTTGACCCCTTGTTTGTTCCATTTGCCCAGGCCAGGATTCAAGAAAAGTCCTTTGTCTTTCCTGGTTCCATTTGGGGCAGGTTGGCCCCTGGAACCTATTTTTCCAGAATACGCTGCCCGGTGCAGGGAGAAATGGCTTGTTGGAAATGGAGCAAAGACTGAAGACTCCTGATGGAAACTTTATTATTCGCCCCTTTGAACCAGAGGATGAACCAGGGGTGCTGGCTCTTTGGCGCGAGGCGTTTGGACGTGACATGTCCTATGACATCTGGCGTTGGAAGTACAGGGATAATCCATTCGGCAGACAGATCATGCTCTGTCTGCACGAAGACGCAACGCCGGTGGTCATGTTCGCCTGTCTTCCCTATCCAGCCCTCTGCCAGGGGAAACGTCTTTGGGTAAGCCATGCTGTAGACAATATGTCGCATCCGCGCTTTCGGGGCACCATCAGCGGAAGAAGGGGTCTTTTTGTCCGGACTGCTGAGGCTTTTTTTCAGACCTATGCCGGACCCGGAAAGTCTACGTTTGTCTACGGATTCCCTGGGCAAAGGCATTATCGGCTTGGGCAACTTCTTCTGGATTACATGCAGCTGCAGGGGGGGATAGCCTATCTTGAGGCAGAAACCGAAAAGATTAGATGTAATCCAAAGATGTTTTCAGGGCGTCTTAGGACTGTGAAACCGGATCATACAGCCTTTGATCGGATTATGAGAAGGGCAGCCAGAGAATATTCTTTTTGTGTACAGCGAGATGCAAAGTTTATGCACTGGCGTTTTGGCCTGCATCCAGAATGCACGTATGAGCTGTGGATGTTATTTTCCTTTGCCGCTCTGAGACCGAAAGGTTTTGTAGCGCTCAGGGTACAGGGAGATCATGCTGATGCTGTGGACATGCTTTTGAACCCTGATCTGCTGGAGGTTCGAGATTTTTGGTCCAGATTGGCTCATAAACTGGCCAGGAGAGGGATTCGCAAAATCAGAACCTGGCTTCCCGGAAACCATATTTTGACGCAACACTTGTGTGCATGTGGATTTGTCCTCAAGCCCGAGCCATTCGGTTTCGTCCCTTCAGCTGTGGGCAAGACATTTTATTCGGACCTGCCTTTTGATTGGTGTACAGAGAATATCTTTTATACCATGGCCGATGGAGATGTGCTGTAGTTTGTTTACCGAATATCAGTTCAGTGAGCTTACACAAGGTGGCCGAATACGAAAGGTCTATGCAAATGACATATTTCATGTATATAGGATAAGAAATATATAGATTGCCCGGCAAGCGTGACTGCGGTTCAATCGAATGACTTGGGCCGGGCAATGAGAAAAAAACTGAAAAGTTTCGTTGTAGTATTAGAAATTTCGTGAATTCACTGCAATCAGCTGTCAGTGTCTTATCTGCTCTCAATCCGGAGAAGGCCGTATGCCCAAGAAACTACCCATTGGG
>CAYZLB010000070.1:0-12374 GCA_964479235.1 uncultured Desulfohalobiaceae bacterium
CTGGGCGTTGGCCCCGGGGTAGGCGGCGCTGACCCGGATCACCGGCGGGGTGATGGATGGGTACTCAGCCACTGGCAAGGAGAAGATGGCTATGATTCCGGCCAGGGTAATGATGATGGAGATGACGATCGAAAGCCTGGGGCGATCAATAAATATTTTCGAAAACATGCTTTCCTAGTCCTTTGAATCCTTGAACTCGATATTCACCCGCTGACCGGGAGCCGCTTTCTGTATGCCCTGAACAATAACCAGTTCATCCTTGTGCAAGCCGGAAGTAACCATAAACATATTGTCTTTGACTGCCCCGGTTTGTATTTGCCGTTTTTCCACGGTATTGCCCTCATTGACCACATAGACGAAATCCCCTTCCCGGTCCCTTTGTACCGCCACCTGGGGAACCACCGGCTGCATATCCTTTTTGGCCGGCTGGACGAAAACATTCACATACTGACCGGGAATGAGCTCTCCATCCGGGTTCTCGAACCTGGCCCAGACAGCTATCGTTCCTGTATCAGGATCCATCTTGTTGTCTATGAATTCGATCACCCCGTCTTGATCGTACGAGCTGCGGTCCGGAAACTCTATGCGGACTGTAAGCTTGGACTGGGCATCATCACTTTGGGCATCGGAAAAGGCCTGTTGCACCAGATTCACGTCCCGTTCCCCAACAGAAAAGAGGACCCGCATGGGGTTTATGCTCACAAGTTCAGCCAAAGGGCCAGATGAAGGCCCAACCAGGTCACCCTGTTCATAGAAGCTCTCCCCGATTCGGCCATCAGCAGGAGCTTCCACTGTGGTGTATTCCAAATCGATCCTGGCCAAGTCAAGGCTGGCTTCCGCCTCTTGGACTTGGCCCTTGGCCAGATCCGCCGCTGCTTGAGCATCATCAAGATCAGTCTGGGGGACGCTCTCCGGATTAGCTGAACGTAGGCGGCGTAAACGGGTATCAGTTTTGAATTGATTGGCCTTGGCCTGGGTCAATCTGGCCTGAGCCGAGGCCATACGAGCCTTGTACGGCTTCTGCTCTATGACGTATAATAGTTGTCCCTTTTGGACAAAAGCTCCTTCCTGAAAATTGATCTTTTCCAGGTATCCTTCAACCCTGGCCCGCAGAGCCACAGATTCGATGGCTTCCACATGCCCGATATATTTTTCCGCCTGGGTCGCGTCCATGAGCTGGATGTGTGTCACCTGGACCAGCGGAGGCGGACCTTGAGGGCCTTGTGCAGCCACATCAGCAGCAGAAATAAATGTTAACCATACAAACATAAAAGAAAATAACTTGCGCATGTTCACTAACCTCCAAAAAATATGGGGAGTTATTAAAAGCAGTTACCTCAAGATGCCGGCTCAGTTGAACTGGCACAACTGCTGCGCTGCCAAATTGTATGATGAATAAGTCCGTGTTGAGCCAAAAACCTGGCAATATGCAGCCCACAGGGGGTTTTTCCCTCCAACTGGGTATTCTCTCCCCACCCGAGATGGATGCTTATTTCATTGTCAACTTCTCCATTCCGGTAACAGGCAACCCATTGTGGACTGGGGTGATAACGAAACTGACTCAAAGCAGCCATTTTTTCCAGCAGCGCCGAACACTGCTCTGCTTGTGCTGTACGTACGGTGATGATTTCTATACACATTGCATACTTCCTTGAGTGACGACTATATGCAATAATTTTGCCAAAATAAATACACACAAGAACAACATATTTTCAGGGGGGTGGCACGAAGGGGATTGCTGCTGTTGACATTATAGTGTAAACAAATTTACGTTATTTCGTAAATAAGCAAGTATTTCACAACATAGCGTGAGGCAGTATGTCTCCTTTTCAAGATTCCTTTTTTCGTGAAACAGTCCTCCGGATATGCAGTAGCCTGGACATTGAAAAGGCTTTGAGCCGATGCCTGGAGTATTTAAAAAACTATATCCCTGCAGATTCCATGCACCTTTCCGTCTATCTTGCGGATGTACAGATGCTTGAATTTGTAGCTGCAGCCGGTGATATTACCGATAGGCCCAATGCCGGAGCTATTTCCGTACCAGCCATAGATTGGGAAGCAGCGGAAAACCAGCGGCCTGGAATGCCCTTTCTGTGCATGATCAACGACCCGATCAACGATCCAGAAATTAATAACATCCTGCAGCAATTGGATATGGATACCAATTTTTCCTCCATGGTTATGCGTTTATCCTTGGAAGACAGCTATATAGGCGAGGTTGCAGTCAAAAGCCACGAAACCCATAAATACACTGAGGACCATGCACGCCTTTTTGTCCAGTTGCGTGATCCTTTGGCTGTAGCCCTGGCCAATGCCCTGAAACACATGGAAGTGGTCCGACTCAACGAGCTCCTGGCCGACGAGAGCAAGTATTTTCAGCAGGAAATCCGAGCCAGAGAAGGGGAAGAAGTCATTGGGGCGGACTTTGGGCTCAAAGGGGTCATGCAGCAGGTCCAGCAGGTAGCATCCCTGGACAATCCTGTTTTAATTCTGGGGGAAACCGGGAGCGGCAAGGGAATCATAGCCGATACCATTCATAAGTTGTCCAGGCGCTCCCAGGGTCCGATGATAACTGTCAACTGCGGGGCTATCCCGGATGCCTTGCTGGAAAGTGAACTCTTTGGGCACGAAAAAGGGGCATTCACCGGCGCAGAGAAGCAGAAAAGAGGGCGATTCGAACGGGGGCAGGGCGGAACAGTTTTCCTGGATGAGATCGGTGAGCTTCCCTTTCAGTCTCAGGTCAAGCTCCTCCATGTCCTGCAGCATAAAGAGATCGAACGGGTGGGAGGAAGTCAGAGCATTCCTTTGGATATCCGGATCATTGCCGCCACGAACCGGGATCTGGCCGCCATGGTCCGGGCTGGAGAGTTCCGGGAGGATCTCTGGTACCGGCTGAATGTCTTTCCGGTCATGGTCCCTCCCCTGCGGCAGCGGAAAGAGGATATCCCCGCCCTGGTTCATTATTTTCTGGGCCGGAAAGCAGCAGACGTAAAACTCCCTTACCGGCCCAAACTGGCCTCTGGGGCCTTACATAAACTAATGGAACTCGACTGGCCGGGAAATGTGCGGGAACTGGAAAATTTTATAGAACGTGCCCTGATTCAATCCAAGGGCCAAGAGATCGATATTGAACAATTAATTCACAGTATTTCTCTCTCCCAGTCCAGACCAGACCTGGAGAATGAGCACGACCTGCATCCCTTTCCAACATTGGATGCAGTATGCACCAATCATATCCGCAGGGCTTTAGGCCGGAGCAAAGGGAAAATCAGTGGACCGGGTGGCGCGGCAGAACTCCTTGGGCTGCACCCAAACACCCTGCGCCAGCGAATGGATAAATTGGGAATTGAGTACAAGCGGCAATCGCGGAATTAGTCATGTTTCAGTTTTCCCCCTGGCAAATATGAAATGCGCGCAGTATGAACTTTCTTGACAGATGTGTCATCTTGGAGTCAAATTCCGAGATTACCGCCCAATTATTTTCAACCGTCATCCAAAAGCAAGGAGTACATTTCATGGGCAAAAGATACCTGGTCATCTTGTTGGCCGTGTTTTTTTGTTTCGCAGTCCAGCCGGCCAGTGCCAAAACCGTGATCAAACTGGCCAATGCCGGTCCTGATGAGCCAGACAATCGGACAGTGAAGGCTGTGGCCATCTTTAAGGACATTGTGGAATCCAAAACCAACGGTCAGATTGAGGTCCGGGCCTACCATGCCTCCAAATTGGGAGATGAACGGGAAGCCTTGGAAGGAATCCGCATGGGAACAATTCAAATGGGGACATTGACCTCCGGACCGGTACCAGGCTTTTATAAACCGGTCATGCTCTTTGATATTCCCTACCTGTTCAGCAGCGCCCCGGCTGCGTGGGAATTCTTTCAAGGCCCTGTGGCTGCGGAATTCAAAAGAGAGTTTTTGGAAAAAACCGGAGTGCGCATTCTGGATATCACCGAAAACGGATACCGCCATTTCACCAATAATGTTCGCCCGATTCACACTCCGGCAGATATGGACGGGCTTAAGGTACGGACCATGCAGAATCCGGCGCACATGGCCATGACCGAAGCCCTGGGTGCTGATCCCACACCTATCCCTTTCAGCGAACTCTACATGGCCTTGCAGCAAGGGGTGGTTGATGCCATGGAATGCCCAGTGGTCCTTATTCACGACATGAAATTCTATGAAGTCCAGGACCACATGATCCTGGACGGACACCTGTATAACCCCTTGTTCATTTTTATCAACGATCGGTTTTTTCAGAACTTGAGCTCAGAACAGCAGAAGATCGTGCAAGAAGCCGCCCACGTCCTGGCCGCAACTCACAACGGCTTCAGCCAGGAGGCCAACATCAAAGGCATTGCCAAATTGAAACAAAAAGGCATGCAGGTCTCCAATCCCTCCAGTGATGAGCTGCAAAAGTTCAGGGAACTGGCCCAGCCGGCCGGTCTGAAATTCATTTCCGAGGAGATAGGCAACGAGTGGGTGGACAAGGCCCTGAAAGGAGCAGAGGACGCAGGGCAGCACGTCGGAGATCGGGCCAAGGCAATCGTTCAGGAACATATCGAGATGGCCAACGAAAAGTATGAGGCCATAAAAAGATAAGATATCAGGGCCGCTGAAGCGGCCCTGATATCTTATCTTTTTCCTTTTCACTCTATCAATCAACGAAAAACAGGAGAAGTATTCCTTTTCCGTCGTTTCACTATTGCCCGGCCCGGATTTTTGTACCAATCGCAATCTGGCTCCCCGGGCAATCTAGGGGAAAGACAGAGTCGTCATGACCGTCCAGAAAAAAACTGAATTTCCACATCCGCGGGAATGGCTAAAAAAAAGAACTTTCGCTGTGGTGATATCAACCATGCATTTTCTCTCCTACTGGATAAACAAGACAGCCAACGCCCAGGTCTGGCTCTGTTCCACCCTCCTTTGCATTCTTGGGACCTTGATGAGCCTGATTATTCTTTTGCAGGTCGTGTTTCGTTTTGTCGTCTATGTCCCCTTTCCCTGGAGCGAGGAATGCGCCAGATACATGATGGTCTGGATGGCCATGCTGGGCAGTGTGGTTGCCCTACGCTGGGGACGTCACATTGGGGTGCGTGTTTTGGTCGAAAAGATACCCGGACATGGTTATGACCGATTCATCGTGCCCCTTGTTCAACTGGGCATGATCGTTTTTCTGGCCCTTCTTACCCAGCAGGGTGTCAATTTGGCTGCTCTGAATATGTATCAGCGCTCACCGGCTATGGAGATCCCCATGCTCATTCCCTATCTGGCTATACCCGCCGGCAGCCTGATGATGATCATCGATATAGCTGCCGACATGTTTCACGACCGGTTTCCAACTCCCGCCGGATCGAACGCCAACATCGCCACTCCTGCTTTTGGGGCTGAAGAAAGCCCCAACCCGTAAAATACTATGACCTTACTTCTGGCCTGTGTTTTTCTTTTGACCCTGGTTTTGGGTTTTCCCATCGCCTTTTGCCTGGGCCTGACCTCCCTGGCTGCCTTGTTATGGATGGGAGATGTCCCTTTGGTCATTCTGGCCCAGCGCATGTTCACCGGCATAGATTCCTTTCCCCTCATGGCTGTTCCGTTTTTTGTCCTGGCTGGTGAACTGATGAACCGTGGCGGAACGACACGACGGCTTATTGATTTTGCCAATGTCCTGGTCGGCAGGATTCCGGGCGGGCTTGCGCACACCAATGTGGTTGCCTCCATGTTCTTCGGCGGGATCAGCGGTTCAGCCGTGGCCGATGCCGCGGCCATGGGCACCATTCTTGTCCCGGGCATGGTTCGCAAAGGATTTCCACCTGGCTTCAGCGCTGCTGTCACTGCCGCTTCGTCAACCATGGGACCGATTATACCCCCTTCCATTCTCATGGTTCTCATGGGGGTGACCACTGGTTTGTCCATCGGCGGCCTTTTTGCCGCCGGGATCATTCCCGGTCTGCTGCTCGGCCTGTCTATGATGGCTTTGAGCCTGTTCATGGCCGTGCGTTTCAAATATCCCCGGGAAGTCTTTCCCTTTACCGGACGCATTTTTTGGCAATCATTTGCCTCGGCCCTGCCCGCCCTCTTGGCTCCTTTGATCATCCTGGGCGGTATTCTGGGTGGAGTCTTCACTCCGACCGAGGCAGCGGCAATTGCCGTATTTTATGCTTTTTTCCTGGGGATGTGTATTTATCGGGAACTCGACCTGAGAGAGCTGAAAGACATCTTCATCCACAGCGGGGTAACTACGGCCGTTCTTCTCCTGATTATAGGCATGGCCAATATCTTTTCCTGGGTCCTCTCTTCGGAGCAGATACCCACCCGCATTGCCCATGGGATGCTGTCCATCACAGAGAATCCCTATGTGATTCTGCTGTTCATCAATATCTTTCTCATCTTTATCGGTACGTTTTTAGAAGGCGGGGCAGCCATCATCATCCTGGCCCCAACCCTTTTATCGGTGGCCCACACCGTAGGCATAGATCCTTTGCATTTTGGCCTGGTCATGGTCTTAAATATTGCCGTTGGGCTTTTGACCCCGCCCCTTGGGGTATGTCTCTTTGTGGTCTCCGGGGTTACCGGGTTGCAGTTGTCGACAATCATTCGTTCCGTGCTGCCGTTTTTGGCTTTGGAACTCGGTGTGTTGCTCCTTGCAACCTACTGGCCGGGACTGATCCTTTTTCTCCCCAGGATGCTCGGCTACATGTAAGCCATACACAATCTGGAAGGACGAAACTGGCCACGGCTGGGCTTGGGGTCAAGCCCGTCCTCCAGGACAAACCCGTATCACTGGTAAACCCCTTGACCCCAAGGGCAGGCCTTCTTTGTGACAGATCGTGTTTCAGGAATGTCTTCGACCAAGCATCTTTTGTATGAAAAACTGTTATGAGTTATTAGTTAATAGTTATCAGGATCCGATTAGGTAACCACTCCCAGTCGGTATCGGTATCGGTATCGAAATCGTTTGTATGCTTCGTTGTGCACGCTTCGGGCATGTCGGTTAGTGAGTTAAGGCCGAGTTTCAACAAAGGCTAATTGTTACCATAACAACCCTGAACCAAAGGCAGATTTACGAGTATGAATCAATCCTCAATGGAATCCAAAATCTGTTCCCGGATCAAGGCTCTGAAATTCAGTGTGATTCGAGAAATGAGCCAGCGGGCGGCAAATATGGAAAACTGCATCAGCCTGGGAATTGGTGAACCGGATTTTGATACCCCGGCCGAAGTTATCACCCAGGCCATGGATGATGTACACAAAGGATACACGCACTATGCACCGGCTCAAGGAGACCCGGAACTTCTTCAACTGTTGTCCGGGCAACTTTCTCAAGAGACAGGCCTGGAAATTCCAAAGTCGAATATCGTCGTTACCCCTGGAGGCATGGGGGCCTTGAGTGCTGCTTTGCAGGCTGTCCTTGAGCCGGGGGATGAGGTGATCATCCCTGAGCCCTACTTTCCGGCCTACAATGCCCACGTGATTATGGCCGGAGGATCAGTAGTTCCTGTACCTACAAGCTTTGGAAACGGCTTTACACTCCGGCCTGATGATCTGGAGCGGGTCGTCACTTCCAGGACCAAAGCCCTTATTCTCAATTCGCCAAACAACCCCACAGGCAATGTTCTGGACAACAAGACATTAGATGAACTGGCCGAGATCGTCCGGGAAAAGGATCTCATTGTCCTTTCAGACGAAGTCTATGACCGCATGGTCTTTGAAGGCCGTTTTGAATCCATTGTCACCCGCCCTGGAATGATCGAACAGACAGTGGTCATCAAATCCTGCTCCAAAACCTTTGCCATGACTGGCTGGCGGGTTGGCTACGCCTTTGGCCCCACCTGGCTCATGCCCCAAATGATCAAGGTGGTCAACTATGCAACCACATGTGTGAATTCCCCGGGGCAGAGGGCTGCCCTGGCCGCCCTGCGTATGGACCAAAGCCCGTTTATAGCCATGTCTGAATCTTTTCAGCGCCGGGTGGGATTGCTTTGGAAAAGGCTGCAGGAAATCCCGGGGATCCAGTGTCACCGTCCGGCAGGATCCTTTTATCTTTTTCCGGATATCAGCACAGTAAATCCGGACAGCAAAGATTTTGCCCTGTCCCTGCTTGAAGAGGAAAAAGTTCTGGTCATTCCAGGTGCTGCCTTTGGTCAATCCGGAGAAGGGTGTGTGCGCATTGCTGGAACAGTGGGCGAAGAAAAGCTAGAGAAGGCTATGGACCGTCTCCAGCGTTTTGTCCACAAGAACCAATCACATCTGTAGACATTGCTAGAGAGCAACCCCGAGCTTTCGCAGCAGCGGTCCGGGATCGTTCAGGTGGCGATTAAACCAGTCCTTTTCTGCCCCTGATCCAATGGCCAGAGCCAAAAGTTCAGAAAAGTGAAATACCGGCAGGGCGGGTTTTACTGAACACCGGACCTCCAGGTTGAGATGACACATGGAACAGGCGGTCACTATGCAGTCCGCTCCAACCGCATGCGCCCCTTTGAAGATTTCGTTGACCATGGGGGTGGCAATGTCCGGCCTGGCTACGGAGAGAAAAGTACCGCAGCATTTCAGGGCATGGGACCACATGAGGGATTGAGCCCTCAGCTCCTCCATAATCTTTTCCATGATCCCGTATAACCGCGGTTCATTGTTCATTGACGGGGGGTAGGTAAGCATACAGCCGTAATAGGGAACAAAACGCAGGCCTTGCAGAGAGTGCAGGGCCTTTGCATATTCAGGTCGAAGATCTTGCTCTGCTAAAAAGCGTAAAAAAGGAATGAGTTCCAGCCTCGGGTTGAATGAGATATGCCATTTCTGCTCGAATTTTGTCCGGGCTGAAGGGTCATGGGCTAAAGCATGGAAGGTGTGCTTCAATCTTTTGTAACAGCTGGGACAGGCAATCAACGTCCGGTCGTAGATATGCATCAAAGCGAGGTCCCGGCAAGCCAGCTCAAAAGCCAGTTCAGAGTTCACTGCGTGAGCAGATGATGTCCCGCAACAGTTCCAGTCCTCTACTTCTTTGAGTTCATACCCTATATGCCGACAAAATGCGCGTAAGGATTCGTAGTTCTCCCTGGCTGAGGTGGCCAAAGAACACCCGGGAAAAAAGGCCAGTTCCTGTGTGTATGTATTCATGAGACCTCCCCTTTGGGCCAGGAAACAGGCCGTACTTCACGAAAAATACCTTGAATTTCCTCCAATGACTTGACCTTTGACGGGAGCAGATGAAGCTTGCGTTTGGACAGCATCCTGATGCCCACATCCATATCTTCAAACCACGATTTTTTCTTTACTTTATATCGAAGCATGATTTCCAGCTTATGGGTTCGTCCATAGCGCTTGATGGAGGATACAATCTCATTGTGCAGATCAAGTATCTCCGGTGTGAGAATAATGCTGTTTGTATCCAGGGCGTATTGACGCAGGATGTCCATAATCGCAGGAATATCTATGGCCATTGGACAGTTGCTGGAACAGGTATCGCACCCGACACAGATCCAGATGGTGGAATTTTGCATGGCCTGCTCAAACTGTCCTAACTGCAAAAGGCGGATAATCCTATTTGGGCCAAAATCCATGGCAAAAAAGACTGGACATCCACTGGAACAGGATCTGCATTGCAGGCAGCGCATAAAATTCGTTTGGGCCTGATGCTGCAGTTCCTGCCTGATTCCCTGAGGCTCATCGCCCAGTATTATGGGTCGGGAGTCGTGATCCAGCATTTGCATCTCCTTTCCGCTCCTATTGTGATCTTGTCAGATTCTAAATCATTCATTATCGTTGCTAAAGTATAGAGACATCCAGGTATTTGATCTGGATCAAATACATTAGCAAAAAATGCACATAGGTTGCAATTCAACGAACAGAAAAAAACACATCTCAACCGCAACAAAGGAGTTGGAGCATGTTTTGTTTTCAATGTCAGGAAACGGCCAAGAATCAAGCGTGTACAGTCAAGGGCGTGTGCGGCAAGCCGGAAGAGACTGCCGACCTGCAGGATCTGCTCATTTACGTCTGCAAAGGGATTTCGGTCTTTGGCGAAAAACTGCAGGAAAAAGGGACAGTGGACCGGGAGGCAGGAAACTTTATCTGCAAGGCCCTGTTCACCACCATCACCAATGTGGCCTGGAGCGACGATGTGATCATCGACCGGATCAGGGAAGCCTTGAAGGTCCGGGAAGCGGTCAAGGCTAAACTGGGTGGGAATCTTCCGGCTTCGCTTCCGGACTGCGCCACCTGGTCCTCTGAAAATGCAGAGGAGATCAAGGCCAAGGCCCTGTCTGATGAAGTCCGGATCACGGCCACGGAGAACGAGGACGTCCGTTCCCTGCGCGAGCTCTTGGTCATAGGCGGCAAGGGCATAGCCGCCTATGCCGACCACGCCGCCGTGCTGGGCAAGGAAAAGGACGAGATCTACGCCTTTCTCATGAAGGCCCTGGCCTCGACCACCAAGGATCTCTCAGTGGATGACATGGTAGGGCTGGTTTTGGAGGCTGGAGACATGGCGGTTCAGACCATGGCTTTGCTGGACGAGGCCAACACTTCGGCCTACGGGCAACCGGAAATCACGGAAGTGAACATCGGGGTGGGCAATAATCCGGGCATTCTGATCAGCGGCCACGACTTAAAGGACATGGAAGAGCTCTTGAAGCAGACCGAGGGCGCCGGCGTGGATGTCTACACCCACGGGGAGATGCTTCCGGCCAACTGCTATCCGGAATTCAAGAAGTACGACCACTTCGTAGGCAACTACGGCGGATCCTGGTGGCACCAAAATAAAGAGTTCGAATCCTTCAACGGACCTTTAGTCTTGACCACCAACTGCCTGATCCCGATCAAGAAGGACAATACCTATCTGGATCGCTTGTTCACCACCGGTGTGGTCAATTACCCCGGGGCTGGACACATTGAAGACAGGCCGGCCGGAGGAAGCAAGGATTTCACTCCAGTTATCGAAATGGCCAAGAAGTGCAAGGCTCCGGAAGAGATCGAGTCCGGAAAGATCATGGGCGGTTTTGCCCACAACCAGGTCCTGGCCCTGGCCGATAAGGTTGTCGAGGCAGTCAAGTCCGGAGCCATCAAGCGATTCGTGGTCATGGCTGGATGCGACGGCCGGCAGAAATCCCGCAGCTACTTCACTGAAGTAGCCGAGAACCTGCCCCAGGACACGGTCATCCTTACCGCCGGCTGCGCCAAATACCGCTACAACAAGCTGGATCTGGGCGATATCGGCGGCATTCCCCGCATTCTGGACGCCGGGCAGTGCAACGACTCCTACTCCCTGGCCGTGATCGCCTTGAAGCTGAAAGAGGCCTTCGGTCTGGAGAGCATCAACGATCTGCCAATCTCCTACGACATCGCCTGGTACGAGCAAAAGGCCGTGGCCGTGCTCCTGGCCCTGCTCAGCCTGGGGGTGCAGGGAATTCGCTTGGGACCGACCCTGCCGGCCTTTTTGTCTCCTAATGTGGCCCAGGTTCTGGTGGACAAGTTTGATATCAAGCCCATCGGCAGCGTGCAGGAAGATATTGCAGCCATGATGGCCGGGAAATAGCAGCTGTAGAGGTCATTTGAAGTAATCGACCCGGAACGGTACTCCAGCCGTTCCGGGTTTTTTTGTGTCTCCCGCACAACCAAAAGGCCACGTACGGTGGCTTGAGAAAGAAACGGCCTTTCATGGCGTTCATTTTGTTGTTTTTGAAGATTCGTCCAGTCGGCTTTGATCCTCAAGAACCAACCGATCCAGGGGCGGGGTGAGAAGTGCCTCGACCAATCGCCGCCACTGGTCGAGTACGTCCCAGTTCACTACGTAGTGCACATAGTATCCCCGCTTTTCCGGACGGATCAGGTCCGCATCCCGCAGGATGCGCAGGTGCTGGGAGACTGCGGCGGCTGTCAGCCCCAACTCCTGGGCCAAGGCATTGACGCACAGAGTGGATACCTTCAGGATTTCCAGAATCTTGACCCGGCTGGGGACGGACAGGGCCTTGCAGATTCGAGCAACTTTCTCCGGATTGGACATAGTATTTTCCTTATTTTGCATGAAAATAATGCTCTAACAACAGGTTCTTCAGTCGCTCCGCTCCTTCAG
The DNA here is from genome assembly GCA_964479235.1 of uncultured Desulfohalobiaceae bacterium. Classification (GTDB taxonomy): domain Bacteria; phylum Desulfobacterota; class Desulfovibrionia; order Desulfovibrionales; family Desulfothermaceae; genus Desulfovermiculus. The sequence goes on from CAYZLB010000070.1 coordinate 12,067, forward strand.
AATGACAAGAGGGGGTGATCAGAACAATCCAGCGGGTTTTATTTTTCGTTATGGTTATTCGACACTGCCTGTGGAATATTACAGAATTAAGAGTATTTGACAGGATTAACAGGATTTACTGGATTATTGAGTCCATGCCGGAAGCCTGGACTCAAAAGAATCAATCACGCTATGCGCGTGATTGGACCTTTCTTGGCGATCTTCCTGAGCGCCAAGAAGTTCATCCTGTCAATCCTGGTAATCCTGTCTAAAATTCTTTTGTCTTTTAACATTTTCACAATCACATAAAATCCACACCGTTCGTCGAG
>CAYZLB010000071.1:0-1584 GCA_964479235.1 uncultured Desulfohalobiaceae bacterium
GGACCAAAACGTCCACCCCGGCACTGACCAGGGCAGCTGCCCGTTGTTCAATATCATCCCCCCCTCCCACAGCGGCAGCAACCCGCAACCGGCCCAAATCGTCCTTGCAGGCATCGGGATATTTTTTTATTTTATCGATATCCTTGATCGTTATCAGTCCCTGGAGCTTCTGGGCCTTGTCCACGACCAGGAGCTTTTCAATCCTGTTTATGTGCAGCAGCCGTTTGGCTTGCTCCAAACTGGTCCCAGGCGGCACAGTGATCAGATTCTCGCTGGTCATGACCTCCGAGACCTTGGTCTGCATATCTTCCACAAACAAAACATCCCGGTTGGTGACTATGCCCATAAGCTGATCGTTTTTGACCACCGGCAGGCCGGATATCCTGTATTCTCCCATAATTTCCAGAGCCCGGCCCACAGTGCATTCCGGTTCAATAGTTATCGGATCCACGATCATCCCGCTCTCCGATTTTTTGACCTTGTCCACCTCAATCCGTTGCCTGGAAATAGACATATTCTTGTGTATAACCCCAATACCCCCAGCCCGGGCCATGGAGATGGCCATTCTGGACTCGGTGACCGTATCCATGGCTGCACTGAGCAGTGGGATATTGAGCCGAATACCCGGTGTAAGCTGGGTGGATACGTCTACAGTATCAGGAAGAACCTCCGAATATCGCGGAGTCAACAGCACATCGTCAAACGTCAGGGCGTGCTTGAGCACTTTGTTCATTGTCCTTGCATCCTCCATTACAGATCTTCAAGCTGCTCCCGGGCCTGTCTTTTCAATTCAGCCCCGGCTTCCGGCAACTCGATAATTTGTTGAAAATATTCTTTGCCTTGGGCTATGTCCTGAAGATAATAGGCATACAAGATCCCCAGATTAAACAGGACGTATCCATGGTCCGGTTCAATCCTTAGCACCTGCTGCAGCTCTTGTGCTGCTGCCCTGTATTCCCCAAGCCGAAAAAAACACATGGCCAGCTGCTGCCGGGCCGAAGCATTCTCCGGCTGCAAGGCCAAGAGACGCATCCAAAAACGCTGGGCCTCTGACCAGGCCTCCATGCCCATAAATGCCCGTCCAAGGCCACGCAAGGCTGTAATATCCTCTGGATTCTCCTCCAGTCGCTGCATCAATTGTCCCACCATGGCCATCATGTCTTCCTGCTCCATAGACCGGGCATCGTGCCTGTGCACAGTCAATCCGGGATGATCCAGGCGATACAGAACAGAATACCCAACCAGGAGAAGCAGGGCCAGGATCAAAAGCCCGTAAGCCGAAACAGAGACCAGCCCATTACGGCTGTTCATTTTCTGCACGTGCAATCTCCAGCTGTCTCAACCTTCTTTCCAAACGGACATGCCGTCGGCCCAAACCCAGGATATAGAGGGCGATTCCGGTCCAAACGGCTATATTTGCCGCCAGGAGCATATTTTGACCACTGAGCATGGTTACCTCGGTCCTTGTCTTATTCTCGTTTGCAATCAACAGGAAAGGCCATGAAACGATCTTGCCTTTGCTCCTGTTACCGGCTGCCCCTACCTGTATCTTCCAGCCAGGAGGCTGTCCAGTCTGCTCTGGAA
>CAYZLB010000071.1:1684-12339 GCA_964479235.1 uncultured Desulfohalobiaceae bacterium
AATCCCTTCCGGCCTGCTCGGCACCCATGCCCCCGAGCAAAGCGCCCAGAAATATGAGCCCGGTATCCACAAGGGCAATTGATCCAAGCAGCCAGGTCCAGGAATGAACTGCGCTCAGGTTCAAAAAGACCATACAGGCCGGGATGAACACTCCCTGCAATACGAACAGGATCACACCTCCGGCAACAGCTTTGCCGGCCCAAACGGTCTGGGCCGGCATAGGGGCCATGAGCAAAGCCTCCCTGGCCTTGTGCACATCTTCCAGGGCATAAAGGGCATTAAAGACCAGGACCTGACTAAAACAACTGGCCATCCAAAAGATGGCCGCAGCCCATGCTCCGGAGATTTTTTGCTCTCCGGAAGCAGCCAGACTGAAAAGAAAAATCAAAAGCAGTCCCAGGAGCAGGGCCAGAACGAGTCCATGCCCTCTGGTCAAAAAGAGCCGAATATCTTTTCCGGCCAAAGCAACTATTTGGGACCACATAGGGTCTCACCGTTTTGGGCACAGGATTTCATGCATACCTTCCCCTGGCCGACATGCAAAACATAATCAGCCCTGGGCATGTCTGTCTCCAGCGAATGTGTAATCCAAAGGACAGTGGCTCCCCGCTGCCTGGCCAAAGTGATTTCCTTACGCATCATGTCCTGAGATTGGACATCCAATCCGGCTGTGGGCTCATCCAAAAGCAGGACTTGGGGAGATAAAGCCAGGACCCTGGCCAGGCTCAAACGCTGGGCCATCCCTCGGGAGAGGTGGGCAGCCGGTTCATAAGCCACGGTCTTTAAGCCAACCCGGCCCAAGACCTCCAGCAGACGATCATAGGCACTCTTCTTTTGATATAATCGGCACCAAAAGATCAAATTCTCCAAGACAGTGAGTCCAGGATAAAGATATGTTTCGTGCCCAAGACTGCCGGTTTCCCCCCGGGGAACCCATCGGCGAATACTTCCCTGGCGGGGAGTAAGCACCCCGGCCAACAGTTTAAATAGCGTGGTTTTGCCGCTCCCGTTTGGACCGGCAACCAGGATGGTCTTCCGGGCAGGAATTTTTAAGTCAACAGAGCGCAGGACATCCCCGGCTCCATACCCATAGCTCACGTCTTCCAACCCGAAGACCAAATCCTGCTTTCCTCCAGTATTCATCAGAATTGTCACAATCCCTTGAGATCTAACCTTTGCTCTCAGGCCCATGCCCTATTAGGTACGCTGACGATAACGAAGCATACAAACGATATCGATACCGATTGGGAACAGGCAAAAAAGTGATTTTACACTCAGCTCCTGATAACTATTACCCATTAACAAATAACAGTTTTCCATACAGAGGCTATCCAAAGAATAGCGATCATTCTGGTTGCAAACTCAAATCAATGTTTTCTTCCGTGGACTGTGTCTGATTCTTGGTACTCTTTCTCCGGATTGCCAGCAAACCGGCCAGACACATGAGTATTCCTCCAATCCAGATCCAGTTCACCCCGGGATTGATCCTGATCTGGATCCGAACCTGGCCTTCCTGATTGAATCCAAGCAATGTTGCGTAGAGTTCATCTCCCAGTCCGGAAATCACTGCGGCTTCAGCAAAAGGCTGCCGGAAATTGCGGTAAAATCGCCGCTCAGGTAACATATGCCCGAGATTTCGGCCGTCTTTTTCCACTTCCAGCTTGGCTTTGTAGGCCTCCATTCGTTGCCCGGCCTCCCGTTCCAAAGATAGATACGTAAACGTGTATGTCCCCAGCTGGAGTTCTTCTCCCGGGGTCATCACCACGTCCATTTCCTGTTTATACGGACCAGAGATGGCAATACCCAAGGCCAGTACGGCCAAACCAATGTGCACCCCCATAACAGCCAATTTAACTCGGGAATTTTGGTATCCGGGTCGGTAAACGCTGACGCCGAGCAAGGCCAAAACACAGGTCAGGGCAAAGGCCGACGCAATTAAGGGCAGAATATCCCGAATGCCCAAGGCCCAGAGCAAAACCCCGCAGAACACGGCACTGCCCAAAACCGCGGCCAGTGCTTTGGGATATCTCCTCCAGGTGGTCCAGCCCATCCAGGGACACAGTGCCAAAACAACCAGGAGCAAAGTAAAAAAAGGCAAACAGACCCGATTGTAGAAATCAGGGCCAAACCCAACGCTCTGGTCCGTCCATATCTTGCTGAGCAGAGGCCACAGTGTACCCAGGGCAATGACCACCGCCAAAATGAGCAAAAGCCAGGTGATAAAAACAATGCCTCCTTGCTGGCTGGCTATAAAAGGCAGTTCACGGCGTATGGATGTCCGGGTTCCCAGGGCACTGATGATCGCAAACAAAAGACCCAAGGCCATGGCCCAGATCAGGGGCATTCCCACCCCTTGAGCCCCAAAGGCATGTAAGGAATCGAGCATTCCGCTTCGGGTGACAAAGGTGGCTAAAAAACAGCACACCAGTGCCAAACCGGCCAGAATCACGTTCGTGCGCCCCAATGATCTGCCTTTACGACCGACCACGGCAGTATGGATAAAAGCACTGCCGGCCAACCAGGGAATAAGAGAGGCATTTTCCACGGGATCCCAGGCCCAATATCCGCCCCAGCCCAGCTCCATATACGACCACCAAGCACCGAGGACAATTCCGGCGGTCAAAAATGTCCAGGCCACCAGGGTCCAGTTCCTGACCTTATCCAACCAGGCATCATCGGAAACAAAGACCGTACCCAAAGCTGCTGCCGCAGGCACGGCTAAACCGGCATAGCCAATAAAAAGCAAGGGAGGGTGAAAGACCATTCCCGGATGCTGGAGTAATGGATTCAGGCCGTTGCCGTCCACCGGCGGCCGAGCGATCTGCAAGAGTGGATTGCTGACTGTGGTCACGATCAGCAGGAAAAATGCCTGGATCAGGCAATAGACCAACCAAAACGAGCACTTGTTTGCATTTGCCATATTCCGGGCTGTAGATGAACCGGCCCAGAACAGGCCAAACAGAGCCACGACAAGGGTCCAGAACAGAAACGATCCTTCCTGTCCGGCCCAAAACGCAGTCAGGGAATAGGCCCAGGGAAGTAGGGAATCCGTATAATCAACGACCAGGACGTATGAAAAATCGTGCCCCAGCAAAGCAGCGGCTAAAATAACCGAAGGAATCAGGATCAAGACAGTGATCACGCCTTGGACCCAAGGTATCCTCTGAATCCCGGCCGTCTTCTGATGCCAAAGCATATGCCCTATCCAGGCACAAGCCAGAACATTGAGGACCATGCCGGCCAATAAACTGTAAAAACCTATGATGTGACCCATGAAGATTAGCTACTTAGTCTCGTATTTTGAGGGACATTTGGTCATTAAGCTGCGGGCGGCAAAATATGAAGCGGTGCTATTCGGCCTGCCTTCGACAATCACCTCCACTCCAGGCCGGAAGGTGTCCGGGACAGCGCCGTGATAGGCGACTTGGATGGATTGGTCCGGGAATTTTTTATCAGCCAGGAGAAAGGTCACGCCAACGGCGTCGTCCTTTTGCTCCAGACCTTCTTCCTTCACTGTGCCAAACAGCCTGGTTTTGTCCAAATTGTCCAGCCCCTTGGCCAGGGCTTCAGAAACGTTCAGAAAATATACGCTGTCCTTATTCATACCGCTGGCCACCAACCCGGCCAAACCGATGCCCAGCAAGATAAAAGCCCCTATATACATCATGCGCTGACCTTTTTTCCCGGCCATAAGCATTCCTCCTTTATTTACGTTTTGTCTGCCGCGTTTTGCAGCCGCTGTCTCTTACGCCTGGCAAGCTCCCGCATATCGGCAACCTGATCGGTCTCGTCCATGATTTCATTGCCCAGAATTTCCTCCAGAATATCTTCCAGGGTGATCACCCCGGCCAAACCGCCGTACTCATCCAAAACCACCGCCAAATGGAGCCTGGACCCCAGAAAGGTGACCAAAACCCGGTCCAAAGTCATACTTTCCAGAACAAAGTGCACCGGCTTCATCAGCTCACTGAGTTTCTGGCCGTGCTTGTCCTGGGCCAGAGCCTGGAGCACCTCCCGTCTGTAGACTATGCCAACGATATCTTCCGGATCGTCGTTGTCGTACACAGGAACCCGGCTGTGCGGCCAAATATGCTGACCATCCCAAACCTCAGACACACTGCTCTGGGTGGGAAGGGAAAAAATTACCGTTCTCGGGGTCATGACCTGGCGGACAGTCCGAGTATCCAAAGCCAGGATATTCTGGATGGAAAGCTCCTCGAATTTTTTGAGCACCCCGCTTTTGCGGGTCAAACTGGCCAAAGCCAGAAGGTCTTCCTCGGAATGCTCCGGGCCTTGTTTGTTGTGGCCTATGCAATACACGATCAGACTGATGGCCTTGATCACCGGCTTCATGCTCACAACCAAAAGAGCCAGAGGACGGGCCATAAAAACCGCCAGTCCCCTATTATAGATCACTCCAATGGTCTTGGGAATGATCTCTGACAAAATAAGAATTAAGATGGCAAAAACAAGGGTAAAGAGCAGGAGGGAATCGGATCCAAAGACAGCTGCCGCAGAGGCGCCGGCCACAGAGGCACCAGCAGTATTGGCCACGGTATTGAGGGTCAAAATGGCCGTAATCGGCTCATCTACATTTTCTCGCAGCTTGAACAATACCTTTCCGGCCTTGCTCCCGGACTGGCGCAAGGTTTCAATATAACTCCAGCTCACGGAATAGAGCACTGCTTCAGCCAGGGAACACAGGGCTGAAACACCCAAAGCAAGGACCACCGCGGCAATCAGTGTAAGCATAAAATGAGGGGGAAAAGGTGTATATGACCCGGAAATGGGTTTCTTTCATTGCTGCGTTGCCTCGGGATGCAGACAACCGGTTGAAAAAGAATCATACCATCAGCCTGCCTGGAGGGTAACGACTGATTTCATTGGAGTTATTTTTTGGGTTAAGAGGCCAGTTTTTTGCAAGAACATCTCTGCCGCAGAAAAAAATATAGCAGAAGGCAACCTGGGCTGCAAGGCAGCCCTTGTGCCTGCCTTTACTTCCCCCGGTCTTCCTGCTATCAGCATAGGTATGCGTCATTCTTCAATGATTGCCAACATTCTCCTTGACCGGGACGGAACAATTATCTACGACCGACACTACCTGGCCGATCCGGATGGGGTCCGTCTTTTGCCCGGCGCGGTCAAGGGGCTAGAGATCCTGTCCCAGGCCGGATGCCGTTTGTTTTTGGTCACCAACCAGTCTGGAGTGGGCCGGGGTTTTTTTTCCATCCAGGACTTCAACCAGGTGCAGACCGCCCTGTATGTCCAGCTTCAGGACTTTAACATATGGATTCGGGATCAGGCTGTCTGTTTTCATGCCCCGGAAGCAGCCTGCACATGCCGCAAACCGGCTTCAGGGCTCTGGACCTCTCTCCAGGCCAGGCATCAACTCCGGGCCAACCAGACCTTGATGGTCGGGGACAAGGAAAGTGATATCGCTTTTGCCCGCAATGCAGGTCTTCTCGGCTCAATCCTGATCAGCACTTCCTGCTGCCGGGAGCAAAATAAAGGATCAGGGCCAAAGCAGGACTTTGAAAAACCAGTGAACAGACATCCTGCTCTTATCGCTCCAGACTTAGAGTCCGCAGCAGCCTGGATTGTGAACACACAGAACTCTTCCTCCTAGTCCCGCGATTCGTTATATTTTACAATCACATATTTACAGTAATAGTGCCCCCTCAAAACAGAGCTAAATTGGGTATACAGGTTCCCCGCCCTGTGGGCAGGGCGGGGACAGGGGCGGGTCGTCATGATGATATTTTCCTTGTACTTGGGGCAATATTTTTGCAAACCAGAAATTTGGTCTTTTAGCATTCATTACTCAATCTCACCCGTTGACTGTACTGGGCAGCCCCAACCTCCAGATCGGTCAGTTCAGCCCGTATCAACTGGTTCACCCCTCCACCCAGCTTCATCCAGTCTCCCCGCCGGCAGATCACAGCCTGGGGATGCAGGGTGGAATCAAAATTCACCGCAACCCGCAACCGGCCAAGCTCAGATACCAGATAAACCTTCCGGTTCAGGTCCAGGTCCTGTACCTCACACGCCTCAGGATTGACCCAGACCTGTGGCGGCATATCCTGGTTCTGAGGCAAAATCTGGGAGTGAATGGATTCCTTTCGGATCAGGCTGAGCAGTCGTAGTGGATATCTCTCTTTGGGTTCTGAGGCCGGACTGAAACTGGCCAGGGCATGGAAGGTTCTGTCCGGATGAGCCGGGCCGGAAGCAAAGGCAGGCTTTTGCTCCCTGGCCAAAACATACCCCTTGCTCTGAAGTTGGGTCCAGGCCTGTTCAGGATCAGTCAAATGCAGACTGCGCTGAAACAGCACCTCTCTTTTTGAAATGGTAATCCCAAGCCCGAGCCGGGCATTGAGTTCCTGTATCATCCACAGGTCCGAACGGACACCTGGGGGAGGGTCCTGTACCTTTCGGGCATAATTGACATAATCGTGCATGCAGGAGCCCAGGACATCGTCTTCTTCACCCATCAGCGTGCAGGGAAGAACCAAGTCGGCACACAGGGCGGTATCAGTCCAGAAAGCATCAGCCACCAGCACAAAATTCACCTTCTGTAGGGCCCTGGCTACGGTTTTGCTCTCCGGCAGCTGGTTCACGGGATTGATCCCGTTAATCCAGGCAAAGGTCAACTCTGGCTCCCGGGTCTGCAGCATGTTAGATCCCAGGCAGGGGAGATTGAGATAGCGGGCTGTATTGTCCGGGATCCAGGAAAAGTCAAAGTTACGGACCGAGGATATGTTGTAATAAACACCGGACCCGGGGCTGCCAACATTCCCGCTGAGCCAGGTCAAGGCGTCGATACTGCGTATGCTCTCCCCCCCAAAACGGTGACGCTGCACCCCCCAGCCAATAATCGAGGCCACCGGAGACTGGCTGTAGGCCGCGGCCAGGTAATATATATCTTGTACTGATATGTCACACAAGCCGGCCAGTTCGGAAAGCGTATAGCGATGGAGGACAGCCTGCAGAGCATCCCAATTCCGGGTTGCGGCTGCGGCCCGCTGATCGATCCGGCCCTGTTCCCAGATGACCTTGAGCACAGCCAGGGCCAAAAAACGGTCCCTTCCAGGAGCGATGCGGATCAATTGATCGGAAAAATCGGCATATCCCTGGCCTCCAGGCCAGATGGAAACCACCCGGGTTCCGCTTTGTCGGGCCTTGTTGACCATGGCCTGGGTATGGATTGAACTGCGGGCAAAATCACGGCCCCAATTTATAATCCATCGGGAATGTTTCAGATCCTCAAGCGGACCTTGCTCCAGAGAACCAAAATCCTGCTCCAGGGCATTGATCCCGGTCCCGTCGCATACCGACCCCCTAATCCGCGTACTGCCCAGTGCTGCAAAAAAACCGTCCACAGCCATTTTGCTCATACCCCGGGCCCCATGTCCAGAAATATGCACAATCTGAGCCGGATCCTCCTGATACGCTGAGATTAATTGCTTAGCACAAATGGCCAAGGCATCTTCCCAGGAAATCTCCTGCCACCTGCCCTTGTACTTGAGCATCGGCCAAAGAATACGCCCAGGGCTGTGCAAGCGTTGGAAATAGCCCTGTATCTTGGCGCAAGTAAATCCTTTCGTAAAGGGATGTTCCGGATTTCCCTTGACTTTCAAACCAGTTGGACCGGCATCCACCACCAGAGAACAGGCATCTGGACAATCAAGAGTACAGGCGGTAAGCATAGGCGCACCAAAAGGACAGATTTCTTATCTCAGTTTATTGTAACAGAAGTTTTTGTATGAACATACCCCTTTTCATTTCCCTGCTCAAAGTCGGCCTGGTCTTTGCTTTCATGCTGGCCGGAATTCGGTATAAGCTTGGAATAGGACTTTCAATCCCGGGTGGAAGCTTGGTTCTGGGCCTGATCTTCGGTATTGGTCCCGGGGATTGGCTTGCAACGAGACTACCAATTATACGGCCATCGGCACAACACGCAGTGAATGCATACGCTGGGGCAGGTCGGTAATGATTCCGTCCACCCCCATGGCTTGCAGCAAACGTACGTCCGTCAACCTGTTCACTGTCCAGACATTGACTGCAATCCCCTGTCCCCGACATGACCTGATCAGGTCCGGCCGAACAAGGGTATGCTTGGGATGATAGGTCGTGGCCTGAATGCTTTGCAAACGGCGTACAACCTGAGGATGCACAATATTGTCCACAAAGGACACATGATATTGAGATCCCCAAGCCCGGACAGCTTCCAAAGTCTCAAAACGCAATGAAGAAATCAGGATATGCTGGGTCAAATCCATATCCCTGATCATAGAACAGACCTGATCGACAAGGACCTGATTGCGTTTGGAACCAACGTCTTTTAGCTCAAGATTGATCTTCCAGGCATTGGCTTTGACCAGGCGCAAGGCCTGCTCCAATGTGGTCAGGGGAAGGCCTCTATAGCTTTCCAATTCATCCGGTGCTATTTTGCCAGCCCGGATACAGCGAAAGGGATCCTGGTCCACAAACCACGATCCGCAATCCAGTTCAAGAAGCTCCTTTAAGGTCATTGCCCCCACAGCCCATGATTTCCGCTGACGAAAACCAGGTACTTGGCGTATATTGCTCACCCGCTCCAGGATCTTATCGTGGATGAGCACCGGGACATCATCAGCTGTCAGCCGGACATCAACTTCACACAAGTCCGCGCCGACAGCGTGGGCTTTCTGAATTGCCTGCAGGGTATTTTCCGGGGCCATAGACCGTGCTCCACGATGAGCAATGGTCAATATCCCGGTTTTTCCCTCCTCCGGCAAAAAGAAGGTTCGCATGAACACCCCTGGACTTCAGTAGAAAACAATTCATGGGCGTAGTTGCCTGCACAAAGACAAATCGCCGCCCAGCCTGAACCCAAAAAAAAACGTATTCGCCCTTGTGTCTTCTCCCGGCCGCCCTGTCAAGTCGGAAACTCAGTGGTGTTCAGATGCAAGTGTGGCTTCCATTTCCGCCACCCGGCACATGACAGACAGGACGCTGTTCGGGTTCAAGGAAATGGAATCTATGCCTTCACGGACCAAGAAGGCCGCAAATTCCGGATAATCGCTGGGCGCCTGCCCGCAAATCCCTACCTTGCATTTTGGAGCCTTTGTCTTCAGAGTCTTGAGCAGCATGCTGATACTTTTTTTGACTGCTTCGTCCTGTTCATTGAACAAATGTCTGAGCTGCCCGGAATCGCGGTCCACCACCAGGATGAATGGTTATCTCATCTCCAGGATGTAAAACCTGGGTTCCGGTTCCTGTGCCCACAATTGCCGGCTTGCCCAGCTCCCGGCTGACAATGGCTGCATGAATGCTGGAGGCTGGCTGCTCCCCGTCTGGACTGCACTGTCTCCGGACGGGCCTGGGACCATAAATCTCTCCCCGCTTTGGCCGTCTTTGGCCCATTCCATATCCATGAACCGCTGATAATGGTCTTCAATGGCTTTGGCCCACCTGGCCAGTTGCAAAATCTCGTCATCGGAAAGGACAAAGGCCTGCTTTTCCTCTATAGTGGTCACAACGTTATTTGAGGCATAACACAATCTCATGAGCGGGTCGAGAGTCCTTGACAACTACCTGTATTTTACAGCACAAAATACATTGTGTCAGCAACCCGAAACAGGAGCTCAAAAGCTATGCGGACCAGAGAAGAATATATCCAGGAATTAAAGAGTAAGCTCGACGAATTCAACGCAAAGATTGATGAATTGCAGGTCCAGGGCAAACTGGCCCAAATGCACTCAAGGCAGGAATATGAAGAGCAAGTCCAACGCTTTACAGCCAAGAGGGACGAAATATTAAGCCAGCTGAACAAGGTCAGAGATTCCAGCGACGAGGCATGGGAAGATTTGCGGAAAGGGATCGACCAAGCCTGGTCTCAGCTCAAGGACGCCTTTCACCAAGCCAAATCCCACTTCCAATAATTTTCCGGACTGTTGGGAGAAATCCCCCAATGGTCGCAGAATTTTCTTCCAGGGCAGCCATTACGAAAGAAGAGGCGTGGCTGTCCCTGCTCCAGTTTCCTGCCCTCTTTTGTATCCCCCAAAAAATCAGCTGATGGATCACTGGTCCTGAAAACAAAATCGCTGTGCAGGCTTGACTTTTTGATCTGCTTCTGCAATACAATTTTCATAGTATAAAAAAATGAGGCTCTTGCATTATCTCTTATGGCATCACTACTCGCTACCCTGGCGGATCAACTCCCGGCCCTGACTCACAGTCAACGCCGTATTGCGCGATATGTCTTCCATCATGTCAATGATGTCCTGATGGCCACCCACAGGCCCAACTTGCGGCCCACGTAGAGACCTCGGAAGCAACAGTCTCCAGATTTATCCACACCCTTGGGTTCACAAATTTTCATGCCTTCAAAGATGCCCTGGCCTTTGAGTTTTCCCCTTGCTGTGCACAGCAAGGGGAAAGATTTTTATACGTCAATAATAATAATTACTATTGACAAACCAGGGCATCGTCTCTAAGGATTACAGAAAACGGCTTGAGAATAACTTTCCTTTGAGCTTACATGTATAACAGCTTGCATGACAAACTGTCATTTGTGAATGGGTAAGAGTTATCAGAATTTGATTGCAAAACCATTTTTTTGAAGGAGAAAAAAGTTATGAAGGCACTTATCGCGTATGTCAGCCGGACAGGAAACA
>CAYZLB010000072.1:0-12305 GCA_964479235.1 uncultured Desulfohalobiaceae bacterium
CAGCTTGGAACGTAACCCTGAGGTGATAACTTATTTACATTTGTCGAATACTCCCAAACAGATCTTTTATTCACCTGAAAGTGGAAGGCCTTCGATCTGGTTTCTGAACGCTGAAATTTCATCCAAAATGACATCTTTTGACTCTAAAACCCGTCTGAGAAGAAAAAAGACCCTTTCATCGTCTAGTCCATAGCTGTAGGCATGGCGGAACACATGTCGAAAGGCCCGCATCTCATCCAAGCGCTGAAAGCTGATCTCGGAGCTTAAGGCAGCCGGCCGCACACCAGGTATTTTCAAGCGCATCCTGCGTAACAATTCAATATGATAGGTGGAAGAACTTTCCAGAGAGTTCTCCCAGAAAACAGCAATGATCCGAAAGAGGTCTTCGTATGCAGAGTATAGATTATGAAGCCAATAACCTATGCTTTCAACCAGTTCGCTGGAAACCGGGGCATGAGCTTTGGTCGCTTTCTCTTCCAATAAAGAATACATCTTCCTGATCTCATCCACCTGTTGATCAAAGTCGCTGAGAAACAGGACTAATGTTTCTTGGGCACCCATAGTTCCCCTTTCCTTTGAATCGAATTCCCTATTTTGCTTTCCTCTAAACGCACGACATCTACCTCACGTCCTAACTCTCGGGTAAGATCGGCAATAAATGCAAGAAGTGCATGCTTGTCCAAGCCTGATACAGCAATATCGATATCAGAACCAGATGTAAACCGGCTGGGAGAGATAAGCGATCCGAACAGGTAGAGTTCATCCCAATGATATTTCTGAGCAAGGGATTGAAGCACGGTATGCAGCTCGTCCAGCACCTGCAGGCGATACCTTTCCCGGGCAGCAGCGGAACGCTCACGGGCCTGAAGCCAGATGCTCGGTTTGACCATGAGAGCAACCTGAATAAGCTAAATGAGTATTCATTTCATAGACCCAATTGGACTGATATCGCCTGGGTTATGGCCCGCATTTCAGCTGAAGAAATGCAGCCGATATGGCTGATGAGCCGTTTCTTGCTGACAGTTGTCAGTTGATCGGCCATGGCCTTGTTTTTTCTGCCCCTTATAACAATATATGCTTCGCTTGGATACAATTTCTCAATACTGCTGGTTAGGGGAACAACCTGAACTCTAACTAAAAATTGGTTTGCGGCGTTGTTGCTGACCACAACAGCAGTCCGCTGCTTACGTATTTCACCGCCAACTGAGGGATCGAATCCAATCCACCACACGTCACCCCTCTGGATCATTTACATCTCCATATGTCCCTTCAGCCCAATCGAATGCTTCATTTTCCCTGACCTGATCCGCAGCCATCTCTTGATAAGCCGCACACAACTCACTTTTGACCACATGCGGGCGGACCAATTCTTCAATGAACTTGCTGATCCTTCTCGGGCCGACAACGTTGTACAGCCCTTCGTAGACTTCCTGGTCAATGGTCACAGTAAGTTTTTTTTGCATCCGAGCCACCTCCTAAGTATTGTACGTATGCTGCACGTATAGCTATGTTTTGTCAATGTCCGTATTTCCGTGCCAAATTTGACAAATTTGTGTGACCCCAATAAACTACCTTTTCAGTAGGAATTAATGCAAACCCAGAGGATACTGGTATGAATAAGCTGATTTGTGCTTTTTGTGTCTCGTCCTTTATTCTTCTCAGTGTGTTTTTGGCATTTAACCCGGGTTTCGGAGGAAAAGCTTTCAAGATCGAATCAAAATGGGAAGAAGATGAAAAAGAATTGGAAATTGAACTCGAGGGCAAATCCGTTAACAACGTATCATTCAAAGATATATCAATTGTAAATCCATGGTCAATGGAGGAAGTTCAAGGTCAGTTTTATTATGAGCGAGATCATGATGAAATAGAAATTGAGATATATTCTCCAAGTCAGATTCCATGCGAGCTTCTTGTTGTCGTTAGTGGAACTGAGCACAGAGTTCAATTACAACATGCCCCAGAGAATTGTATAAATCAGAAAGCAGAGAAGATCCAAAAGACTCCTGAGACAAAGGAATCATGGGCCCCTCAAGTAACACCGTCGGAAAAAAATATTCGGTCATCTTTAAATAGGCAACCTCTGTGCCAGAGCTGTCATGAGCAGAAGAAAAGCAGGAGAATCTTTTCTGAAGTTCCACATCCTCCTCCCCACACTCAGAGCTGTTCTACATGCCACAACGTTTCATCAAACACATGATCTAAACGTAAGTGTTCAGCCCCCTCTTGCCAAAGTTCAGGGGCCTTCCCCAACGCTAAGGATCACTGGCGCGAAGAATGAGCGTCCAGTGCATCCGTTTGATGGGATTTTCTTTCTTCGGGTTCGTAATCGCTATCGAGATCGAAATCGAATCCATAAGTTGAGGCTTCCTCCTGCACCGAATGACATATTCTGTCGATTTTGATAGCGATCCCGATTTCGATTTGGATTATCCCAACGAGGAGGTGACCAGCCTTTGAGCTGTCCTTGCTAAATCCGTCTCCTTGCCCTACACTTTGCCTATGACTTTTCAGATAACCAACCCCCATGATGCATGTTTCAAAAGTTTTTTTAGCCAGGAGGAGTTTGTCCGGAACTTCATCCAGTATTACTTCCCGGAAGAAATCAAGAGCTACCTGGATCTGTCCTCCCTTGAGATTGACATGGAGGGCTATGTCTCGGAGGAATTCAAGGAATTCTACTCTGATGTTGTGGCCACGATTTCTTTTGTGGACAGTGACCAATCTTTGGACATGTACTTTCTCTTTGAGCACAAAAGCTCCCCGGATCGTTTTGCCCGGTTGCAAACCCTGAACTACCAGGTCCAGAAATGGATGCGGATGCTTAAAAATCAGTATCTTGGCAGGCGCTTGCCCATTATCGTCCCGGTGGTTATATATAATGGTACGAGATCCTGGAAGTACAGCGTCGACTTTGAGGAGTATTTCAGTTTGCCGTCGGAGTCATTTCGGGACTTCATTCCCAAGTACAGGCATATTCTGCACGATATCCACAGCATGGAAGATGAGTCCTTCAAGACGACGACTATAATGGAGATCTTCCATCTGCTCTTGAAGTATATTCACTACCCAGAGATGGACAGCAAGCTCAAGGTCATCTATGATCTGATAGAGGGATTGTCTGACGAGGACAGGGCGAAAGAATACTTAAAGATTATAGTGCCATATGTATTGATAGCCAGCCCAGTGCCAACGCAGAGGGTTGTCCAGCATACCAAAAGATTCCCAGGAGGTGAGGAAATGGCGGGCGCAGCATTACAAGAAATACGGGAAGAGCTTCAGCAGGACTTTGATCGAAAGGTCATAGAGTATGAGCAACGAGGAGAGGAACGTGGCGAGCTCAAAAAATCCAGGGACCTGCTCCTAAGGAATATCAATGCCCGATTCGGAACAATAAACCGGGACATCATAGAACGGATCAAAACGATTCAGTCCGTAGAGATCCTGGACGGGCTTTTCGACGTGTCACTCCGGGCTTCATCGTTTGAAGAATTCAAAGATCAGGTACTCCGGGCAACAGACAATTAAGCAGGGAGAGAATCGCGGACAGGTATCTGTTATTGGCTGGTCAATTGGTGGATAAATGGGGTTTTGTCCAGATAATAGTATCCCTCCCGGATTGAGTTTTCAAAGGGCTGAATTCCAATCGGCAGTTTCTTTGCATCCTGTCCCCACCTCCTGAATATGGTAAACGTATATTTTATATACACTCTAGCTTTGTCAATGGATGCATCCTATGTCTGATCAATACATTCTTCCAGCTCAGCACAAGTAATCTCTCCCTTCTTCAGTTCCTGCACCACCCGGCCCTGGCTGAACACGGCTACTGCATCTGCCAGCCTCTCCGCCTGTCCGGGGCTGTGGGAAACCACAACCATGGGATAGGCTCCGGCCAGCTCAAGAAGCAGCTCCTCTATATGCCTGGTGGCTCGAAAATCCAGAGATGCCGTGGGCTCATCCAGAAGCAGAATCTGGGGCTTAAGTGCCAAAGTCCGGGCCAGGCAGAGACGCTGCTGCTGCCCCCCAGACAGGGAAAGGGCCGGAGTCTTGAGCCGATCGCAGACCTCGCCCCAGAGCTTGGTCTGCTTGAGCACCTTGTGCATTTGTTCTTCCCTGGCCGCTTTGTCCAGTTTGGAGACCAGCTTCAAGGGGGTGAGGATGTTCTTGGCAATGGAAGTAGGCAGAAGGTTTGGGGTTTGAAAGACCATGCCCACTCTGCGTCTTAGCCAGATAGGGTCCATGTTTGACGCCAAGACCTCCCGCAGCTGTCCATCCAGCCTTAAGCGCACCGACCCCTTGGTATGGGCTCCTAATTCATCGTTGAGCCGGTTCAAGCTCTGCAGAAAGGTGGACTTGCCTGACCCGGATCTGCCCAGCAAAACGGTAACTTCCCCCTGAATTGCCAGCAGATCCACCTGATCCAGGACGTGTTGCCGGCCGAAACCCACGGACAGGGATTGGACCTGAAGAAAATATTCAGGAGGCATATAATGTATTCCTCGAGTTTGGCCATCCTCTTGCGTGTCTGGCATCTTGCTTTTGTGAGTTCATAAAGAAATGGGCTGGAGCCCCAAAAGAAAACGTTACGAGCAAGGCCCCTCGTAAAAAGAAGGGTTCAGCTCCATTGTCTGTGCAGTCCTTGCTGGATGAGATGGGCCAGGGCAAACAGGGACGAGGTCAACAGCAAAAGGACCAGGCAAGTCCCGAAACCGACCAGCAGGTCCTGGGGCGAGCGAAACTCCGCGGCCAGAAAGTAGATGGTAAAGGGCAGGGCCTCGAAATTCCCAAACAGGCCTTGGGGCAGGCCAGAGTTGGCCACCACTCCGGTGAGCAGAATAACTGCCGTGTCCTCCGCCGCCCGGCCCACGGCCAGGATCACTCCGCCCAGGATGCCTTTTCCGGCCTGGGGAAGGATAATATGGACAATGTTCTGGCCCAGCGTCAATCCCATACTGGGTCCGATGAGCCGATGCGAAAGTGGAATGGCCTGCACCACGTTCTGGGTGGAACGAACAATATAGGGCAGAATCAAAACAGCCATGCATGAAGCCGCCAGGAGAAGGCAGGTATTGGCCTGGGGAAACAAGGTCTTGCGCAAAAAGAGGATCAGGGCAAACCCAAACAGGCCCATGATAATGGATGGTATGCTGGCCAGCTGATTGATCAAAATGCTGCAAACATCTTTGGTCCGGTCCTTGGCCATCAGGGCCAGGTACAGTCCACATCCCAGGCCCACGGGCAGGGAAATCCCTGTAGCCAAAGAGACCAAAGTCAAGGTCCCCACGCATGCCGGCCAAATGCCCTCCCAGACCGGGACATTCCCCATCAGAGCCGGCCACACCGGTGCCTCCCCAAAAAAGAGACTGGGGCTCAGAGCCGAGCTGCCCTGGACCAGGAGAAAAGCGCACAGGCTGGCGATGACCACCAAAGTAGCCAAGGCGCACCCCCAGGCGTAGATGATGATTATCCGCTCCTTACTCCGGGGCATATGTTCGACTGTATTTTTTCTGGACCCAAAAGACAAAAACATTGATCACAGCGGCTATGGCGAACAAAAGGCACCCGGCCACAAACACGGAACGATAGGCCGGGCTCTGGCTGTCTGTGGCTACCACCAGGGCGATATGGGCGGTCAAAACCCGGATGGAGTCCAGCATGGAATCCGGGGTCTGGGGAGCGTTGCCGGCCAGCATAAGGGCAATCAGGGTATCGCCCACAGCCCGGCCGAACCCGAGCAGCCCGGCGGCCAGCAGGCCGGGCCAGGCGGCAGGGAATATGACCGAGACCAGGGCTTGGACCTTGGACAGGCCCAGGGCTGAGCAGGTCAGGGACAGATCCTGCTGCACCCTGTGCACGGCGCTGAGGCCGATAAGAACCACGGTGGGCAGGACGAGGAAGCTCAAGACGACACTGGCGGCCAGCCAGGAATACCCTGTACCCACGGAAAAATGATGACGCAAAAAAGGGACCAGGGTAAAGGCGGCCACAAATCCGTACACCACTGTAGGAATTCCAGCCATGAACTGAACCAGGCCCTGCAGTAAACGTGCGGCCCAGGCCGGTCCCAGGCCGGAGCAGAACAGACACAGGCCGAGTCCCAGGGGGCAGGCCACCAGCATGGCCGTGGCGGTTAGGGCCAGGGACCCCTGGATCATGGGCAGGATGCCAAAATGGCCTTGAAAAGGTCGCCAATCCGTGCTCAAGAGGGCTTTCCATTCCTGGCCGGAGAATACCGGCCAGGCAAAAGCAATCAAAAAAACAAACACGGCTACCGCCAGGCACATGCTGATGCCGGCCGCGCTGAGCAGAAAAAGATGGCTAAAGTGATTGGAGAGAGACTTTGGGCGCACGAGAGTCTCAAAAATCATTTCCCCAAGGGGATGAATCCGCTTTCAGAAACAATTTCTGCACCTGCCGGGCTTTGCACATACTCGATAAAGGCCTGAGCCAAGGGAGTTGGCTCTCCCTTGGTGTTCATATACAGCTTGCGAACCACGGTGTAGGAGCCATCAATTGCATTTTCCTGCGTGGGCAACACGCCATCTATGGCCACCCGGGCAATGGAGTCGTCCATATGCCCGATGCTCAAGTATCCAATGGCTGCTTTGTCCCGGGAAATGGCCACCTTCATGGCCCCGTTGGAAGGGACCACATTCGCCTTGACCGCAATTGGTCCTTTGTCCAGAGCCTTTTTCCAAAAGACCTTTCGGGTGCCACTGGCCTCATCCCGGGTATACAGATTGATGGTCCTGTCCGGTCCGCCCAGCTCTTTCCAGGAAGTGATCTCCCCGGCAAATACGGCCTGCACCTGATCACTGCTCAAGTCCCCAACCGGATTGTCCGGATGCACGGCCAAGCCCACCCCGTCAATGGCAAAGGCAAAGGACAAAAGGCCATATTTTTCCTTTTCCTGGGCACTGATCGGCCGGCCGGTGTTGCCGATATCCACCAGCCCTTCGCCCACTTTCTGCACCCCGACTCCGGAACCGCCCCCGGCCACGGTGATGGAAATGTCCGAATTGTAGGTCATAATCCTTTTGGCCGCCTCCTTCATGACCGGGATATGGGCCGTTCCTCCGGCAATGCTTAGGCTTCCGGACAGGCTGTCGAACGTAGAAAGAGACGATGATTCAGCCAGACCAGGCTGGACGCTCAAAGCAAGCATCCCGAGACAGAAAAATAGACAGGAAAAAAAGCGCTTCATGAGAACCCCCCTTTGGTTGATGGGTACAAATCACGTATCCATAGCACACACCAAGGCTTTTCTCCCAATTCTATTTTCTGATTGGAAACGAGCCATCTTATCGGAAAAGCTGATAGCTTGGAGGGAATAGATAGAGTGGAAGATTTGCGGGGAGGCAAAGCTGAAAGGAAAATATCACATAAGTAATTACAATCCTAAGTCTCGGCTCATGCGAAGGGGTTGGACCACTGCAAGTTTGGAAAGCGGGCAAAGTCAGAGTCAGTAGAAGCAAGCACACAGCCATGTTCAACGGCTAAGGCTGCTAGGTGTGCATCCGTCACGAGATTGGCTACGGCTTGACCACTCACCAGCATGTCTTGAAAAACAGTCCAGTGGCGCTCGGTTGGCCGGATAATTCGTGCACACGGCTGATCCAGCCAGCTTTGGACCCGAGAAACAGCTTGATCCATGGAAAGCGGACGCTCAAAGACCCGAGGATTGGTTCCAATGCGGATAAAGGCCGAAAGGACAGTCCAGCAAAAACATACTGCCTCAGTCCCTGACAATTGAGCATCCCACCAGTTGCGGGCCTCAAGATTCCGCGGGTGAAGGCTGTCCTCTGCATAGAGCAGGATGTTGGCATCAACAAGGATCACCTTGCATCCTCCCCTTCTATCTGAGCCAAGAGTTCCTGGATATTGTCCAGATTTCGTCCTTGACGGAGTCCCATGGGCTGCGCTTTTGTTTGGTAGGACCGTTGCACGGCGGGCTTTTCCACTTCTTTTAAGCCGACCCTTAATGCTTCATTAATCACGGTCTTGAAAGGGATTTTCCGCTGTGCAGCAAGGGTCCGGGCCTGCTCCAATACATCATCATCAATTGTTATTGTCGTTCTCATAAGATGATGCTAAAACATCATATGGTCTAATGTCAAGATGCAAGCCTCAACTAAACGGTTCAAGGCCGAAATATGCTTCTTGACGTGTACACACACAAAACGCACACTTTAAAATTGTAGAACTCATCTTCTGGAGAGTGAAGATATGCAAGAAGTGAAGGCAGACGTATTCCCTCAAGCGTCTGACCTGATCCTGCACCTCTCCCCCACACACTTTCCCTTCATCCCACAGTTGGTAATGGATACCTGTATCCGATGAAGCTTTCCATCCGGGTATAAACGCGTCATTAAACCGCTTTTGCCAGCCTTCTTGACCTACTAGCTATGCGCATGGACTGAAATGTCCACCGGACGATGCCGTGGTCTGAGATGAGTCACTCGTGCACAGTTTGGGTTTACATTATCTTCCAGTCCCTTATGGAGAAGACCTGATAAGATCTGTCAGAACATGAATAAAATTGTACGCTCAGTTGACACCCACTTGCATCGACACTATTATAGTGTACACGTATCTCGTGAAGGAGGTCTCTATGAAAAATATAACCCTCAGTGCTGACGAACGCTTGATTGAATCCGCCCGCGACCGCGCCCGCAGGGAACATACGACATTGAACAACGAATTCCGGCGATGGCTGCAAAGCTATGTTGGCCAGGAACAAAAAGCTGAACTGGCCCAATCTACGCTGCGTAAATTACGGGGAAAGGTTCGCATTGGCTGTAAGATGACCCGGGACGAAATGAATGAGCGCTGATTTTTTCCTGGATACCAATCTGTTCATTTATCAGCTTGAATTCTTGGATGAGCAGAAAGGAAGCATTGCTGAAAGCATTATTACTCAAGGTATCGCCAACAGGAATGCGTGTATTAGCTTCCAAGTTATTCAGGAATGCCTGAATACTATCAGGCGTAAGGCTGAGATTCCACTCGGACAAGCTGAAACTCGTACATATTTGGAAGCAGTACTCTATCCATTATGGAGCATTATGCCGAGTCAAAAGCTCTATCTTCGGGCTTTAACCATCCAGGATCGCTACTATTTCGGTTTTTATGATTCTTTAATTGTCTCTGCCGCCTTAGAGGCTGGTTGTAAGCGGCTGTATAGTGAAGACTTGCAGCACAGGCAACGTATAGAGGGTTTGACCATTGAAAATCCTTTCGTGGCTGAACAATAAGTCTTTCTCTAACGATCTTTGCTCCCTGACCCCACTTGACGAATCACACGGTACGTGGCCTTCAAAGTTTGCCTAACTATCCGATAACCCCTTCAGGCTGTTCAAGCATTTCCAGAATTTGGGCGGTCAGTTGCGCGTATTCTGCTTATCCCCGATCTCTTGGCCTGTCCATGTCAACATCAATGATATCCTCGATTTGACCCGGCCTGGCGGACATGACCACAATGCGGTCAGCCAAAAATACCGCCTCGTCTACAATGTGGGTGACAAACAGAATAGTGGTTGTATCTTTTTCCCAGATTTTGAGGAGTTCCCGCTGCATACTCCTAAACGGTTATTGTTCACTGACGAGTTCCAGAAAGGCTCCCAGCCTGGTCTGGAGCTGGCCGGTATCCGCTGTTGCATAATCTGTATCCACCTGGATGAAAGGCAGTTCCAGGATCTCTGTGAGATATTCCTCGATTACGGCAGACTCAACATTGTACGTATGACATCCGGTCCAGGTCAGATCCACAATTCCTTGCACATCAAAATCAGCCACCAACTGGGAAAGAAGCGAAAATCGTTGTTCATTCGGGGTCATGCAGGAACATGGAAGCTGCAGATAGGATGCGGCAAGAGCCCGAAGGGAATCGGTTTCCTGCTCGTCAACAGCCAAGGACAACGGTTTTAAGGAGGAGCAATTCTCAGAAGCAACCACCACACCGCCCTGTTTTTCAATAATGTGCACGACCTTGTCCGAACCTTTGCCCACCGGGGAGCCGGTAAGTAATATTCGCGGTTTTCGTGACCCGCATTCTCTGCTCTCTTGGCTGCGCGCAGAACTCGCAACTCATTTTCCAGGGCATAAATGCAATATATCCCGGCCACAAGGCCTCCTGCTTTGGCCCATTCATCCAGCTCAAGCAGGCTTTGTTCTCCGCGTTGGTCAAACAGTGTCCAGGTCCGAGGAAACGTATGTTGTGCTTGCATAGTTACCTGGTGGTTTTGAAGTTATGATCTTAACAAAGTTTTTGATTGATTTTGATCAACTCATAGGCCCCTGGCAGACAGGAGATGAGGTCCATAATCTGAGAAGCCGGCGTGGGATGGCTCATGGATCCGGCGATGCGGTTTATGCGCGCGGCCATCTCCGCAGCCCTGGACACATCCAGGCCGGACTCAATGAGGCTGCTGACCACTCCGGTCAGGGTATCTCCTGTCCCGCCCACAGCCTCCATGACCTCGCTGGATGGCGAATCGACCGTAGCCAGAATCCCTGAAGAATCAGCAATATAATCGGATCGTCCCTTAACCAGAAGATACCTGGCGGCATTGGCGTGGACATAGGCCCGGGTGATCAGGCTGGGGTCCTTGTCGTCCTCGGACAAAATAAAGCCCCGGGTATAAAAGGGATGGGGTGCCTTTTCATCGGCTAGGAAGGCCAGTTCTCCCGCGTCCGGAGTGAACAAGTCGTATTCCAGGCTCTGTCCGCTCATCTTGGCCGCGTACATGAACCCGGCGTCAGCGATCAGCTTGGGGCGGGTCTTCAACTCCTGCACTGCCATAAGGACCCGGCCGTGGCCGTTCACATCAGGCTGCAGGTAATGAAAGACCATGCTGCTCGGTGCATGTTCAGCCAGGTGCTCGACCAAATAAGCATACAGCCTGCGGCTTCCATGTCCCAATCCGGTGTCCCCGACCAGAAAAGCCAGGGGCGGCTCCTGTCCCAGGGTCTGAAGCATGCGACAGGCAGCAGCTAACAGGGCCGGGGTTCCTCGGTTCACATCAATGTATTTCCCTTCAACTCTCAGCCTGGATGAGTCAAAGTCCGGCCGGCCGCAAACCAAGGGAAAATCATCCTCTGGAACTGTTCCGACTACTACCAGCATTTGCGTGTCATCTCCTCATAGGCCAGGTGCAGGGCGTACCCGCACAGGGTGTGACCGATATCCTGCGGCTTGGGAGCCTCCTGCAGGGACTTGCCGATCATCTCCAGGGCCAGATAGGGAACATCCGGGCATCCGCCGCCGGAAATATTGACAATAACTCCGGTTTCCTTGTCCACCGTCAGCTTCATATTTGCTGCCCGGACCATGAGATGCTCCCCGAAGTCCTTGACTGTGAACAAATCCACAGGCTGGAGCAGATGATCTGTGACCGGCACCACCTGTAATGCATGCACTCCCTGGCCCCGAAGCAATCGCTGAATATTCAGCTCCTCGATCAAGGGAAACTCAATGACCAGATCGCATCCGGTCCTGATCTCTGGCGGCGGCCCCATGACCTTAATGGAGAAACCGCTCTCCTTGATGAGTTTCTCGGCCTGGATGACCTCACTGGTATGAGAAAAAACCAGGATGCCTCGTTCCCAGCTGGATCGGTCTTCAAGACCCGGTTTCTTTGAGCGCAGGCGATTGAAAAATCCCATTTCTTTAATTCCTTGCGGGTTCACAGTTCAGCCCCGCCTCTGACCTGTGACGCTCAGTTTGATTGGGAAAGAAACTTACGAATTTCCTTTCCCGTCATTGCCCGGCCCGGATCATCCAAGTACACCAGGACCAGACTTTCCGGGCAATCCAGGGGAAAGCCGCTCTATCTGCTCTGGATTCTGGTTCCGGATCTAGCCTGCCCCGGACGAAGATCCGGGGTCCGGGATGATGACCCTGCGCGGGAATGACGAAGAAAGGAAAATCTTTTGTTTCGTCCGAGTTTTGCCACTGACAAATCTGAAACATTTTTGGCCCAAAGTGGGCCCCAAAAATGTTGCCAGATTGATTCGTGAGCATTCGTGCAAATTCGTAGACAAAATCTTTTGTAGTATATCTATTTGCTGCATATCCTTAAATGAAACTCTTCACCATCTTCCAGGATCTCTTTGACCTCCCAGCCCTGGGACTGAACAGCCCGGCTGAGGTTCTCCTTTGAGGCCTGGGTATCGACCATGATCACCATCTCGCCCTGTTGCATTGCTTTCATTTTTTCCATGGCCAGGAAGTTCCAGATGTGCTGGTTATGGGCTACTGGCTGATCGATAAACCCGGGATGGAATTGCCCCACAATGGTGTTGACCAC
>CAYZLB010000073.1:0-12119 GCA_964479235.1 uncultured Desulfohalobiaceae bacterium
GGTTCAAATTTTCTTGTTTTTTATGGCAGAAATTTACAGATAAGGCACTAATAGCAAAACACAGGCCAAACTCAACAACACCATGATGTCAGGGGGTTGCAAGAAAAGAATATCCGGCAGAAAAAAAAGATGGAAAGAAGCGTCCCCCAGTCCTGGGCAAAAAAATGATTCAACCGAATTCCCCAAGTAATCCAAAGAGATAAACACGTGTCATCGTGACTCGCTCTTGTTCAACATGAGTCATAATGACTCAGTGCATCTTTTGCAGCTTTCTGTACAATGTCTTGCGGGTGATTCCCAACATTGAGGCTGCCCGGCTTCGATGTCCGTTGCACAGGTCCAGGACCCTCATAATATGTCGTCTTTCTATCTCCTGCAGAGAAAGGTCGCCTTCAGCAGCAGGCTGATACTCGTTGTCTGCCAAAGCAGAAATTTCAGCCGGCAAATCCTGTTCTGTTATCCGCTCACCTTCAGAAAGAATCAGGCTGCGCTCCAGGACATTGCGCAACTCGCGCACATTGCCCGGCCAATGATAGCTCTGCAGACAATGCATCATCCTGTCCGCAATCCGAATCTTCATCTCCGGACTGAACAACGCCAGGAAATACTCCACCAACAAAGGAATGTCCTCTATTCGATCCCGAAGAGGTGGCAAAGAAATTTCAAAGACATTGATCCTGTGGTACAAGGCATCCGAAAAGCGTCCGGCCTCGACTTCTTGGGCCAAATCCTTATTGGTTGCAAACAAAAAGCGGACATCCACCTTTTGCTCTGTCTTGGCCCCAACCTTGCGAAAGGTCTGATTCTCCAAAAGCCGAAGCAGAGCACCCTGGACATCCGGAGACAGCTCCCCGATCTCATCCAGAAACAGAGTCCCCTTGTTGGCCAGTTCCACAAGGCCTTGCTGATCTCTGTCCGCTCCGGTGAAGGCCCCTTTGACGTGTCCGAACAGTTCGCTGCGCATAAGCTCACGCTGCAAGGTCGCAGAGTTCTTGACAATCAAAGGATGATCCCTACGTTGGCTGGCCTCATGGATGGCCCTGGCCACCACATCTTTGCCCCCTCCACTCGGCCCGGTTATCAATACCGGGATCCGGGCCCCTGCCACCTTGCCAATCAAACGCCGGATATTGGCAATCGCCGGGCTTTGACCTACCAGGTCCACTTGAGTTTCACGATCCTGCCTGCTGCGCAGGCGGCGGTTTTCACTTTGAAGCCGAGCCCGCTGAAAAGCCTTTTCCAGGATGAAATCAAGACGGTCCAAGTCAAATGGCTTGGTCACATAGTCATAAGCGCCGAACTTCATGGCCTCTACGGCATTGTCGATAGTCCCATACCCAGTAATGAGGATAACCTGGGCATCAGGCTGCTGGTTCTTTGCTTCGGCCAGCAAGGTCAATCCATCCGTATCCGGAAGACACACGTCCAGGACAATGACCTCATAGGTTTGACTCGAAAAATATTCC
This sequence comes from uncultured Desulfohalobiaceae bacterium, assembly GCA_964479235.1. Lineage (GTDB taxonomy): Bacteria > Desulfobacterota > Desulfovibrionia > Desulfovibrionales > Desulfothermaceae > Desulfovermiculus. The sequence goes on from CAYZLB010000073.1 coordinate 1,467, forward strand.
CTGGCTTTTGCCCCAGTGGAGGCAGTGAACACTTCCCGTCCTTCGCTCTGGAGTTCTTTGACAAACAGGCGGCGGATATTATGTTCGTCGTCAACAACCAGGATTCGACACGTATCGTTCATTAAATTTTCTTTACTCTCTTTCGTTCCCATGGAGCATACTGATCGCAGCGCTTTGCTTTCTTTTGGCCTCTCTGGGCAAGAGGATGCGGAAACTGCTTCCTTTCCCCGGTTCGCTGCACACATAGATCCGCCCGGCATGGGCATGGACAATATTGTAGCAGGTGGACAGGCCGATACCGGTCCCATCGCCCACCGGTTTTGTAGTAAAAAAAGGATCAAAGACCTTTTCCAGATACTCAGGCGCGATTCCAGGTCCGCTATCTTCGACTTCCAGGCTGACTATGTCCTCACCTTCCTGATCTATGGTGATCTGCAGGTTTCCTGTTCCGGACAGGGCATCCAGGGCATTGGTTAATAAGTTCAGTACAACCTGCTTGAGCTGGGCCTCATCTCCATAGACACAAGGCTGGGCAGAATGAATATTGAGCTCTACATTGACCAAGGGACATTTTTTGAGCCGGTAGTGGATAATTTTCAGACAATCCGTCACCAGTCGACGAAGATCAACCTGTCCAAAGGGGGAATTTTGGGGCCGGCTGAAAGTGAGCAGATTCTGGACAATCTCCTGACATCGCTGTCCCTCTTCCCGGATGGTCTGAATATATTCCCGCATATCCTCCAGGATTCCCGGTTCAACACAAGACTCAAGTCGGGGTATGCGCCGTTTCAATCCATCTGAAAACCCCAAAATGGAAGTCAAAGGATTGTTGATTTCATGGGCAACACCTGCGGCCAAAACCCCCACAGTGGCCATTTTCTCAGCCTGCATGAACTGCAGTTGGTATTCCTTTTCTCTGGTCACATCGCGCATAAACAGGAGTACCTTGTTCGGCTCACCAACTCCCTGAGACATGGGAGAGGCCACCAGGTCAAAAGAACGATTCATATCCCGGGCCGGCTTAATTCCTTGCCCTCTGCACACCGTCCGCTTGTTCAGCGAAGAAAGAACAGGACACTGAGAGCATGGCTGATCCTGACGATGAAATACCTGATGACAGTATTTGCCTTCCGGAGCCTGGTCGGCAAAGAGCTGATGATAGACATTGTTCACCGACAAGATGCGCAGATCGTCGGAGAGAACAATGAGCACATCCACAATGGCATCCAGAATCGCCTCCACCTCTTGCCGCTTTTCCTCCAGCTTTCGGTTTGAGGCCTTGAGTTCCTCCATCTTGGCCTGAGCTTCCTGAAAAAAGCCCAGCTTCACATCCTCAATGCCGATGAGATCCTTGAGTGTGGTTCGAGGTTTGTTCACCATACTTCCTCGCAAATCTGCAGACAATCTTCCCAGGTCACCGGCCTGGGATTGGTCAATACACACGCATCCTGTACCGCGAGTTTGCAGACCTCTGGCAGGCCTTGGGCATCAGGAACAAGATCCCGCAACCGGTGCGGGATTGCAAATAGGTTAAAAAAATTTTCCAACTCTGCTATGCCCATAAGTCCGGTTTCCCGCTCGTCACTTCCTTTCTGGCCGGTGATCAGTTCGCCGATCACGGCCATCTTTTGTTCACAGGCCGGCAGATTAAAACGCATAACCGCAGGCAAAAGGGTTGGATGGACCAAACCGTGCATGACATCGTGCTTGCCGCCCAGGGAGTGGGCAATGGCGTGGTCCACTCCCAGCCCGGCGTTGCTAAAGGCCATGCCGGCCACAGTACTGGCTGTACTCAACTGGGTCAGGCTACGGGAGGAACGGGTAGTCACAGCCGCCTCCAGATTGGTCACAATCGTCTCTATGGCCTTTAAGGAATTCATTTCCGTAAACGGCGAGGAGATCGACGAGACATAGGCTTCCACCGCATGGGACAAGGCGTCGATGGCCGAGGCGATGATCAGCCACTCCGGCTTGCTTTGCAGAAAGGTCGGATCGATCAGGGTGATATTGGGCACCAAGGTCCGGCTGATGATGGCCATTTTTACCTGTCGCTCCACATCGGTGATGATGGCGAACTGAGAAATATCCGCTCCGCTCCCGGCTGTGGTCGGGATGCACAGCATGGGCGGCAAGGGGCGCTGAATGCGGTTGGCCCCTTCATAATCTCTGATCTCCCCGCCATTACTGGCAATCAGGGCAATACCCTTGGCCGTATCCATGGGACTGCCCCCGCCCAAGGCCACAATCACATCCGCTCGCTGTAGTTGATAAAACTTGGCTCCCCTCCGGATCTGAAAATCCCGGGGATTGGAATCTACGGTATTGTAATAGACCCAACTCAGTCCCTCGTCATCCAGGGCATCAATCACCTTCTCCACCCATCCGGCCTCTTCCACCCCCTGGTCACTGACCAGCAAAATCCGTTTGCCCCCGTTGCGCCGGGCACAGGGTCCGACATAGGCAAGACAGTCCTGGCCGAAAATTACTTCCGGTATTGCAAATTTGGTCACATTCATGCTTTTATCCTTGTGAAACCAGTGGATAGGATTTAGGCTTATATGTAAGCCACTCATAAAAAAGGTAACACAATTGACTATGTCTCGAAAACGAAAAAAAAAGCCCCAAATAACTGCCGGCCGGATCCTGGATCTGGTGAAACAACGACCAGCCCCTGTGCAGATAAAAGACATCTTCAAAGAGCTCCGGCCGGGCAGTGAAGACCGGGAGCGCATCCACTCCCTTCTGAAATCCCTGGTATCCCAGGGAAAGCTGATCAGCCTGGGCCGTGGCAAGGCCTTTGGACTTCCGGAACGTATGTCCCTGGTCCAGGGCACCCTGGAGATGATTGCCTCCGGAGCCGGTTTTGTCGTCACCAAGGATCAGCGGCGCAAAGATATCTTTATTGCTCCATCCAACCTGGGCGAAGCCTGGCCTGGAGATCTGGTGGTGGTGGCCCTGCTCCCCCAACGGAAGGGGAGAAATCCGGAAGGCCGCATTGTTCGAATTTTAGAACGACGAATGCAGAACGTCCCGGTCGTTGTAGACCAAAAAATGAAGAACAATCTCTATTGGGCCAGGCCCATGGATCCTGATCTGCACGTCAAATTTCTGGCCCAAGTTGCTGCCCTGCCCACCAGGCCCAAACCCGGGGACGTCGTGGTCATCAGCCCTGACCAGCGTTTGGATAGTGACCTGTGGCAGGGTGATGTCACCGAACTCCTGGGACCGGAAACCGAGATCGCAGTCCAAGAGGTCGTGGTCAAGCTCAATCACCATATCCCGGTCGAATTTCCCGCTGAAGCCATACAGCAAGCCGAGGATTTGCCCCAGGACCCGGACCATGAAGACATGAGCGGACGAAAGGATTTAAGGGACTTGCCTTTTGTAACCATTGACGGAGCTGGTGCCAAGGATTTTGACGACGCGGTCTGGGTGACAAAAACAGATACAGGGTATGAGCTCTTGGTGGCTATTGCCGATGTCAGCTACTATGTACCCATTGGCTCTCCCCTGGACAAAGAAGCCCGCTCCCGGGGCAACTCCTACTATTTTCCCCAGTCAGTGGAACCAATGTTTCCAGCGGCCCTGTCCACCGGGCTGTGCAGCCTCAATCCAAACGTTCCCAGGCTGGCCATGGTCGTGGATATGGCCCTTACGTCAACCGGAAAACGTATCCGTGCCGACTATTATCCGGCAGTGATCCGCAGTCAGGCCAGACTGACCTATACCCAGGTCAAAAAAGCCGTGCTGGATGAGGAACCTCAGGCCAGGGAAGAGATCCGGCATGTTCTGCCCATGCTGGAGCAGGCCCTTGCGCTGGCCCGGCAGCTCTTTGCCCGGCGTCAGGAACGGGGCTCTCTGGATTTCGATCTTCCGGAGCCGGAACTCCTGTTCACCCTCCAGGGTGAAACCCGGGACATCCAGCCTCGGGACAGGCACTTCGGACATCAGATTGTGGAAGAATTCATGATCGCAGCCAACGAAGCCGTAGCCGAATATCTTCACGAACTGAGCAAGCCCACAGTCTATCGCATCCATCCCGAACCGGATCCGGAAAAACTGAACACCTTGTTCGGCATCCTCCGCTCCACAGACCTGGCCCATCAGCTGCCCTCAGACACAGACATCAAGAGCTTACAGACCCTGCTCCATTTGGCTCAGGGCAGCGACCTTGAATTCCTGGTCAACCGTCTCCTGCTCCGGACCATGATGCAGGCCGCATACAGTCCGGACAACCAGGGGCATTTCGGTTTGGGTTCAAGCTGCTACACCCATTTCACCTCCCCTATCCGCCGATACGCAGACCTTATTGTGCACCGCAGCCTGCGCTCCGCCCTGGATCCAAGCGCTCCTCCAGGCCATGGGCGCAAAGGGCTGCGCAAAATCAGTCTGCACATCAGCCGGACCGAGCGGACCGGCATGGAAGCGGAGAGAGAGATTCTGAAAAGGATGACGGTTTGCTTCTTACAGGACAGGATAGGAGAAGAATTTACCGGCCTGATCAACGGGGTCAGTGATTTCGGCTTCTGGGTGGAACTCAAAGAAGTCATGGCCGAGGGATTGGTCCGGCTGTCAACCCTCACCGATGACTATTATCAGCTAGCGGCCAAAGAACATAAACTTATTGGGCAACATACCGGTCGAACCTTTACCCTGGGTCAAAAAGTACAGGTCAGGTTGGTCAATGTCAGCCTGCAACGGCTGGAAATAGATTTTGAGCTTACATAACTTTTTGTAGTCCAAGGGCTGGCCAGCCCTTGGACTACAAAAAATTATTTCCCAATGCAAAACCTGGAAAAAATCTGTTCCAAGACATCTTCGCTGGAGATCTCCCCGGTTATCTCTCCCAGAACATTCACCGCTTCCTGCAAAGGCACAAGCATCACATCAGGGGGCATTCCTGCCTCTATGGCCGCAGCAGCCTCCTCTAAGGATGTCTCAGCCCTTTTCAGAAGATCCTTTTGTCTCAGGTTGGGCACCAGTTCATCCCCCTGGGGTTCAGGGCCTTTGCCCACAATTTTTTCCTGGATGGCCTGGGCCAAACCATCAACTCCCTGGCCTGTTTTTGCAGATACCAGGATACAGTCAAATCCATGTTCAATAAACCAGGCAGCAGGATCTTCACCGGAAAGAGCCAGATCCTGCTTATTGCCCACGGCCAACACTTTATCCGGTCCGAGCCTCAAAACCACGTTTTGAACTTCAAGATCCAATGCTTCAGATCGATCAAACACAAGACAAACCAGGTCAGCCTGCTGCATCAGGTCTTGGCCTTGCTCCAAACCGGCTCGCTCTATTTCATCCTCGGTCTGGCGCAGTCCGGCGGTATCAACCAGCCTGACCGGCAGACCGTGCAGATTCAGACCCTCTTCCAGATAATCCCTTGTGGTTCCAGGGACTGGGGTGACAATGGCCCTGTTTCTGCCTAAAAGGGCATTGAGCAAGCTGGATTTTCCGGCATTGACCCGGCCGGAGAGGACCACCAGAGCCCCTTCCCGGTAATATCTGTAGCGCATGGCCGATTCCAGCAGACTGCGGACCTGATCGTGAACCCCCTTCAACCCTCCTCCAAACGCCCTCTCCAAAGCAAACCGGTCTGAAGTATGGTCTGCCATCTCTTCCGGAAAGTCCAAATCAGCCATCACCTGGGCCAAAAGATGCTGCAAGCGGTTGCGCAATTCCTGGATGATGAGTTTGAGCCTGCCTTCCAGCTTGGCTTCGGCCATACGCAATCCGATTTGGCTGTTGGATTCAATGATTTCGGCCACAGCTTCAGCCTGACTTAAATCCATGCGGCCATTGATAAAAGCCCGCAGGGTAAACTCCCCGGGATCAGCCAGTCGGGCACCGGACTCCAGGACCAGCTTTAAAACAGCCTGGACCACTGCCGGGCCGCCGTGACAGTTGATCTCTACACTATCTTCTCCGGTATATGAGGCCGGACCAGGCATATAGCTGAGCAGGACCTCATCGAGCCGAGTCCCTTGGGCAGAGACCACCCATCCATGATGCAGAACATGAGAGGCAAATCCGGAAAAACCTTGCCTGGCCGAAAGAAACACGGTTTCTCCGATCCGCCGGCTGTTGGGGCCGCTGATGCGCACAATACCGATTCCTCCCCGGCCCAAAGGGGTTGCTATGGCTGCAATGGTATCCTTGGGATGCATATCCTCGCCTTTCTAGTCCGGGAACAAAACCCTTTTCTGACCTTGTTCCTATAAAAAAGGCACAAGCGGTCCGTCTCCGCCTGTGCCCTCTCATGGCTTCATAAGGGATGCTGCCAAAGCCAGATTGCTTTTTACTGGGTTGCTTCCGGATGCTCCTTTCGCCGTTTCAAGGCAATGAGCACCCGCTTCATCGGTCCGTCACCCTTGCTTCGGGTGATCAGATCGTCATCGCTTTGCAGGGCCATGTGCACCAACCTCCGGTGATAGGAACTCATCGGTTTGGTACTTTGAGCCTTTCCAGACTCTTTGACTTTTTGGGCCAGATACAAAGCCTTTTGCCGCACATACTCATCCTGCCGCTGCCTGTATCCCCCGGCATCGAGCTGAACATAAACTCGCTCCGGCCAGCGCTTGGCCACGATACGATTGACCATGTACTCCAGGGCGGTGATGGTCTGCCCTTCTTTGCCGATAATCAGGCCCGAATGCTCTTCATCCTCAATAGTTACATTGATCCGATCGTTATCACTGTGGATTTTCATTTCAGGGTCACTGATCACTGGCGCAAGAAGCCGGTCCACAATTGAACGGACCAGCTCTTCAAGGTCACTCTCGTTACTGACAGGTTGGATGATGGGTTTGGCCTGAATGGCTGCGTTTCTGCCTCCAAGACCAAATATACCACTCGAACCGCTGTCTATAACCTCAATCTCCAGATCTTCTTCGCTCACTTGAAAAAAGGCACAGGCTTCTTCAATGGCTGCTTCGACGTTTTTCGCTTCAAACCTTTTCATATCCTGCATATCCACTCCTATCTTTCCTTCTCCGCTTGTTCGTTCCCCCCCTTTTATGCCTTGCGCATCAGCCTCCACTGCTGGAAGATAGACAGCATATTGTTGGTGAAAAAGTACACGACCAGGCCGGATGGGAAATTGAGAAAGATAAAGGTCAAAAAGATAGGCATAATGAGCATGATTTTGGCCTGGGTGGGATCACCTGCTGTGGGGGACAGTTTTTGTTGCAAAAACATACTCAACCCCATGACAACAGGGGTAATGTAATATGGGTCCTTGGCCGAGAGGTCGGCCAGCCAGACGATGTCGGTAAAGGGAAAATGCGTTATGAACGAGGCATGCCGCAATTCAACCGCCCCCAGCAAAGCCTCGTACAATCCGATAAAGACCGGTATCTGCAAGAGCATGGGCAGACACCCGCCCGCCGGGTTGACCTTGTAGGTCTTGTACAGCTGCATGAGTTCTTGATTCATCTTCTGGCGGTCATCTTTGTGCTTTTCTTTGAGCTGTTTCATCATCGGCTGGATTCTCTTCATCTTTTCCATCGATTTATAGCTCTTATGGGACAAAGGCCAAAAAATGATCTTAATCACAAAAGTCAAGAGGATAATCGCTATCCCGTAGTTGCCGACATACGAATAGAAAAACTTCAGGACCTGCACAAGAGGCCGGGCTATGATGTTTAGCCACCCATAATGGAGGGCCCCTATGAGATTGTTGCCCACCAAAGCCAGGTACTGCTGCTCTTTGGGACCAAGATAATAGCTGGCGGCAATACGCTCATGTTGTCCTGGATCGATCCTGGTATTTTGTTCCAAAGCCACACGGTACACAGAATCCTCAAATTTGCCCTTGAAAAACATGCCTTGAGAAGTGGGGACAACTGAAACCAGGAAATAATTGCTGTCCACCCCAGCCCAACTGACCGGGACTTCCGATTCAATCCCCAATCTCAGATCATCTGTATCATCTTCTTTATGCAGGCTTTTGTTTGCATAATAGGCAATACTCGTCTTGTTGTACCTGCTTTCATTGGCCACTAAGCCACTGCTGGCCATGGTCAGGCTCAAGACACCGCTGACATAGTTTTCCCGGCTATTGGTAACCTGCAAATCCTCATCCACTGCATAGCTGTCGGCCTGAAACGTAAAGGTGCGCACGAATTCCAGCCCGTCGAGCTCCCCCCGGAATGTGAGCTGTCCGGTATCATCCCCTGTAATGCGGATGTCCTCACCCTGTACAGACCATTGGGCCTGCCGCCAAGCAGCCCCCCGGTTCCACAAAATTCCCATTGGGGCTTTGTTCAAGGCCTTTTCGTGCACTAAATCGATTGGAGGTGAATCAGGCTTTATGGTCTCTTTGTATTTTTTCAAATAAAAATGTTCCAAAATCCCGCCTTGTGCACTCAGAACAGCAGTGTACAGCGGCGTATCCACCCGAAGAGATTTAGATCCAGTAGCAGAAAAGGGTTCAGCCTGCTCCGACTGCACGATATCCTTGGGGTTGGAAGACTGTCTTTCTGGAGCCTTGGCCTTAGGGGGCGTCTCTTGCTGTCCGGTTTGCCGGTTTTCCTGAGTTCTATTCCCTGTCTGTTCCGGAACCTGTTGGGATGGAAACAACAGATTCCATCCTACCAGAACCAGCATGGTCAAACCCAGAGCTAAAAAAATTCTCCAATTGTCATTCATGGTTTGGCCTTTGACTTTTCCAAATGTAGGTTGGTGATTGTGATGTGATGCAAGCCAAGTGTTTATTCCTCAACGCTGGAAAGGTGCATTGCTGAACCTGCTACGAGGCGCATGCTTTTGGGCCCTTACCGGAGGCACAGGGTCGTATCCTCCACGAGCCAGGGGATGACATCTGAGAATCCGCCATACAATAAGCCCTAGTCCAGGCAAAAGACCATGATCTTCAAAGGCTTGTATGGCGTATTCAGAACAGGAAGGGAGAAACCGGCAGCTTCCAGGCAAAAGCGGGGAGATGAAAATCTGATACACCCGTACCAACCCAATACATAGAAATTGAATGCAGGCTCGTGGCTCAGGATACACTTCGTACAACCTTATCTAAAACCGGCTTGAGTTCCTGCTCAACAGAGACATAATGCAATTCGTTGACCACGATGTGTCGTTTGGGAACAGCAACTATATCCACATCGGCCCGTATGTCATGCTGGTGCAGACGAAAAAATTCCCGCAGCAAGCGCTTCACCCTATTCCGCTGGACGGCCTTGCCGATCTTCTTGCTCACAGCTGCTCCAAACCGGACCCCCCTTCCATTACCCTTCCTCTTTCGGACAAAAAAAAGGAAACGCGGAGAGTGAAACCGCCTGCCTTCCTGATAGCAGGCCAGGTACTGACTGCGCTGGGTCAGGCGCAGGGAGCGAGGATAAGTGGAAGACAGGAGCTGTGACACATTCCTCCCATCTTCCTGGGCCGGGCAACAGTCCATAACGATTTGGGGCAACAAATACAGGGCGAACTATACTGCCAGTCGTTTACGCCCTTTGGCCCGCCGTCTTCGAAGTACCGCCCGTCCGCCTTTGGTTCGGGAACGAACGAGAAAGCCATGGGTCCGTTTTCTGCTTACTTTACTCGGTTGAAATGTACGTTTCATATATACTTCCTCCTAGACTGGATTTTAAGCGTCTGTGAAATACAACTGTACCGATCAGCATGTTCATGCCTTGAGAAGAGGCTTGAATACGCTGATTTTGCTTCTCAGTCAAGGAAAGCCAGGATGAGAAGATATGCACGGAATAGGAGAGTACAGGGGGGCTTGACCTTTCCCGTAAAGAACCATTAGGCTCACAAATTATTCAATGGCCAAAAAGCCGAATTAAGGAAAGGAGTCATATTCATGAGCGATGCTGCACTACAAACCTATTGGCAGGGAAAACTGCAAACATTACAAGCCGTACTGGAAGACAACAACTTTAAAGTCTGGGTGGCCGACTCAGTGGACCAGGCCAAATCTATTTTTTGGTCCAACATCTTCAACCAAGTCAAACCGCAAACCGTGTCCTTCGGCGGGTCGATGACCGTGGTCGGTTCCGGGCTGTACGCCGAATTGAAAAAGCGGGGCGACATCCAGGTTATCGACACTTACGACACTTCCGCCCCGCAAGACGAGTTTATGGAAAAGCGGCGACAGGCCCTGCTTTCCGATTTGTTCATTACCAGTACCAATGCCGTGACCAAGGAAGGTCATCTGGTCAACCTGGATGGCCTGGGCAACCGGGTGGCCGGAATCACCTTCGGCCCTAAGCACGTAGCCCTGCTCATCGGCCGCAACAAACTCGTCACGGACATGGATCAGGCCATCGAGCGGATCAAGGACTTTACCGCCCCGGCCAACACCATCCGGCTGAACAAGAAAACACCGTGCGTCAAGACCTTCCAATGCGAAGACTGCTCCAGTCCGGACCGGATTTGCAACACCTGGGCGATTACCGAGAAGTCCAACCCTCCGGAGCGGGTAAAGATCATCCTGATCAACGATGATTTGGGCTACTAACGTCGCATTTGGAAAAATCTGAAAAAAATGATTGACAGCCACAAAGCTTTTGGTTAGATTGCTTTCTTGTCACGCAGCACTGCGGGGTGGAGCAGTTTGGTAGCTCGTCGGGCTCATAACCCGAAGGTCCCAGGTTCAAGTCCTGGCCCCGCTACCAAAAAATTCAAGGGGTTAGA
>CAYZLB010000074.1:0-12088 GCA_964479235.1 uncultured Desulfohalobiaceae bacterium
CCATACTCTTGGACAATGGGTACTTGGTGGCCAAAAAAACAGACCATGAGGCGACTCATATTCCGCCTCTGGATCAGGTCAAAAAACAGGTCGTCTCAGCGCTGGAAAAGGACAAAGCCAACGATTTGGCAAAAAAAGCGGCTGAAGATGCCTTGAAACAGCTGCGCAATGGAGCGTCTGTATCCGGTCTGGGTCTGAAGATAGAGACCAGCGAACAGTTTTCCCGTCAAGGCTTTATTCCCGGTCTGGGCAGGAATCAGGAACTGGCCAAAGATGCTTTTGCAGCCCAAAAAGGAAATTGGCTGGAAAAACCGTATGCTATGCAGAATGGATGGGTCATAGCCCAGTTGGCGGCGATATCCGATCCAGAAGAGAGCGCCTGGGAGAGACAAAAAGAGCAGTGGATGAAAAATGTACGCCAGATGCAGGAACAGCAGCTGTTTCAGGCCTACCTGGAAGGACTGCGGGAGGCGGCCGAAGTCTCGATCAAGGCTCCCGAGGCCTTAGAGTATTCGTAGACCTTGACAGGGCCGGATAGCAGGGCTATGTTCTCTTCTTTGCCTTGTTCCAGGCCATTTGGTCTGGAACCACAGACCACAAGGAGAAGATGATGCACAGAAAGTTTGAAACCCTTCTGCTTTTCAGTCCGGATATCGGTTCTGAGGAGCGGCAACAGGTGCTCGACGATGTGACCCGCGTCGTCGGCGATTATTCCGGCCAAGTTGTGGAGGTTGACGACTGGGGCAAGCGGACCCTGGCTTATCCGGTGCAAAAACACACTCGGGGACATTACGTCCGTTTGGTTTACGGTGCCTTGGGGTCAGTCGTTGCAGAGCTGGAGCGCAGGATCCGAATTGCGGACAGCGTGCTCAAGTTCATGACTGTCAAGCTTGCCGATGAATTTCAACCAGCCCAGGAGGCCTAGTCCATGGCATTCAAGTTTACACCGCGGAAGAAATTCTGTCGTTTTTGTGCAGACAAGAATCTTCCATTGGATTATAAGCGACCTGATATTCTGCAGGACTTCGTGACCGAGCGGGGCAAGATCATTGCCCGGCGGATCACAGGTACCTGTGCCAAGCATCAGCGCAAACTGACGACGGAGATCAAGCGGGCCCGGCAAATGGCCCTTATGTACTACACTGCTGTTCACAGCACAGATGTCAAGAAAAAGACCGTGTAGGAGAGGATATGGAGGTCATTTTACGTACAGACATGGGAAATCTCGGCAAGCTGGGAGATGTAGTCAACGTCAAGCCGGGCTATGCCCGCAATTATCTCATCCCTAAGGAATTGGCCATGCAGGCCACGTCGGGCAATCGGAAAGTCTTTGAGCAGCAGCGGCGCAAGCTGCAGCAAAAATTAGACCAGGTTCGGGCCCAGGCCCAGAGTCTGGCTGATAGGCTGGAAGAAATGATGGTTACTATCCCGGTTCGGGTAGGGGAAGGAGACAAGCTCTACGGTTCAGTAACCAGTGTCATGATTGCCGAAGCCCTTGGGCAACAAGGCCTGGAAATCGACAAAAAAGATATAGAACTGGACAATCCAATCCGGAGCCTGGGCGAGCATCAGGTCCCGATCAGGCTGCACTCTGGAGTGCGGCCGGAACTCAAGGTAAACGTGGTTCGGCATGGCGAAGAATCAGCCACCAGCGGGGACGGGGAGTAGGCGTACACAGCACGATTCCCAGGGTGGTAAGCCCTTGTCCCGGGTCAATGCCGACCTGGTTGGAAAAGTCCCCCCTCAGAACGTCGAAGCGGAACAGGCTGTTTTGGGGGGGGTTTTTTTACGCAATTCCCTCCTGCATAATCTCATCGATCTCCTGCGGGCCGAGGATTTCTATTCTCCGGTCCACCGGATTATCTACCAGATCTTCTTGGATCTCTATCGGACCAATGTGCCCATTGATTTGGTCACTGTAGCCGATGAACTGCAAAAGCGAGGGAAACTGGAAGAGATTGGGGGTGCTGTCTATCTGACCTCCCTGACCGATTCTGTGGCCAGCGCAGCCAATGCCTTGAGCTACGCCGGTATTGTCCGGGATAAGGCAGTCCGCCGGGAACTCATCCACGAATCTGCCTCCATTATTACCGAGGCCTTTGAATCATCGGATGATACCGAGGCCATCCTGGATCGGGCAGAGCAGCACATATTCGGTATTTCCGAAGGCCGGGTCAGGCCTGGGTTCAAGATGAGTAAAGAGCTGGTCAACCAGGTCTTTGAGTACCTGGAGCAGCGATTTGAACAGCGGGAGCTGATCACCGGCGTTCCCACCGGATATCATGAATTCGATAAAATTACGGCCGGTTTGCAGCGCACGGATCTGATCATCATCGCCGGGCGGCCAAGTATGGGCAAGACAGCCTTTGGGTTGAATCTGGCCATGCGGGCTGCGGTCATGCATGGCGTGCCTGTGGCCATCTTTTCCCTGGAAATGTCTATGGAGCAGCTCATGATGCGCATGCTCTGTGCCTGGGGAAAGGTGGATTTGAGTCGTATGCGCAGCGGATTTCTGCAGGATGAGGATTGGGCCCGGTTGTATCAGGCGGCTGAAGCCTTGTCTGAGGCCAGCATTGCCATTGACGATACCCCTTCCCTGGATCCCATGGAACTTCGGGCCAGATGCCGGAGAATGAAGGCAGAGACCGGACTGGGCTTGGTGGTTGTCGACTACCTGCAACTCATGCATACCAATCAACGCAAGGACTCCCGGGAGCAGGAGATATCCCATATTTCCAGAAATCTCAAGGCGTTGGCCAAGGAAGTTGATGTCCCTGTCGTGGCTCTGGCCCAGCTGAACCGTAAGGTGGAAGAGCGGACAAACAAGCGTCCAATGCTCTCAGACCTTCGTGAGTCAGGGGCTATTGAACAGGATGCCGACTTGATTGTCTTTTTGTATCGTGACGACGTCTACAACACCAGGGAAGACAATCCGGAAAGGGGCCTCGCCGAAATTATCGTCGGGAAACAGCGAAACGGTCCGACCGGATTGGCCAAGCTCAAATATTTCAGCTCCTGTACAGCCTTTGAGAATCTGGCTGCTATTCCCGAACCGTCGGAACAGATCGGGATGGAGTAGATGCCATGGATCAGAGGCCAGGTTCTGCTTTGCCGGAGGCAAAGCTGAACCTGGAACGCAGAAACCACAAGATTGCATGGAACCCAATGAAATAGGTCCGTATGGCCCGAAGCAAAATCAGGTAGTACTCATGTTCAGCCAATCCCAATCCTCAGTTGTTTTTCATACAGAAGAGACCTTGACCAGGAATGAACTGCACGCCTTGCAATTGCAGCGCCTGCAGGCAATTCTGGACCGAGTGGGCAGATCGCCATTTTACAGGGATAAGATCGCTCCAGATCATACCGTTCAGCGCCTTGAGCAACTGCAGGATTTACCTGTAACGACGAAAAATGATCTCAGGGCCGGGTATCCTTATGGCTTTTTGACCGAACCTTTGTCTTCTCTTATCCGCCTGCATGCCTCCTCGGGCACCACCGGTAGTCCGACCGCTATTTTATATACCCGCCAAGACGTGGACACTTGGGCCGACCTTGTGGCCAGGTGTATGCACATGGTGGGCATGCGGCCTTGCGACGTGTTTCAAAATCTGAGCGGCTACGGATTGTTCACCGGTGGTCTTGGCATCCACTATGGGGCTGAACGCCTGGGTTGCCTGACTATTCCGGCTGGAGCCGGTAACAGCAAACGGCAAATCAAATTGCTGAAGGATTTTCAGGTTTCCTCTGTCCATATTATACCTTCCTATGCCCTGCATTTGACCACTGTCTTTGATGAGTTGGGAATTGATCCTCGTTCTTTGGCCCTGCGGATCGCCTTAATCGGCGCAGAGCCGCATACGGAAGAGATTCGGCAGAGGATAGAAGAAGTCTATGGGGTCAAGGCCTATAATTCCTACGGACTGTCTGAGATGAACGGCCCAGGCGTGGCCTTTGAGTGCCCGGCCCAAAAAGGGATGCACATATGGGAGGATGCCTATATTCCGGAAATCCTCGATCCGCAGACCCTTGAGCCGGTTGCTGACGGAGAGGTCGGAGAGCTTGTGGTCACTACCTTGACCAGGCAGGGGATGCCCTTGATTCGATATCGGACCAGGGATTTGACGAGATTTATTCCTGGAGAATGTTCCTGCGGGCGGGCTCATCGGCGCATTGACCGAATTTTGGGCCGGGCGGACGATATGATTATCATCAAAGGGGTGAATATCTATCCCATGCAGGTGGAGCAGGTCCTGATGGGCATAGAGGAAGTAGGACAAAACTATCAGATCATCCTGGAACGGGACGAGTTCATAGATCAGATGCGGATCAAGGTGGAAATCAAAGACGAGGCCTTTGTGGAAGACATGCGCGTCCTGCAGGCTTTGCGCCAACGCATTATCCGTGCCTTGCGGGAGGAGATACTCATCACTCCCAAGGTTGACCTTGTGGAACATAACAGCCTGCCTCGAAGTCAGGGCAAGGCGGAGCGGGTCGTTGATCGACGCGAGGGATAAGGACAGAAGGCAACGGACTACAGGGCGGAACTCATTATGCTGGAAGTGCTGGCTGCGCTTTTTCTCTTCTTTCTCTTTCTGGTTTGGGCCACGAATATATTCAGCCTCCCCGGAAACTGGATCAACATTCTTCTTTTGGCCCTGTGGAAATGGATATTTCCCGAAATGCAAGCCGGATGGTGGTTTTTTATCGGGATTACGGCTGTTGTCGGGGTAGCTGAGATTATAGAGTTCGTCAGTCAGGTTTATGGGGCCAAGAAATACGGCGGAAGTAATCGAGGTAGCTGGGGGGCCTTGATTGGGGCTTTGGTCGGAGCAGTGTTGGGGGCTCCTTTTTTCTTTGGTCTGGGCTCCATCATTGGCGGGTTGATCGGGGCATTTGCCGGCAGCTTGGGTGTTGAGCTGTCTTCTGGCCGGCCCAGGGCTGAGGCCATACGGGCTTCCAAAGGGGCCATGGTGGGAAAAGTGCTGGGCATAGTGGCCAAGACCGCCTTGGGCATGGCCATTATTATCTGGAGTATCCCCAGGGTTTGGCCGGGGTAGAAGACAGAGGTCAGAAGTCAGAAGTCAGAAGTCAGAGGTCGGAAGTCGGAAGTCGGAAGTCAGCTTTGCCTGCGGCAAATCTGACATGTTTTTTGCCCCAAAGCGGGCAAAAAAAAGATAACTTGCCGGATTGATCATATATGAAACGTGTGCCCCCCCTCCGTCATTGCCCGGCCGTTATTGGGCGAATATATCGGAATCATTCGCGTCACGCGGGACGCGTGACAATCCAGGGGAAAGGCCAACTGCTCAGCAAGAAACTGGCGAGTGGGTCGTAGGGTCGAATGATCATTCGTCCTCTTATGGCCAGTCCAGCGATTCTTTATTTTATGTACAATGACATATCGTTCGTAACAATGCCCCTCAAAATAACCCGCATGCCTGTCAAAGCACAGGCATGCTTGCGCTAACGAAGCATACAAACATCCAATACAGGATCGACATGATGTACACCAACAGCGATGTGTTTCCTTCCTACAGGGGAGAGATGGAATACGTCTGTCAGCAATGCGGTTCAAGGTATCCCGGACAGGAGCTGTACTATACCTGCCCGGAATGCAGCAGCGTCTTCCTGCTGGAGGATCAAAGATTTGATCACCTCATGGAGGTCAGTGGCTCCCAGTGGCAGGAGGTTTTTGACTCCAGGGCCATGAGCAGGCATCCGGCATTACGGGGGATTTTCCGTTTTTACGAGCTGATCAGTCCCATTCTTGAGCCAGAGGATATCGTTTGGCTGGGAGAAGGCAACACGCCCATCGTTCGGTCCAGCCCAAGATTGGAAGGCATTACCGGACAGACCCTGGCTTTTAAAAACGACGGGCAAAACCCCAGTGCATCGTTTAAGGATCGTGGTATGGCCTGTGCCTTAAGTGCCATAAAGGCCATGGTCCGCACCCATTCCTGGGATCAGGTGCTCACCGTATGTGCCTCAACCGGGGATACCTCTGCTTCGGCGGCCATGTACGCGGCCTATGTCGGTCCACCGGTGACCTCAGTGGTCCTGTTGCCTCAAGGACGGGTGACCCCTCAGCAGCTTGGACAGCCCTTGGGCAGCGGAGCCGTGGTCCTGGAGTTGCCCGGGGTGTTTGACGACTGCATGCGGGTGGTGGAATATCTGGCTGATCATTACCGGGTGGCACTGCTCAATTCCAAGAACAGCTGGAGGATCCTGGGCCAGGAGTCTTATGCCTTTGAGATCGCCCAATGGTTTGGCTGGGATGTGTCCGGCAAGGCCTTGTTTGTGCCCATTGGAAATGCCGGGAATATCTCGGCGATAATGGCGGGGTTTCTCAAACTGCACCGACTCGGGATTATCAGTAGCCTGCCGCGGATCTTTGGGGTCCAATCCAGCCATGCAGACCCGGTTTACCGTTATTACAGTCAGTCCCCGGATCAACGAAGCTATGCCCCGGTTGCGGTTACTCCGAGTGTGGCCCAGGCGGCCATGATCGGCAACCCAGTATCTTTCCCCCGGGTGGTAAACCTGGCTGGTGCCTATGAACATACTGGAGGACCGGGAAGTTTCAACGTGGTTCAGGTAGAGGAAGAAGCCATCCTGGAAGGGATGCTCACTGCCAACCGGCATGGACATATCGCCTGTACCCAGGGCGGAGAGTGCCTGGCTGGGCTGCTGCGAGCCAAAGAGCTAGGTCTCATCGAAAACAACGAGCTGGCCGTTTTGGATTCCACGGCGCACAGTCTCAAATTTATGGGCTTTCAGGAGATGTATTTCCAGGACCAGCTTCCGCCGGAATACGAGATTCACCCCAAGGAAGAAATGCGCAATCAGCCAGTCTCTGTACTTACCCAGAAAGACAAGGAAGGCATGCCGGATGATGCGTTTGCCGCCCGGGCCGCCCAAGAGATTGTGCAGCGTTTGGGCCTCGAAAAAGGGCACGTATGAGACCCGGCGACGAGGTATTTGCCTGTGGGGCCAAGCGAGGATAAGCTGCCCTCAGAGGGAAAATACCTCGCGCGGTGGGTGATCTGCCGGCACATTGTCTACCGGCTGGTTTCCTTCAGGGCGGTCAGTTCCTGCATCAGCTCATGATCCGTGAAATCAAAGGTCAACGGGGTGAGGGTGATATACCCCTGGGTGAGCAGGGTCCGGTCGGTATCAGGTTCCAGGTTTTGAGGAAGGATTTCCCCGCACAGCCAATAATATCGGCGACCCCTTGGGTCTGTCCGTTCATCGTACCAGTCTTCGTAAACGGCCTGGGTCTGGGGACAAACCCGCAGGCCTTTGCATGCCGACATGGGCAGGTCGGGAAAGTTCAGGTTCAACACCCGCCGGGGAGGCAGTGAAGTCCAGGTGATTGACTGCATAACCTCCTGCACAAATTCGGCTTGTCGGGTAAGATCCTGGGGGTTAAAGTTGTCCACAGACACGGCCAGGGAGGGGATCCCGACCAGAGCTGCTTCTGTGGCCGCGGCGACGGTTCCTGAATAAAGGATGTCCACGCCCACGTTTGCTCCGTTGTTGATCCCAGAGATAACCAGGTCGGGCTGTAGATTGTATACAGTGCCCAGGGCGATCTTGACACAGTCTACCGGGGATCCGGAAACCCCAAACCCCAAAAAAGAGTGGTCATTGACTTTTTTGATCCGCAAGGGCGAGCTCAGGGTCACGGCGTGTCCTACAGCCGATTGTTCGGTCAAGGGGGCAACAACCGTTACCTCATGCCCGGCATCGATCAAGGCCTGATTCATGGCCCGAAGCCCGGGGGCCCATATCCCGTCGTCGTTGGTCAGCAAAATGTTCATAGCCAGCAATTATATCCCAAGTCATCCTGATTGACAAACCCGTGTTCGCAGGAGGGGTATGCACGCCAAAACGGTTTATATTCACGATGTTGTCGAAGGCCAACAGGTAAACGAGCTTTTTGTCATTGTCCAGGCCAAACTGAGCCAATCGAAAAACGGGCCGTTTTGGGATCTGACCTTGCAGGACAAAACCGGACGGATAAATGCCAAGATCTGGTCTCCCCAGAGCAGTGCATATGCAGAGCTGTTACCGGAACAAATGGTTCGAGTTCAGGCCCAGGTCAGATCATTTCGGGAGCAGCCGCAATTGGTCATCCAACAGCTAGAGATTGTCAGTGCTGGAAAAGAGGGTGTGGACTGGGCGGACTTTATTCCAAGCAGCATACGGCCTCCTGAGGAGATGCTTGGCGAAATCCAAGACGTTTGCCGGGGCCATTTGCGTTATCCTCCATGGCGCAGGCTGATGAAGTCGGTTTTGGCCGACGACACGGTCAGACAGCGCCTCCTGTCCGCGCCGGGGGCCAAAAATATCCATCATGCCTACCGCGGGGGGCTTCTGGAGCATACCTTGCAAGTTGTCCGGCTGTGTGTGGCTGTTTGTGAGCTGTATCCGGATCTGGACCGTGAGATCCTGCTGGTGGCGGCCGTGCTGCACGATGTGGGAAAGGCCTGGGAACTGGACGGTGGCATCAGCCGGGACTATACTGATGCCGGCCGGTTGATAGGACATATCTCATTGGGACTGGATCAGGTCATGCCTTTTGTACGCCAGGTACCCAATCTTGATCCGGAACTGAGCTTGCATCTGGAACATCTTTTACTCAGCCATCATGGAGAATATGCCTTTGGCTCACCCCGCCGGCCCAAAACGCAAGAAGCCTTTGTCCTGCATTTCATGGATAATTTAGACGCGAAGATGAATTCATTGGATCAGGCCCTGTCTGGGCTGTCCACCGGGGCCCAGGGCTGGTCTGCTTATCAAGGGACATTGGAGCGTATGGTCTATCGACCGAAAAAGACTTATGATTTGCTTCAACGAGATAAAAAGCACAAAACGCCAAATGGAAAACAATGCTTATTACCTTTGAAGGAATAGAGGGGTGCGGTAAAAGTACCCAAGCTATGCGGGTTCGGAAGTGGTTGCATGATTTGGGCCAACCGGTTCTGCTTTCCAGAGAGCCGGGGGGGACAGCTATCGGTCGTTCCCTCCGAACTCTCCTGCTGGATTCCTCAAACAATCATCTCTGTGCCCAGGCGGAACTTTTCCTATATCTGGCCGATCGAGCCCAGCACGTGCATGAAGTTTTGAAGCCGGCATTGGAGGCCGGGATAGTTGTCGTGGTGGACCGATTTACTGATTCTACCGTGGTCTATCAAGGATTCGGCCGGGGACTGGATGTGCATATGGTGCAGGGGCTCAATGAACTGGCAGTGGATAAGGTTTGTCCTGATCTTACTTTCATTTTGGATCTTCCGCCGGAGATCGGCTTGCAGCGGGCTCATTCCAGAAACCAGGAGCAAGGCACGGTCCAGAGTGAAGGACGGTTTGAGGCTGAATCTCTTGCCTTTCACTCTCAGCTCAGGGAAGGATATTTGTCCTTAGCTGCCAATGAAAAGGACCGGTTTGTGATCATCAACGGCACGCAGCCGGCCGATGAGATCTTTGCTGCGGTCCAGCAAGATATTTTGAGCAGAATGAAAAGCCGAAATACATGAAGCATGATTGATATGCGAAAGGCTGGAAGCAAAAGCAGAGAGCCCTTGGCGATTGGACATTTGCAAATGTGTTTTCTTGACAATCAAAGCACAGCCATTAGAGTAGAGAACAGTCTGCAAAGCATCTCTGAAATAAGCCGAAAACTCTTGAGGAGGGACATGAATGAGTAAAGATGTCACGTTATATGCATTAAGTACCTGTGTACACTGTAAAAACACCAAAAAATTTCTGGACGAGAAAGGGGTGGACTACGACTATACCTATGTGGATCGCTTAAGTGGAGACGAGCGGCAGCAAGCCATCGACGAGGTCAAAAAAAACAACCCCAACCTCTCCTTTCCTACGTTGCTCATCGGCGACAAATGCATCGTGGGCTTTAAAAAAGATGAAATCCAAGACGCTTTGGAACAACTATGAGGCATGTGGAAGAACTTTACGCCAAGCTTAAACCATTGCAAGAAAAGCGGGGATTCTATTTTAACAAAGACCAGAATATGGTCTGGCCCCTGCTGGAGAGCCTGTTGCTGAACAAAGAACGTTATGGATATACGGCCTGTCCCTGCCGGTTGGCGTCAGGGGTATATGAAAAGGACAAAGACATCATTTGTCCTTGTGTGTATGCCAAAAAGGATATTGCGGAATATGGGAGTTGTTACTGCGGGCTGTATGTGTCCAAGGAATGGAATGACGAGACAATTCCCCATGTCCATGTACCGGAGCGCCGGCCCCCGGAAAAGGCTATGGCTGATTTACTTGGCGGATGATACGCCGAAATACCAAAAGTGGAGTGGAGTTATGAAAGAACAAGTGGAATCCGTATTGGAGCAGATTCGGCCCCAATTGGAGGCTGACGGGGGGAATGTGGAGCTGGTGGAAATCACTCCGGATAATGTGGTTCAGGTCCGATTGCAAGGGGCCTGTGCCGGCTGTCCCATGTCCCAGATGACCCTGAAAAACGGTATCGAACGGGTAATGAAGCAGAAAATCCCGGAGATCGAGGCAGTGGAAGCAGTCAAATAAAAGGCCATGCTATTGGAGATAAAAAAACAGCCTGTAACGGGCTGTTTTTTTTGTGCGGCGATTGCAAATTCTGATTTGCTGAAAGCAAATGTGAACTGGAGAAATCATGACCCAGAAAGTTGTTACTCGCTTCCCTCCCAGCCCAACCGGGAACCTGCACATCGGCGGGGCCCGCACAGCCTTGTTTAATTGGCTTTTGGCCCGGAGTCAGGGCGGAACGTTTGTTTTACGCATAGAAGATACAGATGTGGAGCGCTCGACATGGGAAATGACCGAAGGAATCTTAGAGTCCATGCGTTGGTTGGGGATGGACTGGGATGAAGGACCATATTTTCAAAGTCAGCGCTTGGACATTTACAATGACCATATAGAGAAGCTCCTGGCCTCTGGAGAGGCCTACTATTGCCAATGCACGGCCGAAGAGGTGGAGGCCATGCGCGAAGAGGCCAGAGCAAAAGGGCAAAAACCGAAATACAATGGACGTTGCCGCGAACTGGGGCTTGGCCCTGCTCCAGGACGTGTTGTTCGGCTCAAGGCCCCCTTGGAAGGGGAAACTGGTTTTCAGGATCTGGTCAAGGGGTATAACCGGGTGGACAATCAGGAACTGGATGATTTTGTCCTCCGCCGGGCAGACGGGATGCCGACCTACAATTTGGCCGTGGTTGTTGACGATGCGCTCATGGGCATGAGCCATATCCTGCGTGGAGACGATCATCTGAGCAATACGCCCAAACAGGTTCTGTTGTACCGGGCCCTGGGTTTTGAACTCCCTTTCTTTGGCCATGTGCCCATGATTTTGGGTCCTGACAAGAAAAAATTGAGTAAACGGCACGGGGCAATGGCTGTCCTTGAATACCGGGATCAGGGGTATCTGCCGCAGGCGGTGTTGAATACTTTGGTTCGCCTGGGCTGGTCCCATGGAGATCAGGAACTCTTTGAGCCAGATGAGCTGGTCAGTCTTTTTTCCTTGAAGAATCTGGGCAAGTCGGCCTGTGTTTTCAATCCCGAAAAGTTGGATTGGGTCAATAGCCAGCACATTAAGGGGAGCCCAGTCCAGGATCTGGTCCCTCTGCTTCAAAAGCACCTGAAGGATAAAGGTTTGCCTCAAGCCGATCCAGAGTATCTGCGGCAGGTCATCCCTTTGCTTCAGCCCCGGTCGACCACCATGGCCGATATGGCCGATCAGGCATCGGTTTTTGTCCTCAACGACGAGGACATTGCCTATGATCCAAATCTGGTCCACAAAGTGATAACCCCGGAGGTGAAGTTGCATTTGCAAGCACTTAGGGAGCGTCTGAACGATTTGCCGGCCTTTACTCAAAAGGATCTGGAAGATGTGGTCAAAGGGTATCTGGACCAGGCAGGTATAAAGTTTAGGCTCTTAGCTCAACCCATCCGGGTGGCCATTACTGGAAAGAAAGCCAGTCCAGGGCTTTTTGAAACCATGGAGGTGTTGGGCAAAGAGCGGGTTCTTCGGCGCATGCAAAGGGCATTCGCGGTGCTGGATGGGTAAGAAATTGGTCGGTGGTCA
>CAYZLB010000075.1:0-11913 GCA_964479235.1 uncultured Desulfohalobiaceae bacterium
AAGCCTTTCTATCTGCTCTTGATTCCCGCCTTGCGCGGAAAAGACGGACGAAGTGATATCTAGTTTCATACGAGCGCCGCATCTGGCGGCTAGGTTATCTGTTATCAGTTGATCCCCTCCATGCGATGCTGGTTTTTTACCCAGACTGCTAAAACCTTTTTTTGAGCCCGTTGACCCCAAAAAAGTCAGATCTGCTTCTCCATGTGCATCACATTGCCTCCCTCCTGCTTGGAGAAGCCGTAATCCAGAAGGTCTACGGTTTTGCGGATAATATACAGGCCCATACCGGTTTCTTTTGGGTTGGTCACATCCGGGGTAGGAATTTTGGATGGATCAAAACCAGGACCAAAATCGATGACCTGCAAAACAATACTCGTGTCCTTGAAGTGCATTTTAAATTTGAGCATGCCGTCATCCCGGGCCTTATAGGCGTGGCGAATGACGTTTGAGCAGGCCTCATAAACGATGAGTTCCAAGTTGTAGGCCAGTTGATCCTCCCGGCCCTGCAGGCAAGGATGGCGGGAAAAGACTGCCTTACAGAAGTGTCCGATGGCCGGCAAAAACAACAAGTCGGCCTTGATTTCCATGGTAATGTCAGGATGAGTCAAATATGATGGCATTGTTGCTTCCAGTGTCTGATCTGTTGCGTAGGTAAATCATGGAAACATATTTTCATTGTGGTTCCAGTTTTTGTTTTTTGCAAGAGGAAAAACGCTTGGTCTTTGCTTTTTTTCGGCACAAATGGGCTACTGACCATTTCGCAAGTGCATGGGCTGGCCTGTGGATTCCAGCACCGCTCTCCAATAATTGGAGTGGACATTGAGTTTTCGTCTTTTCTGGGTCACCAGTTCCAGGGAGAGATAGACATATCGGTCCTGCAATCGGGTAACCACCATGTTTGTCTTCCCAGCCATAGCTGCATGCACGGCATGCTGACCTAAGAATCCACAGTATACATTGTCGCTGGAGTTGGCTGGAACAGAACGAATAATATAGCTGGGATCAATGAATTTTAGGGTGATGGGTATGCCTTGTTTTTTGAAAAATGTCTTCATCTGATCCTGGAGCATTCCGCAGATATCGGCCAAAACAGGATTTCCAGAGGCATCAGTCATGACTTGGCCGTTGGCATCCTTTTCAAAGCTGCACAAGTTTTGTCCCGCCCCTTCGGCAACAACAATAACCGCGTGTTTCCGTTTCTCTATCCGTTTTTGCAACTGAGGCAAAAAGCCGTTTGGCGGGTCAAGTTCAAAGGATTCTTCCGGTATAAGGACAAAATTGACGTCACGCTGGGCCAGAGTGGCTTCGGCGGCAATAAACCCCGACTCCCGGCCCATGAGTTTGACCATGCCGATGCCGTTGGGAGCACCCTGGGCCTCGGTATGTGCGCAGCGGATAGCTTCGGTTGCCTTGGATACAGCAGTGTCAAAACCAAAGGATTTGGGCACGAAATAGATGTCGTTGTCTATGGTTTTGGGGATGCCGATGATGGAAAGTTTGATCCCACGTTGTTTGACCTCTTTGTATACGGCAGAGGCCGCCTTCATTGTCCCGTCCCCGCCGATAAGAAAAAGGATGTTCACATTCATCCGCTCCAAAGCGTCGACAATGCACTCCACAGGCTGATGGCCGCGGGAGGATCCCAGGATGGTCCCGCCGAATTCATGGATTCGGGTCACTGTATCTGGATTTAGCTCGGTGACCGGATGTCCGAATTCAGGGACAAAGCCTTCAAGACCATAGCGGATGCCCAAGGTTGTACTGATCCCGTATTGATGATGGGCCTCCATGACCAAGGCCCGAATGACATCGTTTATTCCAGGACACAAACCGCCGCAGGTAGCGATGGCACATTTTGTTTTGCTCGGGTCGAAGTAGATCTTTTCTCTGGGACCGGCTTCCTCGAATTGATACTGCCTGGGTTCAGTCTCAGCATCTTCTAGCATCTCTTCCGAGATGTGCATAGTCAGGGTTTTGTCCTCAGGGATAAACCGTCCAAACGGCAGCGGGGACCTGGCTTTGCATTCTCCGAGTCTTTCTACTTGAGCCTGGATGGGCTCTATCTGATCGGGCATACGGGATAACTCCTCACAAATGTCATTGGATCAGAAGGTCTGCTCTTGTGATAATCTCAGCCTCTGATCTTGGATTCGCTTTTGTCGGGGTTCCTTTCCAAATGGACATAACGCCTGGCAGCAGACTGAGCCAGGCGGGTCATGATGATATCCACGTCTGATCGTTCTCGTAAAAACATGTACAAAGGATGGCTGGCCAGTTTGTGACTCAGACTGTACGGGGGATCATTCTCCGGGGCAAGACTGATGTCTTCATATTCTACCCGGGCTGGTGGGTCGGATGGGGCTGACTCTTCGAGGGCCCGGGTCAAAAATTCCCGGGCGGTATAGACAAAGAATTTCTTGATATCTTCCGATGATTCGGCAGTGTTCAAGCGATTGCGGTAGGCTGGCCGGAGCTCGTTTTCGATCTTGGTAAAAGACAGCTGTTCAGACATGGCGCTCTCTCCCCAGGTTGGTTGAGGTGAAAGGCAATCAATCAGGCAAACCCAAAACGTGAAGGTCACAAACTTCTCAGTTGCAATCAAGATGATCATTATTTCAACTTATGTGTTTTGGCTATTCAAGCCAGCGTCGAAACGCATGTCTTTTTCCCTCGTTTCATTATTGCCCGGCCGGGGTGTTTGAACACATCGTTATTCCGCGCACCGGGCAATCTTGTGGGAACAAAATGTGTTGCAGGATACCCGCGTTGATACATGCATTGTTTTTGACATGCATGCTAAACGTGTATACCGTAACTAATGAATATATCAGACCTCTTGAAACAGCGTCATCTTGAATATATTCAACAATAGCAGGGAGGAACACGAGATGCAAGAGATTTCTGTGCAAAGTACCAAACGAGAAGAATTTCTAGATATTACCGACCAGGTTCGGGATTTGATCCGGGAAAATATGTGGAGCAATGGACTTCTTGTCCTCTATAGCACCCATACCACGGCTGGGATCACTGTGAATGAGGCCGCCGACCCCAGCGTGGTCCGGGATATACTGTCCTTTTTGGGGCGGACTATTCCCAGGCACGGAGACTACAAACATTTGGAGGGCAACAGCGATGCCCACATCAAATCCAGCCTCATGGGGTGCACTCAGCAGTTGATCGTTGATCAGGGCAGGCTGGTTCTGGGCACCTGGCAGGGGATATTTTTTACCGAATTTGACGGCCCAAGATCGCGGAAGATAAAGGTGCAGTGGATCCCCTCTGAGTAAGGGGTGAGGGCGTTCTTGCCGGGTCAGATAGCACTACAGCGAAAGACAGGAGCTACATGTCTTTTCCGTCATTGCCAGGCCCCGATCTTTGAATACATCGCAATCTCACACGCCGGGCAATCTAGTGGAAAGCCTTGATATCTTAGGAGAGCACAGAGATAGAACAAATTTTCGTTGTAGGAATTAGGAGGGCGAATGGTTATTCGCCTCGATCAACGTGTTGGTTTTATGCCAGATCAAGGTGAACGTCTGCGCCATGCCGGCCCTGATAACCGACAACCAATTACTGATAACAGAAAAAATTTTTCCACGCACAACGTATGCCAGCCAATTGCTGCAGCGACCCTGCCCGCTCACTCATCTCTCTTCCCAACCGCCCATTCCAGCAACTCCAGGGATTCCCGGTTGTCCGGCTGGATGCCCAGGCTTCTCCGTATCAGGCTCTCGGCCACTTCCGGGTCGTCGCCCTGTAGCAGGGTCAGGCGGGCTAAAAGGCGTAAGGCATCCGGGTCTTGAGGGGTGGTAATTAATGCCTGGTGCAGGTGTTTGCGGGCTGCGTCCAGGTCCTTGCGTTTCCAGGCCAAACGGCCCAAAACCCGGTGAGGAGCACCCTGCTCCGGGGCTGACTGGGCAGCCTGACGGAAAAAGGCTTCGGCCTGTTCCAGGTCTCCATCCTCCTCAGCCATTTGCCCCAGGCGGAGCAAGGAATAGCTGTGTCCAGGCATGTGCTTCAGGCAGCGCTGAAAACAGGCCCTGGCCTGTTCTCTTTCCTGCAGCTTGAGACACACGTAGCCATAGTTATATTCTGCCATATAGTTTTCTGGCTCCAGATCCAAAATACGTCGAAATTCCGTGCAGGCCGCACTGAATTCTCCCACTCTGGCCAGGCAGATGGCCAGGGAATTCCGGGCTAAGATATTGGCCACATCCAAAAGCAGGGCCTGATTGTAGGCATGCATGGCCTGGCGTAGTTCATTGCGGGCAAATGCCCGATCGCCCTGAAGGGTGAGGGTGGTGCTGTCAAAGCAGGCCAGGCCAGGTGCTGGCAAAAGACGGGCATGCTCCAAGGCCTGTTTGGCCATATCCAGGGTCTCCCCCCGGGTATGGTCCAAGCAGGGGAAATAGCCGATGCCCGCAGCTGCCTCAGGTTGCACCGTACCCGGAAGATCGACTGCCAGGGCCTGTAAGATGTGCATTGTATCCTGGGGGTTATGGTCAGGCAGGTACAGGAGCAGGCCGCTCAGCCCGTACCTGGTGATCAGGCTGGATGCCGGCAGTTCCTGCTCTTTGGTCTGTAAAATGGCAATCACATCCCATAAGCTGGAGGGGGTGCAACTGATCAGGCTCACTGTGAACCTGGAGACCTGGCTGCGGACGCCAGCCCAGCGGGGAAAAAAGTCTTTGGGGCTGGATATGATCTGCATTCGGCCATGGTTTTCGGACAAATCTTTTTCCAAATTTGACTGCAGGGTGTATCTATTTGGATTTTCGATCAGCTTCACCCTGGCCCCTGGCTGGATTGTCTTCTCACCGGCCGGTGCAAGCATGGTTTCAGCCAGGCTGGAGGTGCTCTTTACCTGAATCAAACGGAGCTCAGTCCCCAGGCTATGATCATTATCGGCTATTTGTGCTTGGATCTGAAAATGCAGCCCTTTCCGGGCCTGATGGTCTGTCCCAAGATTGATACGTACCCTGGAAGAAGAAATGATCTCCAGGACTTGACCGCAGTTTTTCAGGATCTGCTCAGGGGTGATAACATCCTGCCGGCCCAGGTCCAGGGCCCTTGTTTGCCCTTCCCGGGCCAGATCGAACAGATGCCTGGCCTGGTCTTGTGCTGTGGCCTGAAGATACGATCCTTTCATGTCTTGGGGAAAGCAGGCCCCGCCCATGCTGATTTCCGGTCTGATCTCTACATGGCTGACGGGGTGTTCAAAGAGCAAATCGCGGACGGACTGCGCGATTTGGCCGGCTCGGGCAGGAAGGCGCTGAGGGCCGATTCCAGGTAAGAATACGGCAAATGAGTCCCCATGGATCCTGGAGACCTGGCTGTGCGGCCCGGCTGCCTTGAAAATTGCTTGGGCTGCGGCCTGAAGGATTTGATCGCCGAAAGCATAACCGGCCTGACGGTTCATAACTGACATGTTGGCTATATCTGTAAGCAATAGAGCAAAGTCAGGCCGTCGGCCCGGGTCTTCCACCGATCCCAGGCCGGGTTGGAGAAATCCGGCCATTTCCCGGATCTGCTTTTCCACGACCTGGAAAAAGATCTCCTGGCGCAGAGCACCAGTCAGAGGGTCAAAGGAGAGCTGACACTCCAGGTCAAGTGTTTGCAGGCATGTAGAGAGCAGATGGGGGAGGATGGGGAGCATGGACTGGGTTTGTTCGGGAGTCACCCCGCTGAGCCGGAGCATGCCTATGCGTTTTCCGGCATGGAACAAGGGGATGAGCAGTATATCCAGATCCAGGACTGCCTGGTCCTGGGGTGCAGAAGCAACCCCCTGGTGGGGACTGGCAGGTGGAGGTGGGGGGAAATAGAGGCTGGCAGAAGAAAAATCCAGAACCGGACGGATAAAATCCAGAAGCCGGTCTTCTTCCCTGATCAGATGTTCCGGGCGCAGTGTTGACATGCAGGTGCGGGCTCCTTGGGACAGCCATTGTCTTTTGAAGCATTTGTAATTGACCCGGTCTGGTTGTGCAAGGAAGGAGATGACTGTCTTTGTCCGTCATTTCCCGCGCAGGCGGGAATCCAGACCAGATAGAATGAATTTCCTCTGGATCGTCACGCGCCTCGCGTGATGACTCTGATCCAGGTGTATTCGTATGATCCGGGCCGGGCAATGACGGAGAAAGACGTCAGCATGTTTCACCCTCGATCAAACTGGCAGTCTGCTGCGGCCAGAGACGCCGCTCAAGCGAACGAAGCGTACAAACGATCCCGAGAGCGATCCCGATTGGGAACAGGCAAAAATAATGGTTTTGCAGTCAGCTTTGCCTCCGGGAAATCTGACATATTTTTTGCCCCAAAGCGGGCAAAAAAAGAAGTAATTTGCCGGATTGATCAGGTATGAAACGCACGGATGTCCGGTTTCGGTCCCTCCGTCATTGCCCGGCCCAGATCCTTCGAACATACCGGGATGAGGCACTCCGGGCAATCTAGGGGAAAGCCTTTCTATCTGCTCTTGATTCCCGCCTTGCGCGGAAAAGACGGACGAAGTGGTATCTAGTTTCATACGAGTTCCTGATAACCGTTAACAAATAACAGCTTTTCATACAAAGTGAACATCAGGATTTGAGAGCAAAATGATCGGGCATCTGCCCTGTTTTCGCTTGATCAAAAGCATAATTCTCCGTAGACTCATTTGCTCATAATTCTGTTTTGGAGGTGAGGCCATGGAAAACGACCCTGTCTTGCAGGCCATATATCATCGTCGAAGTATACGCAAATTCACAGCCGAGCCGGTATCTCTGGAGCAGGTCCACAGCATTCTGGAGGCCGGACGCTGGGGCCCCGAACATGCTCTTGGCTGTTCATGCCTACGGATTGGGTGCAGTTTGGCTGGGGGAGATCCTGAACCAGGAAGAACGGGTGCTTGAGGAACTCAAGCTTTCCGGCCAAGAATACGAACTTATGGCTGTCGTGGCCCTGGGTCATCCGGCCCAAGCAGGGTCATCCCAGCGAAAACCACTCAAAGAATTGCTTTTGGAGGATCTTTCATGATCGATGTGCAGACCTTTCCCTTGGGACCTTTGCAAACCAATTGTTTCCTGGCAGTGAACGACAAAAAGGCCCTGGCTATAGATCCGGGCGGAGATCCGGCGGCTGTAGTCACCTTTTTACAGTCAAAAGGTTTGACTTTGGAAGCCATCGTCAACACCCATTTCCATTTTGACCATATTCTGGGCAATACCGCCCTGCAGGAAATCACCAAGGCCCCAATATTTGGTCCAAAAGACGATGACTTCCTGCTCAAAGCTCAGGAAGGGGGCGGGGGGATGATGGGTTTTCCCAAGGTTCCGCCGTTTGACTATCAGCCTCTGGAACCTGGAGAGCGGGAATTTATCGGGGAACAATGTAGTGTCATGCACACTCCGGGACATACACCCGGGAGCATGTCCCTGTATTTTCATGAGAGCAAGGCCTTGTTTGTCGGTGATCTCATTTTTCAGGGCTCTATCGGGCGGACGGATTTTCCGGGTGGAAGTCTGGAAACCTTACTGCAGGGAGTACGGGAAAAGGTGTTTACCCTGCCCGGGCAGACTGTGATATATCCCGGCCACGGCCCCCAGACATCAGTGGAGAATGAGAAGCTGTACAATCCGTTTTTCCGGGAGGGGGCTTTTTTCTAAGCTGGGTTGGGTCGAAGTTTGTCGGGCTTTCCTCTGGATTGCCCGGAGATTCAAATGGCGATGTGTTCAGAGATTGGGCCGGGCAAGAGTGAAACGACGGAAATCCCATGTGGTACCTATTTTTCGTTGCAGTTTAGAACTTGAAAAAAGCCGAATATTTCAGATCTATTGGAGACAAGGCTGAAGAGTGAGCAGGTGGCCATACTCCGTACGTAGTGTCTGGGAACGGATAACCGAAATCAGGCGTTGCCTGATCTGTGCCCGGCCCATTGGGAAGCATGAGTGTGTAGATGGCCTGTGTCTGGAATGCGATCTGGAGATGCAGCCCAGAAACGGCGGATTTTGCCCTTTGTGTGGACAACTCTATTCCCAAGCTGAGATCGAACCCTATCTGTGCGCAAGATGCCGGGAAAAGAGACCTGCCTGGGACAAATTCGGCTTTCTGGGTTCCTATGCCGGCACATTGCGGGAATTGATTCTGGATTTTAAGTTCCATGCCTGCTTTGAACGGCGCATGGCCCTACGCATTCTGATTCTGCGGGCCTACGCATTCCATTATTACGGCCTGTGTCCAGACTGTATCGTCCCTGTGCCCTTGCATGTCTCCCGGCTCAGAGAGCGTGGATTTAACCAAAGTCTGGAGATAGCCAGGACCTTGAAACGAGAACTTACGGTTCCCATGCGGGCCAATGCATTGATCCGGACCCGGCGAACCAAAGCCCAGAGCGGACTGGAGCGCAAAAAGCGATTACGAAACGTGCGGGGTGCGTTTTGGGCTGAAAAAAAGCTGGTCTGGGGACAGCACGTCCTGCTGGTCGACGATGTGAGCACGACCGGGACCACGTTGACTGAGTGTGCCAAGGCCCTGCGTCTGGCAGGAGCGGTCCAGGTAGACGTCCTTGTTCTGGCTGTGGCTTCAGGCTGAATAAAAAGCTTGACTTCTGGTCCAGGAAGAGGATAAAAAGCGTGTTTTACTTTTTGCGGAGGTGGCCTATGTATGCGATAGTGAATACAGGAGGCAAACAATACAAGGTCCAGGAAGGACAGACCATCGAGGTGGAAAAGCTGCCAGCTGAGGTCGGTTCGGAAGTGGTCCTGGATCAGGTCTTGTTTGTCAATTCTGATCAGGGTGTGGAGGTAGGAAATCCCCTTGTCCAGGCCAAGGTAACCTGTGAGGTGTTAGACCAGGCCAGGGACCGAAAGGTGATCATATTCAAGCACAAGAAACGAAAGGACTATCGGCGCAAGGCTGGGCACAGGCAGGCGTTCACTGTGCTCAAGGTCAAAGCCATAGAAGTCTAGGAAGGAGGGTGTATGGCCCATAAAAAAGCCGGAGGAAGTTCCCGTAACGGACGGGACAGTATCGGTCAAAGGCGAGGAGTGAAGCGCTTCGGCGGTGAACAGGTCAAAGCCGGAAATATCCTGGTTC
Source organism: uncultured Desulfohalobiaceae bacterium (assembly GCA_964479235.1). Lineage (GTDB taxonomy): Bacteria > Desulfobacterota > Desulfovibrionia > Desulfovibrionales > Desulfothermaceae > Desulfovermiculus. The sequence goes on from CAYZLB010000075.1 coordinate 9,064, forward strand.
GGCAGTTGGGAACCAAGATCCACCCTGGAGAAAACGTCGGATTGGGCAAGGATTATACTATTTTTTCCAGGGTCGACGGGTGTGTTCAATACGAAAAATATACCCGCAAGCGGAAGCAAAAGACCAGGGTCAGCGTCGTCCCTGCGGAATAGATGTGCTTTTTTTCGAAGCAAAAAGGGCAGGAGGCAGGCGGCCTTCTGCCTTTTTTTATTGTCTTTCCGAAAAACACAACCTTTGATGATCTCAATGTGGTGGGTGAAATGCGCTTTATTGATGAGGCGGTGATTACGGTTCGTTCTGGAAAAGGCGGCAATGGCTGCGTTTCTTTTCGCCGGGAAAAGTATATTCCCAAAGGCGGGCCGGACGGGGGAGATGGCGGTCGGGGGGGAAGCGTTGTCCTCAAGGCGTCATCCACCAAGCTGACCTTGTACGATCTGCGCCTGAAGCGGATGTATGCAGCTGAAAACGGCCAGCCGGGCCAAGGAAGGGACAAGTACGGCCGGGCAGGACGGGATAGGATCATTGACGTGCCTCCGGGAACTGTAGTTACTCTTCTCACCCCGGATGGTCGGGAGGAGATTGTGTGCGACCTGGTCAGACCCGGGGATGAGTATGTTGTGGCCCGGGGTGGCCGTGGGGGAAAAGGTAATACTCACTTTAAGTCCTCGACAATGCGCACCCCCCGCTTTGCTCAGCCCGGTGAAGAGGGCGAGGCAAAACGTCTTCGCCTGGAACTCAAACTGCTGGCCGATGTGGGGATCATCGGGTTACCCAATGCCGGCAAGTCCACATTCATTTCTACTGTATCTGCGGCCCGGCCCAAAATCGCCGCCTATCCCTTCACCACACTTGTTCCTCAATTAGGTGTGGTCAAAAACGATTATGGGCAACACATGGTCTTGGCCGATATTCCGGGACTCATTGAGGGCGCTCATCAGGGGCAAGGGCTGGGAGATACCTTTTTAAGGCACGTCCAGCGGACCAAGCTGTTGGTCCATCTGCTCAGCGCTGAAGACATATCTCTTGATCATCCATGGTCCGGGTTTGCTTTCATCAATACCGAACTGGAACTGTATGATCCGGATTTGGCAGCTAAAGAACAGATCCGGGTGGTGAGCAAAATCGATCTCTTGTCCCGGGAGGATTTGGCGGCGTTACAGACCCGGGCAGTGGATGAAGGACGGGGAGTTGTTTTCTTATCCTCTCTGACGAAAGAAGGTGTAGACGAATTGTTGCGCATCTTGTGGACCAGAGTAAAGAGGGGCCCGGAACAGACTCCAGATGCGTCGTAAAGTGTTGGACAATGGTTTATGCAGCAGCTGGAAGGTGCAGCTTGACCGCACGGTTTCATGATCGAAATCAGGGGATATATTTTGAGGTAAAGGAGCCGGGGATGACGGCTGAAGATTTGAGCTTTACGTGGCGGGCCTGGAGAAAGCAGGTCCTGGAATCAGCCAAACTTGTGGTCATCAAGGTGGGCAGTGCTGTGCTCACCTCAGAACAAGGGCTTGATCTGCGGGTGGTCAACCGCTTGGCGGATCAGATCGCTGCATTGCACGATCAGGGGAAGCAAATCATTCTGGTTTCTTCCGGGGCAGTTGCCGCTGGCCGCTGCTTTGTTTTTGCCGGGTCGGGACAGCTGTCTCTGCCGGAAAAGCAGGCAGCTGCTGCTGTGGGCCAAAGTCGGTTGATGCACAGTTATGATGAGGCTTTTGAACGATACAATAAAGTAACGGCCCAGATCCTTTTGACCCGGGACGATCTGCGCAGCCGGCACAGGTTCTTGAATGCGAGGAATACCTTTGCCACCTTGCTGGAAAAAGGGGTTATCCCTGTGGTCAATGAAAACGATACCGTCGTAGTTCGGGAGCTGAAGTTCGGGGACAATGATCTTTTGGCCAGTCTGCTCCTCAATGTGGTCAGGGCCGATTTGTTTGTCAGCTTGACCACTGCCGATGGTGTGTATTCAGGCAACCCAGATCTGTCGCCGGATGCAGTCAAATATCACTGCATCCAAGACATAAAACAGGTCAATATCCAAAATACATGCCAGGGTTCGACTCGATCAGGTTCCGGGGGCATGCACAGCAAACTGCTTTCGGCCAGGCGGGCTTCCCAACTCGGCGTGCCGACCCTTATAGTTTCCGGGAAGGTGCCGTTTGTTCTTGAAAAGGTTTTTGCAGAACAGGAGTTGGGGACCTGGATCATGCCGGAAGAGCGAGCAATTCCAAGACGAAAGTTTTGGTTGGCCTATAACCTGGATCCCTTGGGAGATGTCGTTGTTGACGCCGGGGCCAGGGATGCCTTGATCTTGCGCGGGAAGAGTCTGCTCCCTATCGGCGTTCAGGATGTCAGGGGCTGTTTTGAGCCGGGGGATTTGATCCGTATCGTGGACTCGAACGGACAGGAGCTGGGCCTTGGGCTGTGCAATTTCAGCTCCGAAGACTTGAGGAAAATCTGCGGGTGCAAAAGCACAGACATTGAAAAAATCTTAAAGGTCCGGGTCGGGCACAGAGAGGCTGTGCATCGTGATAACTTACTTTTGGACGCTGCACATTAAAATGTAAACGGTAAGTATGCATGCTGCTTTTTTTTTATTTTAATAGTCTGATATCATTGATATTATAAAATTTTTATAAAAAGTTTGCATTTGTCGTTGACAAAGGGGGGCTGTTTCCGTAAAACCAGTCTTCGCGTCGCAGGGGCACAGAGTCGCTGCAACGCAACGTTCTTTCCAAAAAGGCAAAAGTTACCGTAAAGGCATCCTCAAAATAAAGACGAGGACGCGGAAGCAGTTGTCACCGAGTCGGCACAATTTTTTAAAGAGATTGAAAAGAGTGTTGACAGGGG
>CAYZLB010000076.1:0-2064 GCA_964479235.1 uncultured Desulfohalobiaceae bacterium
ACCCATGTGTGGCCATTGGTTGTGGATTGATGCGGATGAGGAGATGAGGCTATGCGTTTTTTTAATACAGCCGGTCCGGTCAATTGTGATGATCATTATTGTCTGCCGCCTTTAGAGCGCTTTGATCTTGACGAGGTCATCATGCTCATTGACCAGAAAAAGTATTTTGTCCTGCACGCTCCAAGGCAGACAGGCAAGACCAGCTGTCTTTTAGCCCTGATGGATTACTTGAACGAGCAAGATACTTACAGGGCCTTGTACTGCAACGTGGAAGCGGCCCAGGCGGCCCGGGAAGATGTTGAGCAGGCCATGAACGATATCTTGCGGGATATGGCCCGCAATGCCCAGATCTATCTTCAAGACAATTTTTTAGATGAACGGAAATATGATTTTTTGGAGCGGGGCGGGCATGGGACTGCTTTGGGCACTGCCTTGAGCGCTTGGGCAGAATATGTGGATAAGCCTTTGATCATTTTCCTGGATGAGATTGATTCCCTGATTGGTGATTCACTTATTTCCGTGCTTCGCCAATTGCGGGCAGGATATACGCGGCGTCCTAAGTATTTTCCCCAATCCATTATCCTTTGCGGGGTACGGGATATACGGGATTACCGCATCCATTCCAGCTCGACCAAGGAAATCATTACCGGGGGCAGTGCCTTTAACATCAAGGCCAAGTCCCTGCGCTTGGGCAATTTTCTCCAGCCCGAGGTCGAAACTCTGCTCATGCAGCATACTCAAGAGTCCGGACAGAAATTTACCCCTGGGGCGACACGCTGCATTTGGCACTTGAGCCAGGGTCAACCCTGGCTGGTCAATGCCCTGGCCTATGAGACCTGCTTTGAGATGAGGGAAGGTCGGGACCGGTCCCTGACAATTAATAAGGAGATGGTGGATCAGGCCAAGGAAAACCTTATCGCCAGACGAGAGACCCATCTGGATCAGTTGGGGGATAAGTTGCAGGAGGAACGGGTCCAGAGGGTGATTACGCCAATGCTGGAAGGCCTGGATTTGGATGTGTGCCTGGATGATTTGCAGTACGTTCAGGATTTGGGCTTGATCAGAGATACCAGTCAAGGACCCCAGATCTCCAATCCTATTTATGCAGAGATTATCCCCAGGGAGTTGACAGTCAGTCAGCAGGCCAACCTGGAAGCCCGGTATGAGCAAGCCTGGTACATCCGAACTGACGGCACTCTGGATATGCATAAGCTGATTTCCGCCTTTCAGGAGTTTTTCCGGGAGCACTCGGAAAGCTGGTTGGAACGTTTTCAATACAAGGAGGCAGGTCCGCAGCTTCTAATGCAGGCCTTTTTGCAGCGGGTGGTCAACTCCGGAGGCCGGGTGGAGCGGGAGTTCGGCCTGGGGCGGATGCGTACTGATCTGTTGGTTCTGTGGCCGCTCACAGACGCAAAGCCGGGAAAGCCGTCCTGGACCAGATGGCAGGGGCCGGTGCAGAAAGCGGTCATTGAGCTGAAAATTTTGTATAAGAGCCTGGAAAAGACCATTGCGGAAGGCCTGCGACAGACCTTTGAGTATATGGACCACTGCGGGACAAAAGAGGGGCATCTGATCGTCTTTGACCGCCGGGAGGAGGTTTCCTGGGAGGAGAAGATCTTTTGCTTGGAAAGGGAGTATCAAGGGCACAAGATTATGGTGTGGGGGATGTAAGCTTTGGGAGGATATCTCAGGAAAGCGCTGTTGATTGCAGAGGCCGGTTTGGTCAAGACTCCCGGTATCTCGGGCGATCAATCCCTGAACCACAAGGAAGGGTTGAAATCCAAATTCATTCCGGCCGGGGTGGACTGGGCATCTGGTAATTGCTGCTTTTGGAAGAGGAGGTATGTTCGGCAGTGGGTATGTCGAGCAAGGTCGTAGCAAGCGCAACAGTTATACCTGCTCATAGGTCAGCTTTGCCTCCAGCCGGGCAAAAGAAGACAATTTGCCGGATTGAACTTACAAGAAACATACCAACAGAACCGCGCTCAATTCGAAATTGAGTGAGGGATAACTTCAGCCCTCAAGGCAGGGACAGGCTCGGCGTTTTTCGCTGCCAGGCTGGAG
>CAYZLB010000076.1:2164-3398 GCA_964479235.1 uncultured Desulfohalobiaceae bacterium
GTGTTTTATACGAACCCTGCCACTGCCGGAGACAGCATCCCCTTCCGGCGCATGGTCCTTAACCGCTTTGGGGTTGTGTCCTCATAGAGGCTCGAACCGCGTCAATCGCGGCGGCAGTTGGAACAACAACGCCAGGAACTGCCGCACGGCCAACCGGAACAACAACAGGCCGGAGAACACGAACAACAACATAGGCTTCCGGCTTGTCCTCTCCCCAGCTCACCAGATCAGCGGAGGCTGAACTGCTGACCAGCGGACGCAATCCCTGCCCTGCAACCAGGGCACAAAGACGACACCCGGCCGGGCTTTTTGTTGGTGGTAGGAAGATGACCAGGAGGAGACTCAAGATCCTTCACAAAAGCCTCCTCCTAGAAAACCACCCAAGGGTGTCACGGCCGAAGGGGGAAGCTCACATCTCCCGTTACCTCCTTCATGCTACAGATGGGAGAAGACACATACTTCTTCTTGCCGCGACCAACTCTTTCCAAACAACTTCCGTCTGTCTTTTCTACGACGCGACAAGCCACCAACAAACGGACTGATTGAATTGCCGCCCAGACGGAGACTGAATCCGCGAAGGATCGCCACTACAGGTGCCGGAATATCTATATTTTGCCTGTCACTTAAAAGCACGAAGGTCACAACGACACAGAGCTGGATATTCTCCAAAACCGGGTAACTGTTTTGGAGAAGTCTGCCTTTTCATTTGCCGATGCCCGGCAAATGAAAAATATGCTCCTTGGTGCTTCTTCCCTCGTGGACTTAGTGCCTTTGTGGTTCAATTTTTTTGTTTTTTATGACAGAGTTTCACGGATAAGGTGAACTTCCCCCTTTTATCAATTCATCCAAGCCCCTGATCCCGCAATTGAGCATCCTGCTTTTTCTTATCCTGGTCATTGAATTTGTTTGCCTGGTTATTTATGCGAGTAGCGGGAAAACATTATGATGTATGAGAGACAAAAGATGAAAGACGATCGGAAAACCTGGTTCGACACGTCCAAAGTCAAGTTACTTCATTGCTCTCGCCTGAAAGAATGTATCGATGGCTTTGTTGAATTCTTGGGTCTGTTCCATATGGATGAGATGTCCAGCATCAGGAAGGATGGAGACCTGACTGTCCGGAATATGTTCGGCCATGCGCCGGGCATTCTCCGCTGGAATGAGCTGGTCGTCCTCTCCGGCCAGGACCAGGGTCGGGGCCTTGATCTTGGAGAGCCTTTTGGAACAGTCAAAT
>CAYZLB010000076.1:3498-11895 GCA_964479235.1 uncultured Desulfohalobiaceae bacterium
CTGGGCGATCATTCCGCCCATAGACAGGCCGACCACAAAAGTTTTATCGATGTCCAGGGAATGTAAGAGCCTGATGCTGTCCAAGGCCATCTGTTCAATGCTGTATGGCCCCGGCGGGGTACTGCTCCGGCCTGCTCCCCGGTTGTCAAAGGATATCATCTGATACCTGCGGGAAAAAAACGGGATCTGTGGCTCCCAGGCCCAGGTGCCGGCCCCAAGTCCGCTGATAAAGACAACAGGAAAACCTGAGCCGTGTATCTCATAATAGAGATTTATGTCGTGACATTCGGTTGTAGGCATATCATCCTCCGTTTTCCTGGGCCAGATTGTATTTGCCGGCATATCCCCGGGGAGTAAGCAGCCAATTCCCTACTGTTCTGGATTGGGAATTTCCAACAATCACTAAACATTTCATGTCTACCATTCCGGTGTCAAGGCCTTCCAGGCTGGTCAGGGTAACCTGTTCATCCTTTCTGGAGGCACTTTTGACCACTCCTACCGGCGTATTTCCGGAGCGGCAGGCACTGATCAGGGAACAGGCGCTCTTGAGTTGCCAGGTTCTGGTCTTGGACCGCGGATTGTACAGGACAATGACGAAATCGGCCTCAGCCGCAGCCCGGATCCGTTTTTCAATCACCTCCCAAGGGGTGAGCAGGTCACTTAAGCTGATGCTGGCGAAATCGTGCATCAAAGGCGCCCCCAGGCTGGCCGCAGCCGCAGCCAGGGCAGGAATGCCGGGTATAATTTCCAGGTCCAACCTGCCGATTAAATCCCTTTCTTCCATGAGTTCCAGGATCAGGCCAGCCAGGGCATAGATACCGCTGTCGCCGCTGCAGACCACAGCTGTACGCCGGCCTTGGCAGGCGGCTTCCAGGGCGGCCCGGCAGCGGTCTACCTCTTTGGTCATACCAGTGCTGATCACCTCTTTGCCCTGCACCAACTCTTGTTCCAAAAGTTTTATGTATGTGGCGTAACCGACAATGGTTTCGGCCTGAAGCAGGGTCTGTCTGGCCCGCGGAGCCATAAGATCGGCTGCGCCGGGTCCCAAACCAACTAAACTCAGGCCTGCACGGCCACGGCCAGTGTGGCGTTTCGGCTCTTGGTCTTGGGAACCAGAAGCCGTCCGCGATTGGTATGCACTATGGCTGCTGCTTCGCATATACTGGAAACTCCCATGTGTTTATGTACGGTGGCTGACGGGTTGGGGACTTCTATATCCTGGAGCAGGTGGTGTTCGATACAGATCAGGTTGAGGCCAAGGGAGTCTGCGGCCTGGAGCAGGCCGGGTTCCTGCGCTTTTTTGCTGGTACTGACCAGACATTGCAGGCTGGATAAACAGAGGTTGTTGGCAGTGAATACACCATGGAGAAGCTCCAGGATCTCCCGGCTGGAGGTCTTTGTATTGCAGCCCACTCCGGCTACCAGGCAACGGGGACGAAGGATGAGATCGGCGTCAAGGCCGGGATTTGCTTCCCAGCTGATCTGGACGAGAGGACCGGAGAACTGATCCGGCTCATCCATGATATAGCCGGTGGGACGCCCCTTTTTCCAGCCCAGGCGATCTTCCGGATCTGCTATGCGCACTGGTTCTTCCCGAAGCAGGGCGGCGTTGACCTTCCTGATCCCGGATACTGGCTCCAGGCCCATATCTTTGCTTTTGGCAATGCAGTCGATGGCCAAAAGACCCAAAGAGTCAGTGGCGGTGGTGATCACCGCCTGCCCCTGGAGCAGGGCGGCTGTTTCCCGGGCCAGGTTGTTGGCTCCGCCCAAATGGCCGGATATGAGGCTGACCGCAAAGCGGCCCTGATGGTCGACTACTACCACGGCCGGATCCCGGTCTTTGCCCTGAAGCAAAGGGGCGATGGTCCGGACAACCAGACCAGCGGCTGCGATAAAGACAAGCCGGGAGGAGGTGGTCCAAATCCTTTGCACCCCGGTTTTCAAATTTGCAAAACCTTCCTCTCCCTCTATGGCCAGATCCTGGGGCAGGAAGACCCGGGCATTGAGGCCGGCAGCCAAGATCCGGGCCAATGCAGCGCCCTGCCTGGTCAGGGCAAATACTGCCGGTTTATTCATTTTCAGCCCTGGCTGATCGAAATCCATGGCTAAACTCCGGACTGTACAGCCTGGAGGCCCGAGATTGGCTCTCTTCCTGTCCGGGAAGAACAAGGAAGACGACCTGGCGGGTGATGCCCCTGCCGGCTACCTCCTGTTCCAGATTCTTCAAATCAGTCCACAGCAGATCCTCTGCCGGCCAGCCGATGCTGGAACCGACACAAATTGGAGTTGTGTCCGGCAGTCCCCCGATCCGTAGTTCTTGGACCATATCCTGGACCAGAGAGGCGGAAAGATAGATGGCCAGACTGCAGTGGTGAGCAGCCAAATCCCGGAGACGTTCTTTTTCCGGGACCGGAGTCCGGCCGGTCATGCGGGTAAAGATCAGGGTCTGGGTCTGTTCCGGAACGGTAAAGGAGAGGGCTGCTTTGGCTGCGGCGGCAAAGGCGGCTGTGATTCCCGGGACGACCTGACAGGCGATGTTCTCTTGCTGTAAAAGGCGCATCTGCTCCAGAATAGCACCATATAAGGATGGATCACCAGTATGCACCCTGGCCGCTTTGCCACCCTTGTGTGCGCACTGGACCAGGGCGGCGTGAGTCTGCTCCAGGGTCATGCCTGAGGAGTCCAGAATTTGAGAACCATTTTTGGCCCAGGTCAGAATTTCCCGGGGAACCAGTGATCCGGCATAGAGGACAAGATCGGCCTCCTGGATCAGCCGCTGGGCCTTAATGGTTAAGAGTTCCGGATCTCCAGGACCGGCGCCTATGAAAAAAACTTGAGGCTGTGACATGTGGCCGTTTTCCTGATTATAATTTTTGCTTCTGAGCACAGAAGCATCAAAGTGGCCATTTGAAAATGATGACCAGACACTCGATTATTGATTCATGTCTTCCTTTTTGGGCGCTTTGGCCCAAAAGGATTGTCAGATTTGCCGAAGGCAAAGCTGACCAGAAAGACCGGATTCAAGGGTTCCAGGCGTTTGTCCATACCCACGGGCCGGGAGCGGGAAATGCTGATCTGGTGTACGTCGGCTTGCAGTCCGGCTTTGGCCAGCTGCTCTCTGGCCTGCTCCAGGGTGGACAGCAGGGTGCACAAAATCATGATCTTTCCTCCTGGGCGCAAACGCTCCAGGGCCCGGGGCACAAGATCCGGATTGCGGCTTATTCCTCCGCCGATGACAATCCGGTCCGGATCAGGCAATCCAGGAAAGCATTCCGGGGCGTTAGCAATCACAATATCCAGGGCATATGCTCCGGTTCGGGCCCTGTTCGTGCGAATATGCTCAGCCCGCTCTGGATCAGCTTCCACGCAGATCACCCGGCCATTCCAAGCCAGCAGGGTGGCCTCCAACCCGATGGACCCGCACCCGGCTCCTATGTCCCAGACAGTGTGTCCGGGTTGAATATGCAAACACCCCAGGGCCGTGGAACGGATTTCCATTTTGGTGATCAGGCTGTTTTCACGTACAAAATGTTCTTCCGGAGTCCCTAAAGTAAGTTTTCTTTCCGGGTTTTGTGTCCGTTCCAAGAGAACGAAATTTAGCGCTGAAAAGCGCATATCCCCTGCCTGGGCACAGTCCAGAGTGAGGACTTTTTCCGTGCACAGGCCCAAATCCTGACAGACATGGAGGTGGAAGTGGTCTATGTCCCGGTCCAAAAATTCCCGGGCCAGAGCGTCCGGGGACCAGGTTGCATCGGTATACACTCCAATAAGTTCATGCCTGGACATGAGCCTGGACATGAGCCTGAGCAGGGGGTGAAGCTCCGGGCGACCGTGCAGGGAGACGGTTGGCACCTGATCCCAGGGGATCTTCAGTCTGGCTGCCGCGGTCTGCAGAGCGGTTATTCCGGGCCAAAAATGCAGGTCGCTGGCAGGGAGATCCTGAAGCAGCCTGCGACCGATGCCATAGAACAAGGGATCGCCGTCGGCCAGAACGGCGATGCTTTCTCCTTGAGCCTGGCACGCTCGGATTTCGGACAGGATATTCTCCAAAGGGGCTTTGATTTGGACTTTTCTGGCCGGATAGCTTGCACAGGCTTCCAGCATGCGCTGTCCTCCAACCAGCATGGTGCAGGAATGTAATAGTTCGCGGACTGAAGGAGGCTGGTTCTGGTGATCCATTCCGAGTCCAATAACGTGTATGGGCATATACGAAGTGTCAATAGTTAATAGTTGTCTGTTATCAGTTCTGAATTTTTTGCGCCTGGCTAAAAAACATTTTCTCAGATTGACTGAATAGTTACAATTCAATCACCAGCTCTCCCTGGTCGTCGAAGACAACCAGATCGATTCCCCTTGTCCGGCCGACGAATCCCTGAATGGTAGCCAGGGCTCGAGCGGCTACGGCCCGGATCACCGGCTGGGGATCAGGGTCGGTGCGGATAATGTCCAGGGTCTGGCGGGCGGTGTTGCAGGCCTTTATTTCCTGGCTTCGTATTTGTTCCAGGCCTGCCTTTTGGCACCAGGAGGACAGGGCAGTAAAATCAATGCTGCATTTTTTGGCATGCGTATATGGATATCCCAGGGCTGCCTTGACCAGCTTGCCAAAAAAACAGGCATAGCTAATCCGGGCAAAATTCCTCCGGGAAGCTTCCTGCAAGGAAAAAGACAGAAAGTCGGCCACCAGAATGCAGGCAGCTTCCGGCAGCTCGGGATGCATACTGCGCAGAAAACGCTCGCTGCGTCCACCGGTGCACAGGGCCACCCTGGATATGTTTTGAGCTGTCGCAGCGTCCAGGCAGGCGGTGATGGTATCCCTGTAGGCCTGATGGGAATACGGCCGCACTGTTCCCCGGGTACCCAGGATGGAGATCCCTCCAGTGATGCCCAGCCGGGGATTGAATGTTCTGCCGGCAATTTTTTCCCCATCAGCTACAGAGATTGTCACCTGCAAGGGACCGGAAAGTCCGGTGATGAGCAGAGCTTCATTCACGGCCCGGCGAATCTGTTCCCGAGGGGCTGGATTGATGGCCGCCTGTCCCACGGGAACAGGCAAGCCGGGCCTGGTCACCAGGCCCACGCCGCTCCCGCCGCAAATATCGATCTCACCTTTGTTCCGCTCGCCTGGACCAGTCTCTACGGCAGCAGTAATCCCGGCCAGATGTGTGGCATCGGGATCGTCGCCTCCGTCCTTGATCACCGTGCATTTGATCCCGTTTTCACCGCTCCGGCATCCCTGGATGGGAACGTGCATCCGTTCCCCGTCGGGCAAAGGAATATCCACATCTGACGGGATTGCATGGCCACCAAGGACCAGGGTGGCGGCTTTGGCTCCGGCCGCTGCGGCCGAGCCGGTGGTGAAGCCGGTTCGTAAAGTTTTTTTTCGGGTCATAAGATCACGTTGCATATGTACTTATAAGTTCAATCTGCCCTCTGATCTCTGACGGCTGACTTCTGATGTCTGATTTTCCAGGGCCAGTTCAGCCAGGGCATTTACGCAGGCCGCAGCCAGGGGCGAGCCGCCCTTACGACCGGTTATGGTTATCCAGGGGAGGTCCGAGATCTGCACAAGCTCTTGCTTAGATTCCGCGGCACCGACAAACCCGACCGGCATACCCACAATAAGCTCTGCCTTTCCGGTTCCCTTCTGCATGGCCTGGATCAAGGAAAACAAGGCAGTGGGTGCGTTGCCGATGACAAAGATGGTCTGTGTATCTGAAACAACAGCCTGTTCCATGCCTACCGCAGATCTGGTCATGCCTCGCTGTGCGGCTTTTTCATCCAGTCCGGGCAGGTCCAGAAGACACTCCACCCTGCAGCCCAGACGCTGCATACGGCCTTGTGTGATCCCGGCCCGAGCCATGCGGGTATCCGTTATTATTCGGCATCCCGCCTGCATAGCCTGTATCCCTGCTTCCACAGCCCGGAAATGGAAATGGACCAGGGACAGGAGTTCAAAGTCGGCCGAGGCATGGATCATCCTCCGGACAATGGGCCATTGGGGGCCGGAAAAAGGACGAGGTTCAGGGACTTCTCGGTCAATGATGGACATGGACCGGGTTTCGATTTCCTGGGGAGAGATTGTATGAGAGTTGGGCATTGAGAACCTCGGATTGTTTTCATGTGTTGTGTTGGTTTAAGGTGTCAGCGCAGTAAGAGGCAGCGCTCGTTTGAATCGAAAAGTTAGCTTACGTGTCGGTCTTCTTCTAACGCATCGAAAAAATGAGAAGATGGCCGGAGCCATAAGAAGAAGACTTTCCCAGGGAGGACCAGGGAACGAAGAGGGGGTGACTCTCACGCATCTGGCCGAAACTCCCAAATTTCATCCTTGATCAACCCGGCAAAGCTGAACACTCATCCCCAGCCCACCAGCATATACCCGGCCCCGACCAGAAGCAGACTGGCCACCCGCAGGCTTTGGCCCATAACCAGGATCTGGGTGCCCAGCTTGGGAGAAAAAATCCCCAGGTAACGGGGCAATTGATGGCGCAGGCTGCGGATGGGGAGCGCGATCACATTGCCCAAAAGCAGGGCCAGAACCACCTGATGACTGCTCAAAATACCGGAAGAGGCCAAGGCTCCGGCGGTGGCAAAACCGGAGGTATAATCAGCCAGGAAACTGACCACTACCATGGATAAGGCCTCTATGGGGATCAGGGCGCTGACTGCTGTTCCGGCCATAGCTGTCCGGATAAAATCGAAACATCCCAGACGATGCAAGGCATAGACCAGGAGATAGATAGGAACAACGAACTGAACGATACGGGCAAGTCGTCCGGGGACCCGGCTCAAAATAAGACCGGGTATCTCCAGGGCGGATGATTTGCCCTTATCGCCGGCTTTTGGGCGCTCTTCTGGGTCTTCAGTCGGGGGTGAAAGCCGGAGTCGCCCGTACAAGGCGCACAGCCCGGTGCGAAGGACAGCGGCCACAAAGATGAGCAGGAGATACACGCTGCCAGGAGTTCCGGTCAAAGGCAGAATAACGAACAGGGTAGTGGGCAGATGGAGAAAAAAGGCCGGCAGCTGATTGATGAAATTTGTCAAGAACAGGCGCTTTTTGTCAATGAGACCGCGGTCGTAAAACGAGACCAGCATCCCGTTGGCCGTCACCCCGGAGACAAATGCGGTGGTAAAAGAAGCGCTGCACCGTTCTCCCAGGCGGGCAAAGGAGAAGAGGGGCCGGGCCAGAACAGACAGGGACCGGGTCCAGCCGGTGGCCTCGATGATTTCTCCGGCCGCCAGACCCAGGGCGACGAAGAAGATGATCCGGAGTATGGGCCAGCCCACATCACGGGTCAGATCATAAAGGCCGACCCCTTGAATCAGGAAGACCAGGATCAGAATCAGGCCCAGGGAAAGAACGAAAGACGCCTGCAAGGACCGGATCAAAGACTTATTCTTCCGCTGCATAGGGGTCCTTTTTTCTGGATAAGATCAGAGTCCAGTACTTGGGGTCCTTTTCCGCCAGCTTGCTCAGATCGCGGATGACTTCCTGATCCGGAAAACTGCACCGAACCACGCCCACACTGGATTGTAATCGACCGCATTCATCCAGACTGTCCACAATGTGTGCGCATTTCTTGTAGACCTTGAGAAAGACGACGGTGTCCGCCTGCAAGGCGGTCTGACGGATGCCATTGCCGCCCTTCACCCCGGAAAGCAGAAGCAGACTTTCTTCCCCTTCCACCAGAGGGGTGTTGGTGGCTGCGGCTGCAGCCTGATAAGAGGTGATGCCCGGGATGGTGATTATAGGCACGTTGGGAGCCATGTGGTGCATGGTGCGCAGGAGATAGCTGAAGGTGGAGTAGGTCAAAGGATCGCCCATGGTCAAAAATGCAGCGTTTCGGCCCTGCTCCAGAAATCCCAGAACCGTTTGGGCGTTTTCGGTCCATGCTGCACGCACAGTGTTCAGGTTCCGGCTCATGGGAAAGGGCAGATTATGGACCGGTATGCCCGGGGGCAAATGTGGGCCGGCCACCCGAACAGCCAGGCTGTGGTCATTTTTGGTAGAGGAAGCAGTGAAGATGATATTAACAGTCTGCAGAATCTTTACCGCCTTGACAGGGATAAGATCCGGATCCCCGGGTCCGACACCGATACCATACAGGGTGCCTTGCTGATGTGATGCATTCGTATCGTGATGCATGGGATCTCCTGAATGTTGCCGCAGATTTTGGATGGGAAGACGTCATCAGTTTTTCATTGTAATTCGAGTCACTCATACTGATAACAACTAACTGATAACACGTTTTACCGGGCTGCAAGCCCGTATTGCTTGTGAACAAGGGCGCGCACTCCGTCTACTTCATCGTTCGTATAGATGTGGGGGGAGAGCAGATGCCCAAGACGGGCTATGCCCAGCAAGAGGCGAAACGTCGGTCTGGAAACCAAAACTTCATC